>CANNKG010000008.1 GCA_947505105.1 Methylococcaceae bacterium | reverse complement strand
TCTTTTTTTATTTATCTTATAAACCCTTCCTTATTGTAGCTGTCACCCTATTTTGTAAAATACAAAGAAACATTTCACTGCGCTCTTTAGAGAGCTATTTGTCTGAGCATTTACTTGTTATCCTTGGTTTTAAGGGAAACACTCATGAAAAATTAAATAACTTGAACATTTATCCCTTCATTCCAACCCTTTCCCTGAGGGAAAGGGGACTATCAGAACAAATTCATTCTTAAACAAAAACCACTGGCTTGCTGAACCACTAAACATTCATCATTACGAGTTTCTGTCATTATCCTGTCATTTACACACTATAGGCTAGCCAGTACAGAATCGATTTAATTTTATGTGAATTCAAGTCGGTTGTTGATCACATAACTTTTAACATCAGAACCGCCATTCTTGAACAATCAGATAGACTCTTAACGGTAAAAATGTGCTTAAAGAGTACTTTGTCAGCCCAACAAGATCAGGTTGAATATTAGATGGAGATAGGGATTGAACACCCATGAATAATGATATTTTAATAGATCAAGCACGACAACTTTATGCAGTATTGTATATTCAACAATACGCATCTTATATTAAAACCAAAAACGAATTTGATCGTCTTGACAGTTTGGTTGAATGGTCCTATTGTCGCTATCAACGCCGCTTAAATCGGTGTGTTTGTTGTTACCAATATCGAAATGATGACTGCAATCGAGAGTCTAAAAACAAGGTTTGTTCTAACTTATCGAAGCAAACTCCAATGACTCACAACGAAAATACTATAAAACTTTAATTACGCTCACAGAGTCCTAAAGTAAAATTAGCGTAATTTTATTAAAATAATTTTTCGAGAATAGTGATACCAATTTCGCAAGTAATTAACCAGATAATAATCCATTCTAAAAATGATGATTGTCGATGTTTTTGTTCATCGGCGAGCATTTGAAATAACTCATGAATCGTTTCAAGCTTTTTTGATAATACTTCGGTGCGTTGAGATATTTCAAGATATTTAGCAGTAATACTATATAAATTTTCGTATTCAGGGTATTCCCAAAAAAAATCGGGGGTATCCAGCAAATCGTAATTCAAAATTATATCACTTTTGGTTAAAAATAATTGCCCGCGAATTTTAGCAATGTTATGACTATTTAATTTTATACTGCCTTTTTCCGCTAATGATTTTGGAATATAGTTAGTATTATTAATGGTTGTTATGGCATTTGTTTCAAATGAAGCAAGTTTAATTGATTGCGCCATTCCATGAGATAAGGCAAAAATTACTTTCGGATCACAGGATTCGACTTCGATATGATCTTCTATAATACGGGTTACATGGCTATTCAAAGAAAATGTAAAGTTTTCTTCTTCAATAACTTTTAGTGGATTTTCGGCATAATTTAATAAAATATGATGTAATTTACTTTGCTGCTCAGAACTAACATTCCAATGCACAACCGCGCCATAGGCAAAAACGACAGACCACGATTGATCATCTTCGATTAACAACGAACCTTTAATAATTCGAATTAAGGTAGAAGCGGATAAAAATTTTGACAACGCATTGATATCAAAGCGTTGTGCCAAGCAGTAAAGTGCGCAATTTTTAATTGTTTGACTTTCAGACATAAGTTATGACCATCTAATAGCTATAGAATTATTTACGGATATTTTCGCACATTCTGCTTTAAAGAATGAGTATTTTTAGACGTTACCCTGTATTGCCAAATGAACACTAATATTTTATTTATTGCCTTAAGTGCTTAATACGGAAACTTCTAATTTATTTAAAATATGTATTATGATGTTACATTTTTTAATATACTATTCTTGCTCAATTTTTTTAACTCACTTCTGCATTAATTCATCGTAGTACAATAACTATTTAACCATTTTTGCTTTATCGCAAATAGCAACTAACCACAGCATATTTACAACTTCCAACGACGATTACCTGAATGAAAAAAGTGATGTATTTATACAAAATATAAATAATACCTGCATAATGCTTTATTGTTCTAACGGCTATTTTTGGGCGCCATGATCGACGCTAACAGGATATAGATGTTAATACTCCACTTCAAGCCATGCCATGACTGTAAATTTTTCCCTCATTTACCCCGCGCATGTAGGTTACATGGCATAATCAACTCAAAACAAACTCAAATTAGCACCCTATGGAAAAGATAACCAAACATAAGCTATTACTTCGGATTCTAAAACCTGAAGACTACACCGCTATTGCAGCATTGATGGAAAACGTCTATGGCAATCTGGGCGGTGCGTGGAATCAAGATCAATATCTTTCACAAATTACCCGGTTTCCACAAGGGCAGATTGTGATTGAGGATAATGGCCAACTAGTCGCAGTTGCGTTCACGATGATTGTCGATTATGCGCGTTTCGGCGACATCCATACCTACGCCCAAATTACTGGCGATGGTTACCTGACACATCATGACGCTACAGGCGATACCCTATACGGTGTAGATATCTTCGTTCATCCCAGTCACCGCGGCTTACGCTTGGGGCGTCGATTGTACGATGCGCACAAAGAATTATGCCAGAATCTGAATTTACGGCGTTTTATTGTCGGTGGACGAATTCCAGGTTACACCAATTATGCCGAAACGCTAACGCCGGTTCGTTACATCGAGCAAGTCAAAATTCGAGAAATTTACGATCCGGTTTTATCTTTTCAACTTGCCAACGGCTTTCATGTCAGAAAATTATTGACCGGCTACCTGCCCAATGATGTTGAGTCGAAAGGGTTTGCAACCCTTCTGGAATGGGTGAATCTGGATCATGTGGATAAAACTCCGTCCATTGGCGGACCCAAAAATATTATCCGCTTAGGGGTTGTGCAATGGCAGATGCGCACTTTAACCTCCGTCGAAGAACTGCTTAAACATGCTGAATTTTTTATTGATGCCATCGCCGGTTACCAAGCCGACTTTGTCTTATTTCCAGAATACATGAGTGCCCCACTCATGGGCCTGTTTAATGACAAAAATCCCCCGGACGCGATTCGAGCCTTAGCCGGGTTTAGCCGGGAAATTCGCAATGGCTTACTTAATATGGCGATGTCTTACAATATTAATATTATTGCCGGCTCATTGCCTGAATATAGCTCCCACGAACTCTATAACGTTTCGTGGCTTCTAAGACGTAATGGTACCTTCGAAGCCCAATACAAGATTCATGCAACGGTCGACGAAGTCACCTGCTGGGGGGTTCAAGGCGGCGATGCGCTCAAGGTATTCGATACCGACTGCGGCAAAATTGCTATTTTAATTTGCTTCGATTCCGAATTTCCCGAACTGGCGCGCTTAGCCACCATCCAAGGCGCACAACTTCTGTTTGTGCCATTCTGGACCGACACCAAAAATGCCTATCAACGCGTCCGCTACTGTTCACAGGCGCGCGCGATTGAAAATGAATGCTTCGTCGCGATTACCGGCAGCGTCGGCAACTTGCCCAACGCCGAGAACATGGATATCCAGTACGCCCAGGCCGCAATCTTTAGCCCAAGCGACTTTTCTTTTCCACATGATGCAATCTTGGCAGAAGCGACCCCAAATACTGAAATGACCCTAATTGCCGATGTCAATCTGGAACTGTTAAGACAGGTGCGCACTCGGGGAGCGGTGCGAAATCTTGCGAATCGAAGAACCGATCTCTATCGCTTGGAATGGCTTTAACCCATCACTCCACCACCAAATAGTTCTCCTTTAAAGGTAATTGAAAGCATAATTGTGTTAAGATTTTATTACAGATCAGCAAATGTTGCCCGATCTGTTGTTAAGTCAAGAATTAGCTCATTTGCCTTTATGAATTGATGTTAGTTATAAATATTTAACTAGGCACTTTTAAATAGTGTTAGGAGAAATAAAATGAAAAACATAATCTTTGCAATTGCTATGGTTTCTACTGTTATTAGCACATCCGTGGTGTTTGCTCAAGAATGCAGCAGAGATCAAGATCAAAACACTTCTGAAGTTTGTGTAGTACACGAAGCTGATGGAATTGTTACCTGCCACTAATCGATTAAACATAACCAACTTAATCTGTTAGTAACATTTCAACCTATGAAATTAAAGCACCACGCAATGGTTGCAGCGAAACTCATGGTAATAAAATAAAAGTGCGAAGCCCTAAAATCTTCGCACTTGTGTCTATAAAAGACCCAGAGGAGGTAAACAATAATGCTTCCGAAAATTTTGGCTCACCACAAACACATCAAAATTCTCAATAGGTAATTCAAAGCGTGCCAATGCTGGCAGACACGCTTTGAGAAACGCCGTCGTTATTTCAACGCGGGAATTCCAGAAATATAACCGATACCTGCCTTGGCCTTATCAATTAATGGCTCAAGTTGTGCTTTAAGATCGGCATTGATATTGGCACTAAAATCACCAGCATGCTGATAATTACTCATCACATACGCATAGCCATTCAAATTATCGACCGCTTGTAAGCCGGTCGATTCAGCACCTGCCGGAACCGATAAAATGCGGGTCAGGCGTTTCGTGTCGACATTATATGCCCACAGAAAATTATTGATATGCAGGGTACTGCTGTCTTCCCCAATAAATAATGTGCGCATGGCTTCCGAATATTTAAGATTATCGGGATTGGCAATTTTTTCGACATGACCGGTATTTCCCGCACTATCTTTAGCAATATCCTCGCCCAGCACTAAAGCTTTGAGCGAAGTCCCAACATAATCACTGCCAATTATCGTACCAGCCGTGTCGTTTTGAGCTTTCGCCAGCGGCATTTCATAGACGGCCCCTGCCAACAAGCGTGGGATACGGATATGATTCACCGGATCAACGGATTTGTCTTCCATACCATCGCGCATTCTGGTCATTGCCAGATAAACTTTATTATCCTTGGCATTGACCGTTACGCCTTCAAATTTCTCGAATTCAGTGGTCGCTCCGCTATAAGCGGCATAACGTCTGGTTTCAAGAAACGCTGCCGCTTTTTCCATGCCCGGCTTTAACTGCAGATTTTCCACCAAGCCTTTTTCATGCCCGGCAATGATTTGGGTAAATCCAGCAGGAGGCGGTTCATAGCCGGTCACTTTACCCGCGCTGTCTTTGATTTCTTTAACCGCTGCCGTAGTAAAAATATCGCTAAATTTTAAGGTATTCGCCAACGACTCAAGCTCAGCATTAGTCGCATGTCCCAACTTGAACCACGTCAAAGTTGCTGCACCACCATTATCCGCACTGGTTTGATTCCATTTGGCGGCATACAGTGTTCCAGCTGATAAATCAGTCGCTTTATCAGCCACAAACATGGTGAGTACGTTGTAAGTGCCATCATCACCCTGGTAAACCGTGCGTTGATCCGGCATCACCTGGATTAATTCACGCGAAATCCGACCTAGCGCACGATGACCTACTACACTGGCAGTGCCAGTCGCACTTACAGTCACTTCAGGAACAATGCCGTAGTTATAAGGTTTAACCTTTGAGGCGTCACCATCGAACCAAGTCAACATCGACTGCATGAGTGTGCTGTTAGTTTTATTTTCAGCTAAAAAACTTGCCGCAGCAGTAGGTTTTTCTTCAATCGATCGTGCATCGGGTTCGTATTCTTCGCTGGATAAATGAGTATTCCACGGCGATAACGAGGCCGCGCACGGCACCCACAAACCATTGATCGGATTCATATCGATATTCTTAAGCTCGACTACACTTAACTGACCATTAGTTTTATTCTGGTCCAGAGTCGATAATTTAAGTGTCATCGGTACTTCGCCATATAAGCCGGTAGTGGCGCCCGGATTCCGCCACTGATATTCGAACTGGGTAACCAGAAATAATGGATTCCCGCCTAACTTGGTGGCAGGCGCCCCGGCAATCTGCATCAATGATTGTCCATCCGGCGCCTCAGCAACCAAGTAACTGCCATCGGCGCCTTTAAGTTGCTGTCCTTTGCTATTGAAACTTGCGCCTGCGGCTACACCGTTAAAGGTATCAGTGTTATTAAACAGTGTGTTGTATTGTAAGCGGCTCGTTTCGACACTCCCGTCGTTATATTTAACCGCAACGCTTGAACGCGTAAAAACGCTCGCACGCTCTAAAGGCGTTGACGGTGCTGGCGTCGGTAAAAACTCAACCGAAACCATACTGCGTGAACTGCTTGCCGGTTGCTGTGGCACCACAAAAACAAGGCTATAATTTGAATGCCTGACCATGTCATCAAAGTTACTACCATAACCAATATATAACCGTGCGCCAGCATAGGGTTGGCTATTCAATTCCGATACCGTAATCATTCGTTTCGCCAGCGTACCAGAATAGTAAGGCGCGGGCGTTTGTCCGGTCTGATAAGCATGCCATTTTGAACCATTAAAAAAGTAAAACTGGCCATTCAATTCAACGGCGAGAAACGTTTGCCCCGCCAAACCATCATCATTCTGAGCGACTTCAAGCTCCGCCAACACATTAACGCCACTAACGGAACTTTTAGCGGCAAATGATTTTGCGACCGCATAATTCGGCAACATGCTCGTCGCTAACATTGAACCTATCAATAGGCTAAGAGGTTTAATACGCATTCCAGACTCCAATAATTAATTTATTAACTCCTCCAGCTTAGCAATACGATATGACCAAAATACGACCAAATGGCGACAATTTAATGACAAGTAGCTCTTCCGCTCAAGTTCATTTAACCTTTTCCCTCTCTTGTATTTGCGTTTTTTTCCCAAAGCAGCAAGACGCCTTAACATGCCATTATCACTTTGATATCGCCGATCTGGCTTCAGAAGCGAAACATCAGGCCAAACTACAGGAAGGTAATGGTTTTTTGTTTATCGACGTGTAAAAGCACGATTTTAGACCCCCTTGCGTTCTAGTACTCAGTCAATTTGTTTTGTCGAGTACTTATAAATACCCCGTTCGTCCTGAGCTTGTCGAAGGATTTGTGGTTCATGGTTCGACAAGCTCACCACGAACGGTTTTTTTTGAACTACACCCGCCATAATTAAATTGACTGAGTACTAGTAGAATTGCGACATTTTGCTGTATTGCCATTTAAATTAAATAAAACGCTCCCCATAACAATATAAACGGTATATACTATTTTATTTTGTATATAAGAGAATACTGATGAGCACTAAAAAATCAAAATCCCTCCCCTCAGAAACCGCTCCCCAAGACGTCATAATCACTTCGGAAGCCGACCAATCATTACCTGAGACGACACATAAAACAACTTCAAAAAAGTCGGCGCCCACAAAAACTTCGGCAACATCTGAAATAGAAGCGCCTGAAGCAGTCAACATCAACGATGAGGCTTTAACTGAAAAAAAGAAAAAATCCTTGAAAAAGAACGTAATCCGCGACAGCTTTTCGTTTCCGGAACATGATTACTTAAAGATTACCGAATTAAAGAAAACCTGTCTCTCACAAGGCGTTCATGTTAAAAAAGGCGAAGTACTGCGAGCCGGTCTTCTGTTACTATCAAAGCTAAGCATTGAGGAATTAATACTGGCTGTGGAACAGGTCGAAAAGGTCAAAACGGGCAGGCCGAATTCTTAAGTTCATGAGTAAATAGCGACTATTTGTTCATTAACTACCGGTAATCCCCCCCTAATGTCATTAAATTGTCAAGATGTATAGCTATAGTCGATAATCATGAAAGCTAAAAATAAAAAACACAAATTACTCCTTAGACTGCTCACCCTTGAAGACTACGAAAACATTGCAGTGTTAATGGAAAGTGTATACGGCAATCTGGGCGGAGCCTGGAAGCACGATCAATACAATTCCCAAATTAGCCGTTTCCCGCAGGGTCAGATCGCGATTGAAGATAACGGCCAGTTGGTCGCAGCAGCCCTGTCAATGATCGTTGACTATGCTCGCTTTGGCGACCAGCATACCTATGCGCAGATTACCGGCGACGGTTATCTTACCTATCACGACCCCTTAGGCGATACCCTTTACGGTGTGGATATCTTTGTCCATCCTAAATTTCGCGGTCTGCGTTTGGGACGAAGATTGTACGATGCACGCAAGGAACTGTGCCGGAATCTGAACTTACGCCGCTTTATCGCGGGAGGCCGAATCCCTGGTTATGCCAAATATGCCGATACCTTATCGCCCGTTCGTTATATTGAAGAAGTCAAAAATCGAGAAATTTTCGATCCGGTTTTGTCGTTTCAATTAGCCAATGGCTTTCACGTTCGAAAACTCCTGACCGGTTATCTGCCGGTCGATGCCGATTCCCAAGGCTATGCGACCCTGCTCGAATGGGTGAATCTGGACTATGTCGAGAAAGTTCCGTCAATCGGCAGCCCTAAAAATATTGTCCGACTCGGCGTCGTGCAATGGCAAATGCGAACGCTTTCGAGTGTTGAAGAATTACTCAAACATGCCGAATTTTTTATTGATGCTGTCGCAGGATATCAAGCTGACTTTGTCCTGTTTCCGGAATACATGAGCGCGCCGCTGATGGGTTTATTTAACGACAAAAACCCTCCCGACGCGATCCGCGCCTTAGCCAGTTTTAGCCGCGAAATTCGCAATGGCCTTTTAAATATGGCCATGTCCTACAATATCAACATCATTGCGGGCTCGTTGCCCGAATATAGCGCCCACGAACTGTACAATGTCTCCTGGCTACTCAGACGCGATGGAACCTTTGAAGCGCAATATAAAATCCACGTCACGATTGATGAGGTCAACTGCTGGGGCGTTCAGGGCGGCGATGCTCTCAAAGTGTTCGATACCGATTGCGGCAAGATTGCGGTGTTGATTTGCTACGATTCGGAATTTCCGGAATTAGCGCGCTTAGCCATGTTCCAAGGCGCCCAAATTATTTTTGTACCGTTCTGGACCGACACCAAAAACGCCTATCAGCGGGTTCGCTACTGCTCACAAGCACGCGCCATTGAAAATGAATGTTTTGTGGCGATTACTGGCAGCGTCGGCAATTTACCCCACGCTGAAAATATGGATATTCAATATGCGCAAGCGGCTATTTTTAGTCCGAGCGACTTTACCTTTCCGCATGACGCGATCCTAGCAGAAGCTACCCCGAACACCGAGATGACACTGATTGCCGATCTCAACCTGGATCTACTCAAACAAGCCCGCACCCGCGGGGCGTCTCGAAATATCGCCAATCGCAGAACCGATTTATATCGACTGGAGTGGCTTTGAGCTTAGCAGAATCGGCACGAAATCACTCATAAGTTAGCTCTCGATTTCAAAACATAGTGATTGGCTAGTCTTGCTATATTAAATTCTAGCGCCGATTTCCAAACCTCAAAACATTAACATCGGTCATGATTCGCATAACGCCGAATCGTTTAACGTGATCCGAAAATTTCCAAACAACGCCTTCCAGCAGAATTTACCGCTAGAAAATATTTCGCATTCGACCTATAATCCCCCGCCCACAAAAATAACGAATGCCTTGATCAAAGCCCAATTAATTATCCAATGAGATTCATTAACTTTTATCTTAAAACAGTGCGGATAGTTATTTGAAGAGGTGCTTTTTTATTTGTGGTGAACAACTAAATATACTGACACAGAATCATTCATTAAATCATGCGGTTAATAACAGCGTATGGCGTAGCCTTGCGACACCTACCATTCAACAACCGTCAACACAGCCTCGAAAACTCAACCCAAATAACATTTAACTTTAATGTATATTCAACTGATGCATTCGTTGGCAACTCATACTCTTAATCAGTAAATTTTTAAGATAGTGCTTACATAATCAAGTAAGCCTGTCAGATACCGCTATCTATAAAACTCAAAAAGGAATAGAACATCATGAGTGACGAAACCGATTTAGCAGACGAAATTATCAATATCACTTTGCAAGCACAAATTGAACAAGCGCGTCGACCACATGAAACCGCTTCGGCCACTGGTTTTTGTCTGTTTTGCGGTGAGCCGATAGCTGAACCTAACCGGCGCTGGTGTGATGCCGATTGTCGTAACGATTGGGAATTGGAAAATAGAGATATCGTGTAAAGGTAGCTAACCAGAATTCAATGCTGGGACGAGCTTGTCGAAAGATGAACGGTTAAGCCGCTCATGATTCGACAGGCTTTTGACAATTACAACAATAGAAACCAAAGAAATGCCTTGGCAGAGTAAATCACATCTGATCTATTGATCAAATCAGACAACAAGCTAAATGTTTAACGCGTTGTTTAATCCACACCAAAACATCCAGATAGATTCCGACTAACTCCCCAAAAAATCCAATACGCTTAAGAGTAGAGTATATAATTGCAGCCACTCTAAACACTATAATTCAAAGCATGCAACCATTAGGTGAATTACTCATAGGCATTGGCCGGATAACCCAACACGACCTGACTGTTGCGCTAGATTTTCAAAAACAGCACGGTGGGCGCATTGGCCAGGCCCTAGTTAAATTGGGCAGTTGTTCCGAAGAAGACATATTACCGCTGGTTGCTGAACAGTGGGAATTACCTCGTCTAAGCGATTGGCTCCACGAAAATAAATTGCCGATTGATGTCGAAGAGCTAAATTTATTGGGCCTGGAATCTGAATGGTGGCAAGCACAAGCGGTTTTTCCTTTAGGATTTCGCAACGAACGGTTCTGGGTAGTGATGGGCGATGTGTTCGACGAATTTGTGTTGGATATTATTCAACGGCGCGTCAAGCAACCGGTTTGCCCGGTTCTGGTCAGCACTCATGAATTACGCCAACTTTTGTTATTGTTTGACAAAAAAGAACTTGGCGTCAACGACTACGATACCGACTCCTTACAAGACTTGGCAAGTGGCGCGCCGATCGTTCAATACGTTAACGACACCATCCAGAGAGCATTAGACGCTAGGGCTTCGGATATTCATTTTGAAACCTATCGCGGCGTTTTCAGGGTCCGCTTTCGCGTGGACGGCGTCTTACATGAAGTCGATCGTCCAGGTCCCGGCATGCAAGCGCCGATTATTTCACGCATCAAGCTAATGGCCAAACTGGATATTTCCGAAAAACGCCTGCCCCAAGACGGTCGCATTCGGATTCGTTTAAGTGGCATCAGTTTAGACTTACGCGTCGCCACCACCCCCTGCGTCATGGGCGAAGATGTGGTGATGAGACTATTGGTCAGCGAAGAAGGCGTCAATCAGTTATCAGATCTCGGCTTACATCACGACCATCAGCAGTTGGTTCAGAAAATGCTGCAACAGTCGAACGGCATTATCCTGGTCACAGGCCCCACCGGCAGCGGCAAAAGCACAACCTTGTACACTTTTTTGCAGCACTTATTCAGTGACGAACGCAAAATCATCACGGTTGAAGATCCGGTCGAATATCAAATTTCCGGTATTACCCAGATTCAGGTCAACGCTGAAATTGGCCTGACGTTCGCGTCGATTTTGCGCTCAGTGTTACGCCAAGACCCCGATATCGTTTTGATTGGTGAAATTAGAGACCGGGAAACCGCCGAGATTGCAGTTCAAGCGGCTCTGACTGGCCATCTTGTACTCTCCACCCTGCACACCAACGATGCACCGGGCGCATTTGTGCGCCTCATGGATATGGGCATTCCCGCATACCTTTTAGCCTCATCCATTGTTGGCGTCTTAGGCCAGCGCTTAGTTCGAAAAGTATGCCCGCATTGTTCAGCTCCCGATGACAATGCGCTCGAGCAGGCCAACGCCTTGGGCTGGGCCGAAATCAGCCAGCAGTGGGGCGCATTAATAAACCATCAAATTCAATTCAAACAAGGCGCGGGCTGCCCCGAATGCATGGGCTCAGGCTATCGTAGCCGTCGCCCCATTTTCGAGATGCTCTTCACTGACGAAGCTATCAGACATAACTTATCAGTCGCGCCGGACCGCCTAAAAGCTGAATTAACCCAAAAAGGCATGCGTTCCTTACAACAAGACGGCTTTTTGTTCGCCGCCAGCGGCCAAACCACTATTGATGAAGTCTTAAGGGTTGCTGGTTGAAGTATTATCATTATAAAGGTGTGCGTAACAATGGCCTGACCGTCAAAGGCTGGGTCCTCGCGGAAGATCGGCCCGAAGCCTTAAAACAACTGAGCGAACGCGGCATCAAACCCTTCACCGTCCAAGCCGGCCAAGGCAACATCGCCCTAACCGTTCCGATTCGTGACTTGCTCGCGTCATTGCACGAACTTTCCAGCCTACGCAATAGCGGCATGCCCCTGGAGCGCGCGATTGCGATGATCGCGGAATCCCTCGAAAACGGCCATATTCAAGCCAGCTGGAAAGAACTCGGCAACATGGTCCGCTCAGGCATGAGCCTATCAGAGGCGATGCTCTCATTACCGGACACCTTCCCGCGCTTTGTCGCCCACTTGGTTAAAATCGGTGAAGCCAACGGTCAATTAAGTTCAGCTTTGAATTCAGCAGCTGAACGACTCGATGAAGAACTTAAATTACGCACCGAAGTCAGAACCGCCCTGACCTATCCAGCCTTCCTAATCGTAATCAGTATTGTGGTGGTGCTGTTTTTATTTTTGATGGTCATTCCCAATTTTGCGGCGATGGTCGGCGACATGGGAGCACGCAGTTCAATGTCTCTACAAGTGTTAATCGCCATTTCCTTTTGGCTGCGCGATTACATCTGGTTTTGGACCACCGGTTCAATTGCCTTAGGGTTTTTAATTCGATCATTACAAAAACAAGGCAAATTTCCAATCTGGGGCCTCATCCAAAAAATATCCGGCATTAAACAATTAGTGCTGGCCTGGGAAACCGTGCAATTTTGCGGCAGTATGCAGCGCTTGTTAAAGCAAGGCGTCAAACTCTTGGAAGCAGTCAATCTATCCGCCGAAGCCTTAGGACGAGACGAAGTTCGCGATAAATTAATACTCGTAAGCAAAACCATTCAACAAGGCGGCACCTTGGGCGCCGCCCTGCGCGAACAAAACCTGTTTACCCCCTTGGCCCAACGGATGATCGAAACCGGCGAAGCCGCTGCAAACTTACCCGATAGCATGGCTGAAATTGCCCGACTCTATCAACGCACTCTTCAGGAAGGCATGCGCAGAGCCTTATCCTTATTGGAACCGATGGTGATTGCCGTGATGGGCTTTCTGGTCGGGGGGATTATGGTCTCGCTGATGAGCGCGATTATGAGCATTAATGATTTGCCGTTATGACGCCCGGAAAGCAATGCTAGAGAAACAAAATAACATCAAATTTAATTTAACTAAAAATCAAGTAAGCGGATTTACGCTAATAGAGCTCTTAATAGTGCTTACGCTGATAAGTGTAATCAGCGGAGTTGCCGCGCCAAATTTCTGGAATTTATTCATAAAAACCCAAGAGCAACAAGCTTTGCTTGAATTTAGTGAACAGATCGACGCGCTGCGTATAGAAGCCTGGAATTCCGGCAAAAGCATATTTCTACCCAAAGGCGGCGGATCAAAATGGCCCAAACTACCCGCAGGATGGCAAGCTCAAGAACTGCCTGCTTTACGATTATTGGCGACTGGAATAACGAACGGTGGAAAAATAAAATTATCATCAAACAACAACCACTTGTGGCAAATCGAAATTAGACCATTAGACGGTAAAATGGCATTCACTCCACTACAAGACGAAACTGAAAAAAAATCAGTGATAGATTGATAAAATCGCGGGAAATACATTCATCTTGTCCACCGCAAATAATCGCTTATTCTTGCCCAACAATGATTTCATTCTTATTTCTTAGCAACACCGATAAGCATCATGGATAAATATTCGCATCTAAGGAATAATCAAGCCGATGGATTTACTTTGATAGAAGTATTAATTGCATCTGCGATAGTCACAATCAGTATGGGCGTAATTTTGCAATTATTCTCCTCATCAATCCTTCGCATACTAAAAACGGGTGATATTGCCCATGACATCGTTATTGAACAACAAATTATCCAAGAACTAGCGATTATTAATCCTACTAACAGAACCGAAGGGGAAAACGTTATCGCTGGCAAGAAAATCCACTGGAAAGTAAAAGTATTAAATGACCTACAAGTGATTCCCTTAACTCAACAAGAAGACCAAATTGAAAAATTCGTAGGTCTATACGAAATCAATGCCAATTACGATGACGCTAACGGAAATCTCCATACCCTACGTTGGGAGCAACTCGGTTGGAAATAAAACTGAAACCTAACCGCGAAGGTTTTACTTTAGTCGAGATGCTGGTGTCTCTCGCCATATTTTCCTTGCTCATTACCGCATTACTGTCAGGATTTTATCGTGGCATAGCCATGTGGGAACAAAGCGTCAAAAAAGAACAAATCTGGCAATCGCTACTGTTACGCCAGCAATGGTTAAAAACATTATTTAGTCAAACTTTACTGGGTAATTACAGTAAATCTCAGGAAGGTGTATATGTCCCCTATTTTCAGGGAACCCCCTCTTCGATGAAATTGATGACCGCCGCGCCACTATTAGATAATCCCGGCCAAGTCAAACCGATTCAACTCAAATTTCAAGCAGAACCCAACTCTTCCGACCATACCCTTTATTATCTGGAAGGGCGTTTACATTCCGACCCCGACCGAAATTTACAATGGGACAATACTTGGATACCATTATTAGAGCATTTGAAACAAGGGCAATTTAGTTATGAAGCTTTCGCATTCCCAGTACCGCAGTTAGTCGATCCTAACACCTTAAGCAAATACGCAGCGCTTCGCTACCGAGATCAAACCGAATGGCTCGATAATTATGATACTCAGCAACTTTGGTTATTTCCAAGGCGGGTAAAACTTACCTTTACCGATGCCCAGAATAACCCTCATGAATGGCAATTTTTATTCAATACCGATACTGATGTAACCAACCTGGGTTTTGTCGAAGATGAAGCCTTATAAACAAAGCGGTTTCATTATTCCTGTTGCGCTGATTATAATCAGCATTCTGATCATGTTAGCAACAGGACTGAGTCATCAAGCTCGCACCCAAATTAAAGCCTTACAACGCACCCAAACCCAATGGCAAAATGAACTGATCTATCGAAGTGTCCTGCAAAAAATTATTCATAGCTTACTAACCGGAAAAATAGCCTACAATTACGTCCGCATCGACCAAAAACAACTCCCAATCGATGGGCGCACTATCAACCTGGACGGCGTCAATGTTCAAATTCAAGATAGCGCCGGACTTATGGGACTCGGTGTCTATAATGAAAAAGTTTTTTACCGGCTATTATTACAATTGACGGATACTCGAGCCGCCCAACAAATTAGTCAAGAACTTAGCGATTGGATTGATCGAAATAACCTGCAACTACGTTATGGCATGGAAGCCCAAGATTATCTTCAAGCAGGCCTTTCGTATTACCCTAGAAACAAAATGCTGCGCAGCCTTGATGAACTACTCGAACTACCTTCGATGACTTACACCTTATATAATGGAACAACTGAACAGCCACCGTTACGCAATTTAGTAACTCCCGGAATCCACCTGACACTAAATGCGGCTACTGCACCGCAACAAGTGTTACGCGCGTATCTAGAGGGCACGGATGAGCAATTTCAAGCTATATGGGCAGCACGCACTGCTGAAAATTGGCCATTATTACAAAAATTATTAACCCATTTTCCTGGAACTCTAGGTGATCTTGGCCGCTTTGTTCCGTCATCGACCTTCCGAATAATTCTCAAAATTCCTGGGCAAAAATCGATGCGCGTCACCATAAAATTAAGGCCTGCCAGTAACCCTCCTTATTCAATACAACAATGGTACTATCCTGATGATGACCGAGGCCAAAACTAAACCAACAGATCTAAGTCAATACTATTTTGCCTTAAAAGATCGCTGGCTTCCTTGGATTAAGGTCACCCTATCCGATGATGATCAGGAAAACTATGCGGTACGACGCGCGGGTCAATGGATAGACTCTAGTGCCAACGAACTTCCGGCGCTGACGGTATTTGCAACCGTGGTAATTTTACTGCCGGCGTCCGTTTGCGCTTATCGAATGCGTCATTTTCCAAAACACATGGTAACTGCCAAGGAATTAGGCGAAGCCGTTGCCTTGGACTTTCCGCATTGGTCGCCCTGGGGATCGGAAAGCAATTATTGTTTCAATTATGAAGCGCAAGAAAACGAGTGGGTCGTGGCAATTTGGGTATGGGATCGACACTATGCACAGACAATGCAGCAACGCATACCGTTTTGTACCCACATTATTCCTGAATTGGCTTGGTATGCGGCCATTGCCCCGCAACATCCCGCATTATTGATTGCCAGAGAACAAAACCTGTTTAATTACCTACTCTTGGGCGAAGCGGGTAAACTGATCGCCACCGCCCATATCAGCACGCCACAACAAGCAAAACGTTGTTGGCATGGCTGGGGGCTGCCAGAAATAACCCAAGGCTGGGAAATTAATCACCCCGAAGGCTATTGGGCGCCGGAAACAGTGACTATGCAAGCCTTACCCAACCTTAGCGTACCGCATGACAATTTACTGCGCATTACCCGAATTCCCGAAGTACGGGATTGGATAGACCCAAGTAACTATTATGTTGTTATTCGCGCGTGTTTATTACTTATCTTCAGCTGGATGCTAGTCGATGGAATGATCCTCAACCACCAAGCCCAGAAAATTCAAGAACAATTAAATCTGATTCAGAATTCGGCAAATGAGGTTTTAGCATTACGTGAACAATTAGAAAGCTCGCAGTCATTCCATCAACACGTTGTGAACACTCAACGAAAACAACTACTACTCGAACGGGTACTGGCGCAACTCAGCATCGAAATTCCAAAAGATATCTACTTAAAAACCGTGCATTATGAAGGTGATGAGCTTGATTTAGAAGGTCAGGGTAATCAAGTCGCCCGTTTGATGGTCTTGCTTGAAAAACTGGAAGACGTTGAAAAAGTCATATTAACCAATGATATTCGCAGCGCGGGCGAAACCAATGAAGAATTTTTTCAGATTCGATTAATACTCAAGCATTTATGATTAATTATTTTTTACAACATCTGTCTCATCTCAGGCGTTTAACGGGAACCTACTATGTCTTACTGCACTGGATAATCATTGTCCTGATCAGCATATTAATTTTATCGTGGTTCATCCTACCCTATGTTGACTGGCGAGAATCTCAACACACCCTTATTGAACAAAACTTACAAAAAGCCGCCAGATTACAGGCCCTGCAACGCTCAACCAAAGCCTGGCAAGCATCGAATGTTGAAGCGAAAGCCGCCGTTGAAAAAGATTTACAGGGATTTTTTATTGCGGCAAGCTATACCCAAGCGCAACAAGAGCTCTACAATTTAATTAACAGCGCCGCAGAAGCCAACCATTTGAAAATAATATCCCATAGCTTTGCAGAAAGTAGCGACACCCCAATCGGTGAAGAACTGTCTGTAGAACTCTCGATTCAAGGGGCATTAGCTGATCTGGTTCGGATCATCGATATTTTCGCTCACCATCAAAAACTATTAAGCTTTCCGATGCTGCAACTTTTTAAATCGAGCGATGGCGCGGTGTTACAAATGACGATCGCCGGCTATCGCCCAAAGACCAAAGCACCTGAATCTAAAACATAAGTTAACGACAATGAATCTAAGCGTCAGGTCACAGCCATGCAAGCGCAAGGGGAGTGTAGTAGAATAAACTCCAAAATACACAAACACGAGCAACGGTGAAAAAATATTTTATAATCCTTTGGTTATTGGTGATCGGAATTCCGCTGATGACATTATGGCAAGAGCAGGAAATTCCTGGCTTACCGACCATAGCACCGCCAGCGCTTGCCACATCACCCGAAACTCAGGATCCCGATTTATTAAACCAAATTCTGCAGCACAACCTATGGGACAAGCAGCGCGGTCAAATTCCAGAAACCAAAACCGCCAGCGCGCCTCAAGATCCGACCAAAACCGAACAACCCATCGTAACCGAGTGGCAGCTTAAAGGAATCCTCTTGCCGAATTCTGTTTATGTAAAAACCGATAAAAAACTTAAAAAATTTCATGCCAACGACCAATTGCCGGATGGCGCAATACTTCATAACATCTTCATCGACGGTATCGTCTTAGAAAAAAACGCAGAAAAACATAATGTCTACTTATTCGGTAAAAAGCCTTAACCTGATTGCCTGTATTGCCCTGCTCAGCGCTTGCGATTTTATCAAGCCGGTGCGTATGGATCTCCCTCAACAACTTCCCGAAGCGCCGCACAAAACCAGTCTGGCGGATGTTCAGCCTGAAGTTCAAGAACTCTCCAAAAAAGACCGACTCCAGGCCTTGTCGGGTTTACCCGAGCATGAATGGAAAGCCTTAACCCCGGAAGCCAGCGCGCAATTAAAACTCCCCGACCATCCGGTCACCATCAATATCGATGCGATGCCGCTCAATGACTTTATTCATCTGGCGCTCGGCGAAATTTTAGGCCTTACCTTCGAATTGGACGCGACCATCACCAACCGCGAGGACCCGGTGACCATCCATGTCACCGAACCGCTTCAGCCACGCCCCTTACTGGACATGGTCGAACAAGCGCTCCGCGCCTACGACATATTTCTGGCCTGGTCACCTCAGGGCGGCTTACGGGTACTACCGACCAGCAAAACCCAGAACAGCTCACCACAGGTACTCAGTGAAAACGCCAAACTACTGTTAAAGTTGGGCCGCGCGATGACCATTATTCCATTGCGCTACACCACTCCCGAAGAAGCCATGGTGTTTACCCGCCACTTTATGGATACCGGACAAACCGGTGAAGTCCTCCCTAATAAACGCCTCAACGCGCTGGTCGTGATTGGCATGCCGGATCGCATTGCCACCTATCAACAGGCGATTAAATTAATTGACCGACCCGGCTTTGCGCATAAAAAACTGACCCTGATTCGCCCGGTCTATTGGCAAGCCGCGCCGCTCGCCAAACTCTTAACGGAGTTTCTTGCCGCCCAAAGTATCCCGGTCAGTAAAACCGGCACCGAATATGGCGTCCATTTACTGGTCGTCGAACCGATTAATGCGGTCGTCGTAGTCTCACCGGATTCGACCTGGACCCATATGGTCGACCAATGGCTCGAAAGTGTCGATACCGTGGAGGCCGCCGGCGAGGAGAACAACACCTTTATTTATTTTGTCAAACACAGTAATGCCAAAGGACTCGGCCAAGTGCTAGGCGGCATCCTCGGTAAAGATAAGGGGCAACAAAATCAGCCCGATACCAGCGAATCACCGCTGGCAGGTTCGTTTGCCAATCAAGGAGGCACCAACAACCGCGACGGCATGGGCGGCACCCAAGGTTCAAGCACTGGCGGGCTGCAAAGCGCCGCCACGATCAAATCAGGCAAAAACACTAAAAACGGCGTCGATGTTCTGGAAGGCAATGGCCTGCGCGTTATTGTCGATAACGAACGTAATGCCCTGATTTTTGTCGGTCCTTCGCGCGCCTATCGCGCTGCCTACACCATGCTGCAACAACTGGACCGGGTGCCGCGCCAAGTCTTAATCGAAGCCACCGTCGCCGACATCACTCTCGATAAAGCCTCGCAACTCGGCGTGGAATGGCGTTTCCAACACGACGACCCTACCTCCGAAGGCGGTATCGTCAACGCGCTGACCGGACTCGGTTTAGGCGCAATGACCGGTGGCATCAGCTATGCCTATGTTAATGGTGCCGCCGGCATTATGGCGCGCATCTCGGCGATGGTCAAAGACGGCAGCGCCAAAATTCTGTCGAGCCCGCGTCTCTTGACCAAAGACAATGAATCCGCCTCGATTCAGGTCGGTACTCAAGTCGCGGTTCTGTCCTCCTCAATCGGCAGCGCGCAATCGGGCACCAGCAGTTCAGGCCAGCTCAATCAGCTCAATAGCTATAAATATGTCGATACCGGGGTGATCTTAAAATTTACCCCGACAATCTTGCAGGGCGGCCAAGTGGAATTAGAAATCAGCCAGGAAGTCAGCGAAGCGGGCGATTCAACCAACAATACCCCGCCGATTTTTAAACGTCATGTCCAAACTGTATTGGTTTCTGACTCGGGACAAACCGTGATGATTGGCGGCTTAATTACCCATAACGAAGGCCGAACCCAAAATAAAATTCCCTATTTAGGCGACCTCCCCTGGCTGGGTCAATTATTTAGAAATGATACCCGCAGTGACCGGATTACCGAAATGGTGGTCTTGATTACGCCGCATATCGTTACCGCCACCGCCGATGCGACTTATTTAACCGATGCGTTTCAAAATCAAATGCATTGGGATGCGACTGCACGATAAGGCTACTGTCTAAATAATATCAGCGTCCCTCGCTCCTCGCGGAGAAGGCCGGGGTTAGAGGCTAAAAAGCCTACAACATCTCCTCCCTCTCCCTCAGGGAGAGGGCCGGGGTGAGGGAGATAACAAGGCTGCCTTATAACCCTACGCCGCTATAGATTTGCAAACTCTACCTACAAAAATTGCAGACTTACTTAGTAAAAGTCTGCAATTTTTGACGCTTAAGCTAAACAATTTGCACGAAATAACTTAAATTGACCCAAATTCCCTCCCCCCATCCCATCTGCCGAAACGAGATGGGGCCTGCTATGCGAATTATTTCGCCACCAAGGATTAATGGCATATTTTATGCCTTGTATAATCATGTAGTATCAAACAGACGGTTGAAAGCGAATGATCGCCATTGGTCCAATAATCTTTAGATCGGCTGATCACTGGACAATATTTCATTGTATGTCTATACTCGAAATTGTTATTTAACTCGTTTTAATATAGGGCCTTTGTCCGTTACGCACTTTTCTATAAATTTCGGAGGCTTGGGCTGGACGATCATTACATGTAAGCATTTCAATCGCTATGCAATGTTCAACGCACGCAACAAACCGCAATCTTGTTATGACAATTAAATGCTTGTAAAAAAATTACGGTTTGATATAGTTGTAAACATATTCGACGATTAGCGAATATCTATGCATAGATAGTTTTTTGTTTTTAATCACCATGAAGGAAAAAAATATGAAATTTACTAGAAATATTTTAGCAACTGCCGTTGCCACTATGTTGTTTTCAGCGGGTTCTTCAGCAGCATTGGCCGCTGTTGATTTATCTGCTACTACTCCAGCACCTGCACTTGTTGCAAAAGAGCTTTTATCAGCAAACACTAATATAGCTAATACAATTAACGTATTAAATCTACAAGGTAAATTTGGTTGGGGCGTCGCAGCAAACAATCACCTTTATATCCGTATTGACTTAGTCAACGGTAAGTTTAAGAATGCTTTATCAGCTGGCGATGTTACAAATTCAAGTGCTAGCGCATCATTTACTAGCAGTGTTGCAAACGGAGGCGCTGCTGCTTCTACTTCTGTAATTTTTGATGTATCTGACACTCTAGTTCCTATCGCTCTAACGGAAAGCTTTGTTTTAGCAACTAAAGACTTAACTATTGTTGACCCAACACAATCAATCACAGTAAGCGTTAAGTTCTTTACTGATTCAACTTTAGCTGCGACAAATGGCACAGCACTATCCACCTTGACCGGTACTTTCGTTAGCCCATCTGCGGCGTTAACTACAACTTACACACCAGACACATCAGTAGCCCTGGTTGCAAAAGATTATAAAGAATTTGGTGCAAGTTCGCACACCCCAGGAGTAGTACCTGGAGCGGGCACAACTGCATTACTAGGCTCTGTCGCAACAGTCATTAATGGCACAGTTCCTCTTCCTGTTCTTAATCCTGCTACTGGTGCCCAGGTTCTAGCATCAGCTCTTGCTACGGCTAGCAATTTAGTACTCACAGGTCAATTTGGTGCAGCGGGTTCTAATGCCAGCGCTGTATTTGCTTCAACTGCAACAGACTGTACTGTTCCTACAGCGGCTGTTTTAGATTCAGGGAAAACAACTGCTACGTTCACTGGTTTTGCTGGAAATACTTTAGTCCCAGCTAAAAAATATATTTGCTTTACCACTGACGGCTTGACTGTAATTCCTGCTCAAACAATTTCTGGTGTATTAAGTTTCACTGGCCAGGTTTCCCCGGCTAGCATTGCTAATGCTTCTGGTACAGCAGGCATTATCACTCACGACGGTACCGAATTACAATCACCATGGTTCAGCACTGCTGGCGGCTATATCAGTCGTTTTGTGTTAGTTAACTCTGGCACTGCTGCTGCACCATATACTAGCCGTGTAATTACTGAAAGCGGTAACGTTTGCACATCAGGTTCAGCTTCAACAGGAACCATTGCTGCAGGTCAACAATTGGTAATTGATGCTAGCGCTATCTGCAGCTCATTGAGCAGCTTAAGCCGTGCTTCGGTTCAGTTCTCAGTTGCCGCACCTAATAACACCATTCAAGGCGTGTACAACATTGTGAACCAAACCACTGGTTCAATCAGCGTTTCTAACTTAGTACGCCCAGGCACCAACTAAGCTTAAGTAAATTGCTGGTTTGGATGATGATCGACTAATTTATTAATCGATACAAACCCAAAATAAAACCGCCCTTGCCTAGCCTGGGCGGTTTTTTTATGCCTGTTGTTCAGATCTCGTCGCTTTCCGTAGCCTGGATGGAGCCTGCGGAATCCGGGGGATAACCTCACCGCGTTTCAACCTGGAAACCCGGACGGGGCTTACGGAAATCGCCGTGGATGATGCCATCACTGCTCCTGGATTGCATCCAGGCTACGATTAGATCCTGGCGATACTTAAATTTTTATATTAACCACCAAACCCTATTTCTAAGGAATTGACTATGAACATAACTAAAGTACTAACATTAAGTGGTCTGATGTGCACAAGCTTTGCAGCCCTATCGAATCCGATTGGGCCATTTAATGTGACCTTAAAAAACAAAGTTGCCACCTTAAATACTTGCATTACGATGCAACTCTATCTTGAAGGCAATACGATTTACGGCCTCGGCAAACGCGCCGATTGCACCAATCCCTCCCCTGCCGCCGGATCGTTCGTGGTCGGCGGAACTTATAACCCTACCAACAACTCCGCGATTATTTCAAATTATTATGCCTATTCGGAAGATCCCAAGTTTACTGGCCCCAAACTCTATGTCACCACGGTTGATCTCCCCACCGGCATAGCCAAGAGCAATGCCTTTACTGATGCCAATGCCATTCAATTTGAAAGCAACCAAGCGCCCGATCCGCAAAAAATAACCGTTTCGACCGAATCCTGGGATATTTCGTTTAAATAAAGGTAGCCTGGATGGAGCTTGCGGAATCCGGGGAGCAATGTCACCGCTATTCCTGGATTTCATCCAGGGTACGGGTCTGGGATATCTCGTTTAAATAAAGGTAACCTGGATGGAGCTTGCGGAATCTGGGGAGTGACGCCACGGCTGTTCCTGGATTTCATCCAGGCTATGGAGCTTGTAAAATGTGGATATTTCCTTTTAACTTTCCGATTGAATTGACATGGTATTGTATCGGCGAAATCGCATTGCGGGTGGGACTTATTTTTTTACGGTAACCTTGCGCGACCGGTCTTCTGATATTTTAGTACAGCATGTTGATCTACTTCGCGATGCTTTTCGTTCGGTTCGGACTGAGCGACCTTTTACTATTGATGCCATTGTGTTATTGCCCGAACATTTACACACCGTTTGGACTTTGCCTCAAGGTGATTCTGATTATTCTAGGCACTGGCAGGCAATAAAATCCCGTTTCACGCATTCGGTACGTGCAACTGACGTATCGTTAATCCGCGATAATCGCGGTGAATATCTGCTGTGGCAACGACGGTTCTGGGAACACACGATACGTGATGAACATGACTATGCACACCATGTTGATTATTGTCACTGGAATCCTATCAAACATGATTTAGTGCAATACTTGGCAGATGTTCCACCGGTATATCCGCTGTGGTCTATTAGCTCCAGATTGGACTGGGGGCATAGCCAAACCGGAATCTGAGTATGGAGAAACTTTCCCCCTGTTCGAACAAGGTAGCCTGGATGGAGCTTACGGAATCCGGGGAAATAAGGCCTACGCTGTTCCTGGATTTCATCCAGGAGACGGACTATGGACTGAGTCTGGAAAAACATTTCCCCTTATTCGAACAGGGTAGCCTGGATGGAGCCTGCGGAATCCGGGGAAATAAGGCCTACGCTATTCCTGGATTTCTACGGGCTTATCATCCGAGTTGAACACAACTTTCCCTACTTAACGAATATTTTTCTCTCATCCTATCAAAACGCAACACAGAAACTTTAATGAAATCACAAATTAACGTATTAACTGGTGTTCGCGGCTCTGCGGTATTACTCGTATTGCTTTCGCATTCTTCGAATGTCGGGTTATATTTATTACCTGGCTTAAGTTTTGCTGGCGTCGGGCATAATGGCGTGTATTTGTTTTTCGTACTCAGCGCATTTCTATTAACTCGGCAAATCATTCAAGCCGAGGCGCAACACCCCCTCAAAATTACCTTACTATTACATTATGCCAAGCGCCGCATATTACGGATCTACCCACTCTTTCTATTGTCACTACTCACCTATTATGGTTTTTTTAAATACGGCCAGGGTAGTTTAGTACTCACTCCCAGGGATATTGGATATAGCTTGCTACTGCTTGACGGTAAGAGTTTTTTTTGGACAATTCCGGTCGAGTTTAAGTTTTATTTCATACTGCCTTGGCTAGCATTTGCCTTTAGCCTTTGGCCGAAAACCACTATGTTTATGAGTCTAATATTTTGTTCTCAGTGGCAGCTGTTTTATCCACCCACCGCGCAACCCATACCAGAATTGTTGCCATTTCTACCCATCTTTGTTACAGGATGTTTGAGCGCTTTCATTGTCGAACATTATCAAATGATCTTTGAATCTAAACTTTACAATCGATTATTTAACATCGGCGTTTGGCTTTGCCTGACAGCTGAATTTGTTTTAAGTCCAATGGTTTACCGTATCGTTACTGGTCAAACGGTTGCTCAAAACTTTTTTCACGATCAGTTTCTATTATTTGCAGTATTGAGCGCACTATTGATTATTTGCGCCAGTCATTGCACGAACAGTATTCGTAGCCTGTTAGAATCGCGCTTTCTTGTATTTTGGGGCAAAGTCAGCTTTAGCGCCTATTTAGGCCACATCTTAGTATTAGATTTAGTTTTACAGCACGCCCCATTTTGGCTTAACGATATTGGCAAGTGTTTGGTTTTTTTTGTATTGACGGCATTAACAGCATTTATTTCCTATCGCTGCATCGAAGCGCCATTAACAAAACTCTAATGCGCCTTTCTCTGGTCATAATGACTGTTACAAATATATAATCAAGCCATCTCTACAGATTCGCTTACTGACTCATTAAACTTATAAAACAACATGACAAAAACCACCGAAATTGCGATTAATGTCAATCAATTGAGTAAATGCTATCAAATTTACGACAAACCACATCAACGCTTATTTCAAGGTTTTCTGGGCAGTAAAAAACAATATTTCAAGGAGTTCTGGGCGCTACGCGATATTTCATTCGAAATTAAAACCGGCGAAACTGTCGGAATCGTCGGGCGCAACGGTTCAGGCAAATCGACGCTCTTACAACTTATCTGCGGAACTCTCACACCTACTCACGGCAGCGTAGAAACCTATGGACGCGTCGCGGCCTTGTTAGAACTCGGATCCGGCTTTAATCCTGAATTTTCGGGACGTGAAAATATTTATATGAATGCGACAGTACTCGGCTTAAGTCAGGCGGAAATTGCTGAACGGTATGAAGATATCGTGGCGTTTGCGGATATTGGTGATTTCATCGAGCAACCGGTTAAAACCTATTCCAGCGGTATGAGCGTCCGTCTTGCCTTTGCGGTCGCGATTAATGTCAACCCACAAATCCTGGTGGTCGATGAGGCACTTTCGGTCGGCGATGAGTTATTTCAGCGCAAATGCTTTTCAAAAATAGAGCAAATACGAGCCCAAGGGGCTACCATCTTATTTGTATCCCACTCTGGCACTACTATCGTCGAATTGTGTGACCGAGCAATTTTGATAGATGCTGGAGAAATGTTGGCTAGCGGCTCTCCGAAACAAATTGTCGGACGTTATCAAAAATTATTATATACACCACCCGATAAGCGTGAAGCGATCCGTGCAATGATTCGACAAGAATGCACATTATCAGAGCTTATTCACATTGACCATGATCTCGACGAGACGCCGACTATTCAGGATATTGATAAAACTATCCCGGAAGAGCTTCCTGAAAGTTTCGATCCCAATTTATGCCCCAGTAGCACAATTGAGTACGAATCTTATGGCGCTTACATTAAACATCCTCAAATTTTAACGCTGACCCATACCCCCGTGAACAACCTTATTCGCGGAAGAACCTATCTCTATACATACGCAGTTTCATTTACTCAAAGTGCCAGAAATGTTCGCTTTGGCATGCTTATCAAAACTACTTCAGGGATTGAACTAGGCGGGGGAGTCTCTGCTCCGTCAGCAAGAGACAGTGTTGTCTATGTCGAAGCAGGCTCAATTTATCAAGTTGAGTTTCAATTCTGTTGCAACCTCAATCCAGCTGTTTACTTTCTTAATGCGGGAGTTGTAGGCGAAATCAATGGCAACGAAACTTATTTACATCGTCTTATTGATATAGCGATGTTTCGGGTAATTTCTGAACAAACAAGTATCACCACCGGAATTGTCGATTTTAAATGTAGAGCATCGGTAACACCAAGATAAGTTTTTTTGCTTTTTGAATTCATGAAATCCAACCACTTACTATCATCACAAGATATTTCCCGAATCGATATTCTGTTATCAACCTATCAAGGCGCTGAATATCTTGAGGCGCTGCTGGATTCATTAGTAGCTCAAAGTTACCCACACTGGCGTCTGATCATCCGCGACGACGGTTCCTCGGATCAGACACGGGTTTTGATTGAACGTTTTGTGCAGCAGCATCCCAAGCAAGCTTTATGGCTTGACTCCGAGTCAGGCCGACTCGGATGCTGCGCCAGCTTTGCCACGCTGCTAAGTGCCGCCGATGCGCCTTACCTCATGTTTTGCGATCAGGATGACATCTGGCTTCCTGAAAAAATTGCCTTAACACTGGACGCGATGCATGTAGCGGAACTCAACACCCCCACCACGCCGTTGCTGGTCCATACCGACTTAAAGGTGGTTAACCGTGATTTGCAGATCATCGCGTCTTCTTTCTGGGCTTATGCGAAGCTAAATCCCGATCATGCCGAGCTTCACCAGCTTTTAGTCCAAAATGTAATTACCGGCAACACCCTTATGATCAATCAGGCGACCAAACAACTGGCACTGCCGATTCCAGAAGCAGCAATCATGCACGATTGGTGGCTGGCTCTAATCGGTGCGGCGTTTGGAAAGATTATTGCCGTTAAGCAACCGACCATCTTGTATCGACAACATTCTCATAACGCCATCGGGGCCAAAACGTTTAAGCTTCAGAAGCTTCTCCAAAAACTGCTGCAACTCAATGCCCATCGATTCTTGTTAGCAACTCAGCGCCAAGCGTCTGCATTTGGGCGACAATTTGAAAGCTTGCTCGACCAAGAAATTCACGGCATGATCTTTGCGTATTCAAATCTTGGGCATTATAATTTCATAAAAAAATTAGCCTTAATCTTTACCTATAAATTTTACGCGAACAGCTTAAGTCAAAATCTTAGTAATATTGTTAGCTTTTTGTTGATGAAATAAATTTTTTTAGCATACACTCATCAAAATTATTAAGCCCTTAGAAGAATCTGTATAATTGCAGGTTTGATTAAAATACCCAAACTTACAGAGTATATGCAATCCGTCCATCGCAAAGCAGTGGTCAAAGCCACAAATACCCGCATACCCCCAAACGATAGCAGCCATAAAACCCCTACCCTGGTTGTCGTCTTAGGAATGCATCGGAGTGGAACAAGCGCCATCACGCGAGGCTTGCAGGTGTTGGGCGTAGAACTGGGCGATACCCTAGCACCCGCGAAAGAGGTAAATACTAAAGGTTTTTGGGAAGATCTTGATCTTAATGCTTTCAATATTGAAATGTTAAATGTCCTGGAAAGCGATTGGCACTTTCTAAGCAGTATTCAAGCAAGTGATGTGGAAACGCTGCGCGCTAAGGGCTATATTCTGAGAGCCACCGAACTGTTGCGCCAAAAAATGGGGAATTCAGTTTTTTTTGGTTTCAAAGACCCACGCGTCGCAAAATTGATCCCGTTTTGGAAAGAAGTGTTTGATCATTTGGATTGGAATATCAGCTATGTATTGATGATTCGCAATCCGCTCAGCGTGGTCAAATCCATCGCCAAGCGCGATGGTTTCGAGGCTGAAAAAAGCTATTTACTGTGGCTTGGCCATGTCCTGGCCGGTTTGAATCACACCCTGAATAGCAAACGGGTCGTGGTCGATTACGATCAGTTAATGCAAACCCCCAAGCGGGAACTGACGCGAATTGCTGACGCGTTGTCGCTGAAAATGGATGATGCTAAATTTGAGAGCTATCAAAATGAATTTCTCGATGCAGGATTACGCCATACCACTTACACGGCGAATGACTTATTGTTAGATATTGATTGTCCGCCATTGGCTCGAGAACTCTATAACGAACTGCTCGCGATTGCGCTTAACCAGGCTTCTTTAGACGATCAGGAGTTTGTTGCGAAATTGCAGCAGTGGAGCGATAGCTTTGCAAAATTAAGCTACCCACTGCGTTTGGCTGATAAACAAGCGAGAGTGCTTGAAAGCGCTCACCAAACCATTGATCACAACACGCTAGAAATTGACTGCTTTCATGAGTCGCTTGCTGAACGTGACACGCTGATCGCCGAATTGAACGCCGAATTGACCAAAGTGGGTGAGTGGGCATTAAATTTGGAACGACAATCCATTGAACACGATGCAACCATCGCCGAATTGAATCGGGAAGTCACTAAACATGGCGAATGGGCATTAACGCTCAACCAACAATTAACGACATGTCAAGCTACAAACACCCAGCTGACTCAAGAAATCGGCGATATCACCGCAAAAGCCTCTGCTTTAGAACTGGCATTAAGCGAACGAGAGACTGAGCTTGAGACATTAGATGCCGAAATTGTGCGCTATGGTTCAAAAGCCATGGTGCTTGAATCTCAAATCACTGAATATCAATCCAAAATAGCAGCACTCGAAGCCCAACTTGTAGACTTAAATACTGAAGTCGTTAACCGCGGACACTGGGCGCTTGATTTAGATCGGCAGCTTAACGAAGCACGCAACACAATCCAGCAATTGACCAGCCCTAAACTCGTCACTACGATACCAAACGGGATAAAAAACACTAGTCGCCGACTCTTAGATCGCCCTCTTCCGAAAACGATGATTCGTCTCACCGGTAAAGCTTATGTCAGCTTGCCGTTGAGTCGTCATACCCGTGCCAAACATCGGGCGATTATGGCTAAATATGTGCCCTCGATTCTTCGCGTCAGCGAAGGCCAACCCGCTACCCAAACATTTTCGCCCAGTGTGCCGGTGTTACTCCCTCAAAGTCAGCAAATAGACACGCAGTCTATCAAATTGGCAAGTTATCTAGAGCCTCTGGTATCGGTCATCATTCCTATCTATGGCAAATCCGACTATACCTTACGCTGTTTATACTCCATCGCCCAAAATTTACCCGAATGCGCTTTTGAAATTATCGTGGTCAATGATTGCTCGCCTGATGATTCAGAGGAATTACTACGTCAAATTACTGGCCTTAAGCTCATTAACAATGCAAAAAACCAAGGTTTTATTCGTTCTTGTAATATCGGCGCTGCCGCTGCGAAAGGCAGTTACTTGCATTTTCTGAATAACGATACGGAAGTTACCGGTCACTGGCTGGATGAACTGGTGCGCACCTTTACTTTTTTACCCGGCACCGGTTTTGTCGGCTCAAAATTAGTCTACCCTAACGGTGAGTTACAAGAAGCAGGAGGGATTATCTGGCAAGACGGCTCGGCCTGGAATTTCGGCCGCAATCAAGACCCGCTGCTGCCTCAATACAATTATGCCCGTGAAGTTGACTACTGTTCGGGCGCATCGATCATGGTGCCTAAACAACTCTTTGACGAACTGGGCGGTTTCGATGAGCACTATTTGCCAGCCTATTGCGAGGATTCGGATTTGGCGCTGAAGATTCGCGAGCGTGGTTATCGGGTGATTTATCAACCGCTATCGGTCGTCATTCATTATGAAGGCATTACTTCGGGGACTGACTTAAACTCAGGTGCCAAGAGTTATCAGATCGAAAACTCCCAAAAGCTGTTTCAACGCTGGCAAACTCAATTAAGCACGCATCAACTTCCAGGGCAAGATGCGGACAATGCAAAAGATCGCATGGCAAAACGCCGAGTACTGGTTCTTGATCATTGCACCCCTACCCCGAACCAGGATGCGGGTTCAATTACGGCATTTAATATTTTGTTATTACTCCGTGAAATGGATTTTCAGGTTACCTTTATTCCTGAAGATAATTTTCTTTATATGCCTGACTACACCCCGAATTTGCAACGCAACGGCATTGAAGTGATTTATGCGCCTTATTGCACATCGGTTGAGCAACATTTAAGAGAAACTGCGAGACAATATGATTTGGTGTTTTTATTTCGTCCCAAAGTCGTTGAAAAGCATCTGAGTGTGATACATAAATACACTCCGAACGCTAAAATTCTCTACCACACGCAGGATTTGCACTATTTAAGAATGACGCGCGAGGCCGACTTGTTGAAAAGTCCGACACTGAAAAGAAAAGCGGATGAAATGAAACAACGTGAATTGGCGATTCTAGGTACAGTTGATTCTTCTATTGTCGTGAGCGCAACTGAACTGGAAATACTGAGTCAAGAATTACCCGATGCAAAAATCCATGTTTTTCCGTTAATAATGGATATTCCCGGCACCAGCCAAGGATTCTCGACTAGAAAAGATATTGTCTTCGTAGGTGGCTATCAACACCCACCCAATGTCGATGCGGTGAAATATTTTGTCGGCGAAATCATGCCGTTGTTGCGCCCCCGCTTGCCGGGCGTTCGGTTTTTCGCCGTTGGCAGTCAAGTGCCGCCTGAAATCGAGGCGCTTGCCGGTAAAGATGTAATTATTAAAGGTTTCGTAGAAGATCTCAATAGCTTGTTTGATCAAATGCGCTTATCGGTCGCCCCGTTGCGTTATGGTGCCGGTATCAAGGGCAAAATTGGCTTTTCGATGGCGATTGGCTTGCCAGTCGTTGGAACCTCGCTAGCCGCAGAAGGTATGTTTTTATCCGAAGGGGAAAACATTCTGGTTGCCGATGATGCTGAACAGTTTGCCGAGGCAATTGTGAAGGTCTATTCTGACGAGAAACTTTGGTCGAACATCAGTCAAAATAGCTTGAATTTTGCAAAGAAAACCTGGGGCGCCGAAGCTGCCTGGAAAATATTGCATAATATTTTAGCGGATATCGGTATCCCTACCCTTCCCGGACTCTACCCGCTGTCGCTCTTTTCGGGCTCGGATACGTCGCAGCGGATTATTAAGCATCATTTGACCCATCTGACACCGTTGGCGACATTTCATAATCGGCAAGAATTTGATGCCTTTACGCATAGCGATGCGTTAGCCCAAAGTCGGCAGTTGGAACGGGATTTACTTGGTAGCGCCAAGACTCAAAGCTTCACCGTCGAGGGATTCTGCATTCCGTGCCATAAAAAAGTAGACTTTTTAGTCGATATGCTATTCGGCGGCACACAGCTCAAAAATGGCTGGTTACCCAATTGGCGTGAGCGTCTGGAATGCCCATCTTGCCATATGAACAATCGGCAACGCTTGATCGCTGCAATTATTATGCAGCAGCTAAACACTGACCCGCAGCAAGAAGTTTATTTTATGGAGCAAGTCACGCCTATTTTTGTGTGGGTGACATCTCACTTCAGTCACCATAACATTATCGGCAGTGAATATTTGGGACATGAATATGAAGGCGGTGCGATAATCAACGGCATTCGCCATGAAGATGTAGAGCAGTTGAGTTTCGCTGATGCCTCCCTGGATCTTATCGTGAGCAATGATGTGTTTGAACATGTTCCACACCCGGCAAAAGCATTTAAGGAATGCGCCCGGGTTTTGAAACCCGGCGGCGTAATGCTCGCTACCCTGCCATTTCACAGTCAGTACGATAACTCGGTTACGCGCGCCAAACTTGTCGATGGTCAGCTCGAACAGCTGTTGCCACCCCTTTTTCATGGCAATCCGGTTTCAGCCGACGGGGCGCTGGTGTTTACTGATTTTGGCTGGGACGTTTTGGATGAAATGCAACTGAGCGATTTCTCTGAGGCATACGTTGAAAGCTATAACTCGCCAGAAATGGGCCATTTGGGGCCTGGATTATTAGTGTTCAGACTTATCAAATAAATGTTCGATCTGCGATTTCCTGTCTAATAGTCAATTAAGTAGAATTATCATGAAAAAAACGACTTTTGTTACCCAACCCTACCTTCCTCCACTTGAAGAATTTATCCCTTATTTGGAGCAAATTTGGGAAAACAAGGTCCTTACCAATTGCGGACCCTTCCATCATCAACTCGAGGAGGCGCTGTGCGAGTATCTGGGCGTTGAACATATTTGCCTGTTTACCAACGGCACCATTGCCCTAGTAACAGCTTTGCAATCCTTACGAATCACCGGGGAAGTTATCACAACTCCCTATTCTTTCGTCGCAACCTCGCACTCCTTATTATGGAACGGCATAAAACCGGTATTTGTTGATATCGATCCCAATACCCTTAATTTAGACCCGAGTAAGATTGAAGCGGCAATAACACCGCATACGACCTGCATTATGCCGGTTCATTGTTATGGACATCCATGCGATGTGGATGCTATTCAAAAAATCGCCGACAACTATAACTTGAAAGTCATTTACGATGCCGCGCACGCCTTTGGCGTCCAAGATGCATCAGGCAGTATTCTTAGGCACGGCGATCTGTCGGTGCTGAGTTTCCACGCCACCAAAGTCTTCAATACCTTCGAGGGCGGCGCAATCATTTGCCCGGACGCCAAATCGAAAGTGCGTATCGATCAATTGAAGAATTTCGGTCACGTCGGTGAAGTCTCGGTCGTCGCGCCCGGCATCAACGGCAAAATGAGTGAATTCAACGCCGCGTTAGGACTGTTACAGATCAAATATGTCGATCAAGCGATTGCCAAACGACAAAAAATCGATGCGCTCTACCGCGAGCAATTAGCGAGCGTTAAAGGCATTCGTTGCCTCCAGGATGCGGGCGAGACGGTCGCCAATTACGCTTATTTTCCGATTCTGGTCGGGCCGGACTATCCGATCAGCCGGGATGCGCTCTACCAAAAACTCAAAGATAACAATATTCACCCACGCCGCTATTTTTATCCATTAATTTCAGAGTTTCCGATGTACCGGGGACTTTCTTCCGCGCATCGCGATAATTTGCCGGTTGCAACCACCGCCGCCTATCAAGTGCTGTGTTTACCTATTTACCCTGATCTCGATGAAGCTTTGGTGACCGAAATCACGAGCCTGATTGCTATTCAATAATCAAACTGACGTATATTTTCAGGATTATCGGTATGAAGCTTGCGATCATGCAGCCTTATTTTTTGCCCTACGTGGGATATTTTCAACTGCTTGCGGCAGTGGACCAATTTATTGTTTACGACAATATCCAATACACCAAAAAGGGTTGGATTAATCGTAATCGTCTACTCCAAAATGGCAAGGACGTGTTATTTTCGCTGCCGTTAAAAAAAGATTCGGACTTTTTAGACGTCTGTGCCCGCGAACTCGCACCGGATTTCAAGCGCGCCAAACTGTTACAACAATTTAAGGGCGCCTACCGTAAAGCCCCGTATTATCATGAAACCTTGCCGGTTTTGGAACGCATCCTCAACTACGAGGATAATAATCTATTTGGTTTTATCCACCATTCGCTGATTATGCTCTGTCAACATTTGGGAATTCAAACCCAGATTCTGATCTCGTCTGAAATTAACATCGACCATGACTTAAAAGGCCAAGAAAAAGTGCTCGCCTTATGCTCGGCATGTAAAGCCGATGTTTATATCAATGCTATCGGCGGGAAAGAATTATATTCAAAAGACATTTTTAAGTCTCAAGGCCTCGAATTACAATTTATTCAGGCTAAACCGTTTGAATATGCCCAATTTGACCACCCTTTTGTCCCTTGGTTATCGATCCTTGACGTCATGATGTTTAACCCCATGCCGACTATTCAAACTTGTCTTACCACCCATTACGATTTGAGCTGATTTATATGTTCACCTGGAAAAAACTGGGCAAAGTATTTGACCCACAAACAGTCACCGGACGCAGTTGGTTGAAAGAATTTGCCCAAGCGCCTGCCACCTTGATGTTCGACGACAGAGTGCGCGTCTATTTTTCGTGCCGCCCGCCTGCCGACCAGAATGGCCAATATGTCAGTTATTCGGCCTATGTCGATCTTGATCGGAACAATTTGTTCAACATTCTTGAAGTCAGTGAGCAACCGATTCTTAATTTAGGCGGATTGGGTGAATTTGATGAATTTGGTACCTATCCGGTATCGGTGATTCGACACGGCAATGAATTACGTGCCTATTATGCGGGCTGGACCCGCTGCGAATCAGTCCCGTTCAACGTCGCAATCGGTGTCGCGGTCAGTACCGATCAAGGAAAACACTTCACCAAAATCGGTAATGGCCCAGTATTGAGCTATTCCCCCGATGAACCTTTCGTATTGAGTGGCCCAAAAATCAGACGTTTCAATGACACTTGGTATCTTTGGTATATCGCTGGGCGCAAATGGAAACTGGTCGATGGCCGCGCTGAACCCGTTTATAAAATACGCATGGCGATTTCAGATGACGGCATCACTTGGCGTAAAGTGAACAAAGACCTGATCGAAAGCCGTATTGAAGAAGATGAAGCCCAGGCGAGCCCGGATGTCTTCTTTGCCAATGGCGTTTATCATATGTTCTTTTGTTACCGTTACAGCAGTCATTATCGCGGCAAACAAAACGGTTACCGGATTGGCTATGCTCATAGTCATAATTTGCTGGACTGGACGCGCGATGATAGCCGCGCCGGTATCACTATTTCCGAAGAAGGTTGGGATTCTGAAATGCAAAGTTATCCGCATGTTTTTGAACTCGATGGTAAGACTTATATGGCTTATCTGGGCAATCAAGTCGGACGTCACGGTTTTGGTTTGGCAGAACTCGACGGAATATTGGAGTAAGCTGCCATGAAACAGATGCAATGGAAAAAACTCGGCAAAATTTTTGATCCTACCGCACATCAATTGCCTAATCAGTGCCTACAATTTGCTCAATCACCGCAAGCACTGGTGTTTGATGACTTCGTGCGCATTTATTTTTCGACCCGCGCCCTCGATCCAAACAATGGTAAATATTTAAGCCATATCGCTTTTGTCGATATGGATAAATTGTTGCAACGGGTTTTACGCGTTGCCGAACAGCCGGTCATCCCCCTAGGTGAATTGGGCTGTTTCGACGAACATGGTATCTTTCCGATGAATATCCTACGCCATGGCGATTTGATCTATGGTTACACCTGTGGCTGGAACCGGCGTGTTTCAGTGTCGGTAGACACCGGGATCGGCTTGGCACTGAGTCGTGACAATGGCCTGACCTTTGAGAAGATCGGTCCGGGCCCGGTATTAGCGGCGTCCTTGCATGAACCTTGTTTGGTGGGCGATGGCTTTGTAAAAGTGATCGATGGCGTATTTCATATGTGGTACATTTTCGGGACCGGCTGGCAACAATTTAACCCGGATCAAGCCCCCGATCGCACCTATAAAATTGGTCATGCCACGTCAAGCAATGGCATCGATTGGGTCAAAGAAGAAGCCAGACAAATAATTACGGATCGTCTTGGACCGGATGAAAGTCAAGCCTTACCGACCGTGGTTGCGATTGACGACACCTATCATATGTTTTTCTGCTACCGCCAATCCTTCGACTTTAGAAAAAATAAGGATCGAGGCTATCGGATCGGCCATGCGTGGTCAAAAGATTTAAAAGATTGGACCCGCGACGATGATCAACTGCTACTTGATGTCACTCCGGACTCCTGGGATTCCGATATGTTGTGCTATCCCCATGTCTTTGAAATGGATGGCAAAGTATATTTACTTTATAACGGTAACGAATTTGGGCGACATGGCTTTGGCGCGGCGGTATTAGAATGATGCCACCTGACCTTGAATTTTCTTGCAATCAGGCTTCTGCTCCGGAAATTCTCGAACATCTGGCGCTATGTGATTCGCAATTTGTTCCACCGCTCAGTAGCCGAGTCCAACTCCATGACTACACTACTAAAATCATCAACCGGTCGCTCCGTTTTGAAGCGTGGGTTCAACGTCGTTTGGTTGGGTTCGTTGCAGCCTATTGCAACGATCAGCTCACCCACAAAGCTTTTATTACCCATGTCAGTGTCCTCAGCCCCTGGACCGGTCACGGTATCGCCGCTATGCTACTTAAACAGTGCATAGATTACGCAAAAACCCACGAGGCGCGGCAAATTGGTTTGGAAGTTGGTAAAGACAACCAAGCGGCTATTAATTTATATAAAAAATTCGAATTTAATGAAGAATCCACGAATAACGAATTTGTGACCATGAAACTCAATTTAACCGACGAGGCAAAGCATGAACAGTCAGCGTGATTATAATGACGAAATAAAAGATTCCCATAATCACAAGTACGCTTACGGTTTTGATTTCGATGTAATGCATCCTTTCATGATCCAAGCGTTTGAACCCTTTTTCAACCCCGGCAGCATCCTTGAACTGGGTAGTTTCAAAGGTGATTTTACGCGCAGGCTCCAACCTCTTTTTGAAGACATTACCTGCGTCGAAGCCTCCGACCAAGCCATGAGCGAGGCAAAACAAAAACTTGATCCCAAAATTCAGTTTATCAACGCAGTCTTTGAAAGTGTTACCCTGCCAAAACGCTATGACAATATTGTGCTCACCCATGTTTTGGAACATTTAGATGATCCGGTCCGAGTCTTGAAACGCGTTAATGAAGAATGGTTAAGTGAGCACGGACGTTTTTTTCTGGTTTGTCCCAATGCCAATGCGCCTTCGCGCCAAATTGCAGTCAAAATGGGTTTAATCAGTCACAATGCCGCCGTCACGCCTGCCGAAGCCGAACACGGTCATCGTTGCACTTATACTTTGGACACCCTCGAACGCGATACCGTGGCGGCTGGTTTAAAAGTCGTCCATCGCTCAGGCATCTTTTTTAAAGCCTTAGCGAATTTCCAATGGGACCGCCTCTTGCAAACGGATATTATTTCTCAAGACTATTTGGACGGCTGCTTTAAACTTGGGCAGCATTATCCGGATTTATGTTCCAGTATTTTTCTGATGTGTGAACGAGGAGACCGTCGATGAAAATCTCTTTTGTGGTCGCTGTCTATCATAATGAAGGCGCACTGACTAAAACTTATGAAAAAATCCACCAGGTCTTTTCAACCGACCTCAAAGATCACGAATATGAAATCGTGTTTATCGATGACGGTTCTAAAGATGGTTCGCTTAAAGAGGCGCTGAGCCTACGCGAACATGATTCGCAAGTGAAGGTGATTACTTTCACCCGTAATTTCGGTCAAATGGCCGCAATGATTGCAGGCTTTCAGGAAGCCACTGGCGACGCGATTATCAATATTTCGGCCGATCTCCAAGATCCGGTTGAACTAATCCCTCAGATGGTCGAACATTGGCAAACCGGCTCCGAAATCGTCATTTGCTATCGAACCGATCGTTCGGATACCTTATCGGCCAAACTGTTTTCACGTTTAGCCTATGGCGTGTTGCGTATGTCGCTGCCGCAAATCCCTCCCGGTGGCTTTGATTTTGTATTGATGGATCGAAAAGTGATGGATGTTTTTAACGCGATTGATGTCAGACATCGTTTTTTCCAGGGCGATTTACTCTGGACCGGTTATCGGACCAGTTTTATCCCGTATGTCCGCTTAAAACGCACCATCGGTAAATCTCAATACAATTTCGGCAAAAAACTTAAAAACTTTCTGGATGCCGTGCTTGATGCCTCCTACCTCCCTATTCGCTTTATCTCCCTGGTTGGACTCATCACGTCTGCTCTTGGTGTGCTCTACAGTCTCACGATTATTTATAGTTGGTTTATGGGGGCCACCCCGTTTTCAGGTTGGGCACCGCTGATGATCGTGATCTTATTAGTGGGCGGATTGATTATGATTATGTTGGGCGTGATCGGCGAATATGTCTGGCGGATTAACGAAGAAGTACGCAAACGTCCCAATTATTTGATTCGAGATAAGTTTCTTTAATTGTCTGACCAATAGCTATTACCTTTGATTGAGGAGCAAAATGCATAATTTAAAAATTGAATTTTCGAAATTTACCGTCGTCGGCGCCCTAAATTTTGTTTTCACTTTTATTTTATTTTTTCTCCTCGTCAAAATATTGCACGTTAATTATTTATTCTCCCTCATAGCAGTCTCATTATTAGGGATGATCCTCACCTACTCCCTGAATCATGTATGGGTTTTCAAACCAGAAGAGCAATTATCTTTCAAAGGACGACTCTATAAATATGTATTTGCCGGCTTGGTATCCATTGGTTTGAATACTTTAACGTTGGCTTATATTGTTGAAAATACCGGTTTCGATCCTTTTTATGTACAAACAGCGTTGATACCCTTGATTGTGGTCTTCAATTTTTCAACTGCCAAATTTTGGTCTTTAAAACCGGCGTCATTCCATTCAGAAACCCGTCAAAAACCCAGTCATTACCAATGGCTGAAGCAAATGAAATTTCAATTACCGCTAGTTAGTTTATTAGCATTTGCTTGTATCCTTTGGCGGTTTGCTCCAATCACACCCAGCGTTTTTTTCGGCGATAATTTACTTTATTTATTGGCATTCAAAGCCGAAAGCTGCGGCACAAAATTCAGTCAATTACTGACAGTGGTATGTCAGGATAAATTTCGACCCGTCGCAGCAGGATTTATTTTGCTGCTTTTCAATTTATTTGATACCTCGATGCCCTATTACCAATTGGTTAATAGGCTATTACAAACCTTAAGCGCAGTGATTTTTTACTTAATTGCCTATCGCTTTAGTCAAGGACGCATTGCGGTAGCGTTGGCACTCACCCTTGCGGTTGCAACATCGAGATTTGGTGCCTATCAGGTGACACAGGTGATTGGCCCGGTGGAAGGTTTGGCCTTACCGATGTTTCTTGCGATTATTTATCTTATTCAAAGCACCGATGCGCAGCCAAAATCTGCTTGGCAAAATGGCGGGTTGATGATTATTCTCGCATTTTTGGTGATCCACAATCATGAACGTTATATTGTGATCGCTCCCTGGCTGGCTGCGGTATTCATCATTTTTCCGCACTTTCGGCAATTATCGGTAAAGCGTCTAAGCGCATTATTAAGCGCCAGCATCGCTTTACCGATTTTCTATATCGGTTACAAAAACCTAATCTTGTCCACTCCCTTTTTAGTAGGCACTGAGAGAGAACGCCCAAAATTTGATTTCCAAATCATCTTTACACATTTAAGACAAGCAATGCATTCCATCTTTGGTTTCAACGAGGGGCCTGAGTATCTGGCTGGCGTCAACCTAGCCTCTTTACCCTGGTTTCCTAGTTGGCTCCTGGCCTCACTGATTCTGGGAATGTTCTTATTATCGGCTGCATTAGGCGTCAGAAACGTTATTGTCAACAAAGCTTCATTTTCATCGTCTGTTTGGCTAGCATTACGCTGGCCAGTTGCGTTATTCATATTGGCATTGATTTTGCTAATTCCGCCAATTGCAACGACTCGACTTGAACAGCGTTGGTTATTCGCGCCGTTTATTCTAATGCTGCTAATCGGCGCTTGGGCGGTGGGTCAACAATCTCAACGAAGTCGAGTGCCGATATGGCTGTTGTTAATATTTCTAGCCACCGCTTCAATCAGTTTAGACTCGCTGCTGTTGAAACACTTCAATCAGATATTTTTTGTGTATAGCAGTCGTTACGCCGAAATGGTCAAACGTGATATTGTTGACAAAGATCCTAAATCCTCTGCCCCACTGAAATTATTAGCCCATCCGGAACATTGCCAATGGTCGCTCTTCGGCGGTAGTTTTTTTCAGATTTACGGTGGCCATTCACGACCACTTGAATGTATCAGTTTAAACACAGGGGCGATCAAAGATGATCGGCAAGACACGCAGATATTTGCAGAAACGACGCCGGGGCATCTCACTGACGTCACCGCCGATTGGCATGCCAAATCACTCGCGCAAAATCATCCTGTTTTATATGACTTTATTACCGAATTTCCTCAAGGTCACATCAATGACCCCGTCCATGTAGATACCCCATCCGGCAAAGGTGCGCTGATTCTCCCGTGGGAATCGAGGTTAGGCGCTGAAAATTCACTAACGCTGATTTCAGGTTTTTCATACCGATTTGATAATGTGCGCATCGAGCCGAATACCCATCTCGTTTTTGGACTGAGTATGGTTTATCCGGCTAAAGAAGCGATGAAAGCCTCGGTCTTAATCGACGATCATCAAAGCGCAAGCCAACAAGTACTATTTTCGCAGGAAGTGATACCTCCCAAAGCGGATCAAAAACTGCAATTTCAGTCAATCTCAGTAGCGATAGATGCTTATGCGGGTAAATCGGTCACGATCACTTTTGTTGCCCAACCCACAGGTAACGATATTAGCAGCCAATGGTTGGCATTTTCTAATCCAAAGCTTTTATTACTTACTCATTAAAGAGACTATTACATGATTATTGTTGGCGCATCCGGTTATGTTGGCAACACTTACATATCCACCATTGCACAAATGCTCATCACCCTATTATCGATGTCAACACGCAAAGATATTTTGGTTGCAATTGAGGCTGATTTACGAATGCCGACTAAAGTGAAGCTTAAAACAGTCAAGGGTTGGAGGCCCATCATTCCTGTTGATCAACCGATGCAGGATCACTTTAATTTAAGTCAACGTTTTCTAACGAGGTAAGTCAATATGATAGTTCGCTCTCGCGCTCCGTTGCGCCTTGGTCTTGCCGGTGGCGGAACCGACGTTTCACCCTATTGCGATATTCATGGTGGTTATGTCCTTAACGCCACCATTGATCGTTACGCTTATGCGGTTATTAAAACGCTGGATGAACCCATCGTCCGGTTTGTCGCTACTGACCAACAAACCGAAAATGTAAAGGCTATTACCGAACCACTCGAATTAAACGGCAAGCTCGATCTGCATAAAGCGGTATATAACCATATGATTAATCATTATAATAATGGAAAATTGATCCCGATGGAACTGAGCACGTTTTGCGATGCACCTGCGGGTTCTGGTTTAGGTTCATCATCAACTTTAGTGGTGGTGATGATTCGAGTCTTCGCGGAATTACTGAATTTACCGTTGGACGACTACACTATCGCGCACTTGGCTTTTCAAATCGAACGCATCGATTGCGGCTTAGGCGGTGGACGCCAGGATCAATATTCAGCGACATTCGGTGGCTTTAATTTCATGGAGTTTTATGCCGACGAACGTGCCGTGATTAATCCGTTGCGCATCAAAAATTGGATTATCTGTGAACTAGAAGCCTCGTTAGTGCTGTTCTATACCGGAGTGTCTCGAGAATCGGCAAAAATCATTGCCGACCAAAAAGGCAATGTTGAATCTGGTTCAATCCCGGCCATTGAAGCAATGCACGGTATTAAACAAGAAGCCCTAGTTATGAAAGAGTGTCTATTAAAAGGCGATTTCGAGGGCATTGTCGAATCGATGCGCCTAGGTTGGGAAAGCAAAAAACGTTCTGCAAAATCGGTTTCCAATTCACATATCGAGGAAATTTACACGGCGGCGATCTCATCCGGTGCCCTCGCGGGTAAAGTCTCCGGTGCGGGCGGAGGGGGCTTTATGATGTTTTTTGTGCCACCCGACAAACGTATGGCCGTCATGAGAACCTTGAACGCTTTTGAAGGACAAGTCAGTAATTGTCATTTTACTAAATACGGAACCCAGGCTTGGAGAATTTGATGCATTCCTACATCGTCAATCAATTTACAGAATCGCAACGAATCGTCTCGACCATGTTGGCAGACGAGCAATTACTCGCTACGCTTGCCCAAGCTGCCCTTGCCTGTATTGAGTGTTTGCAAAAAGGCGGTAAAATTCTGATTGCCGGTAACGGCGGTAGTGCAGCAGATGCCCAACACATTGCCGGGGAACTGGTCAGCCGTTTTGCCTTTGATCGTCCTGGTTTGCCCGCCATGGCGTTAACGACGGATAGTTCAATTCTGACATCTATCGGAAATGATTATGGTTTTGAAATGTTATTTGCCAGACAAATTGAAGCTCAAGCGAATCCTGGAGATCTATTTATCGCTTATTCAACCTCCGGTAAGTCTCCGAATATTTTGACCGCGTTAAAAACCGCGAAAAACAAAAAATTAGTCACCCTTGGTTTGACCGGCCATCAAGAAAATAACCCAATGGCCGACTTGTGTGACTATTTATTAAGAACCCCTTCGCTTGATACTCCAAAAATTCAGGAGGGCCATTTGATTTTAGGCCATACTTTATGTGGTTTAGTTGAACGCGCTTTGTTCAAGGAATTGGAATAATGGAAGCAATTATTCTTGCCGGCGGCTTTGGTACCCGATTGCAATCCGTCGTTTCGGATTTGCCAAAACCCATGGCGCCGATTGCCGGACGGCCATTTCTTGAAATACTCTTAGCTTCTCTTGCCCAACAAGGTTTTACTCGAATCATTTTATCGTTAGGCTATTTAGCTCATACGATCATTGACCATTTTGGCGATACCTTCGCAGGTATGGATCTTGAGTATGAAATAGAACAAACGCCGCTTGGAACGGGCGGCGCAATTAGACAAGCAATGCAAAAATGCAACAGTGATCATGTTTTCATTTTTAATGGCGACACTTTTCTTGAATTTAATGCCCAGATCGTAGAGCAACAATGGTTAACCGCCCAAAAACCCATTATAGTCGCCTGTCAGTTATCCAATACCGAACGTTATGGTCGTCTTGAACATATCGATAACCGAGTCACCGGCTTTTCCGAAAAAGGACAAACCGGCATCGGCTTGATCAATGCCGGATGTTACGTTTTCCCGCTTAATCTTCTGGACGATTTTAAAGTTGCTCAAGCATTTTCATTAGAAAATGATTTTTTAACTCAGGCTGTTAAACAGCAACATTTCGAGTTATTTATATCCTATGGACATTTTATTGATATCGGTATTCCAGAAGATTATTTACGGGCCCAAACCGAATTACTCATTTTGATTTAACAGGCTAAATAACATGCCCGAAAGAACTTGAACAACTTAAATCCTTTCTTCCAAAGGGGACCCGTTGTGCAAGTTAGTGAATTCAGGTTGCTAAGATGCGGCTACACCTAAACCGGACACACAAATAAAAATATCCTAAACGATAAAGTGTGTCTAACATGAGCAAAGAAAAGCACAAAATCTATACTTCAGAATTTAAATAATCAGCTGTAAAATTGGCTAATGAATCTGTAACTTCTCATTAATTGTAGTTAACAACTTAAAAAACAAGTTAGAAAAGCTAGATGGATTCTCTCAAGCCACAGTTACCAAAAATCAGCGACGAAGACAGAACTCTGCTCGTCGATGTATCGCTTCTCGATAGCCGTCTTCATGCATCAGAACATAGGCACCGTTCATACTGATTACGATACTGGTAAGGGCCTCATTGAGAGCGGGCGTCGTATATTCCCAACTTTTCTGGCAATCGCCCCAACCCAATCAGCCACATCTTGCACATAAGAATGGGCGATTTTCCGGTGACGGATATCCTCTAAATCACGACAAACTGCAGGGGCATTCAACTTGGCATATTTATGTGAAATTTGTTGAGCAAATCTTGGCGTCACACTGCGAATGATTCGCGCTGAGCCTTCCAGGGGACAATATGCCTTACCTCCTTTGGACGTTTGGTAAACGTAACGCGATACTTCAACGGCACCATACAGTGTTTCATAGAATTAAGGGATAGGAGCCTCAGCCGTCAACTTGATTCCGGCTATATGAATCGGACTACCATCGGTGTCAAATTTTTTAATCGCATTCAACGTGGCGAGCTTTCCCTTCTCATTGCAAGCATTTAATATCGCATGCTCTATCTTAAACGGAGAGCCGGTTATTTTTACTTTTACTTGGAGGGTGAACTCTTCGCCATCATAGGCAATAACTTCCGCTTCATTTTTCATTCCATGATACAAAAGCTTAGTATAGCCAGTTATGACATTAATTAAAATCAGCTCCTGACCTCCAGAAGCTGTTGCAATAAATGCCGATAGTGTCGATCCAGCAATCGTCGACCGCCAGTGAAGCTACTGTTGTGTTTTAGCTCGATACAATATCTGAGAATGCGATGGAATAATCGGCGGTAAGGGTATGACGTTAAATAGTGTTTTAGGGATGTGTGATTGCGGATGATTTTGGAAATGCTTTCGGCGTTACCTTTGATAGTCAGTTCACTTTCTTCATTGCTGTCCTTTATTGCCTTGAGGAGAAACAGTGTAATATTTCCACCATCAGCGGAAACCTCGGCAGATATTTTGTTGAAACCCGCTTTCTCGGCCAGTCTGGTGAGTGTGGCAATATTAAAGTGAAAAATATGGGCTTCATGGAAGGTGCTCTTCGGTGACTGACAGATGGCCTCAATATTGGGGACTTCAACAATAAGAATTCCTTGTGATTTCAATAACGTGTGCAATTTTGTGAGCACTGCAAATGGATTATCGGTGTGTTCCAAAACATGCCAGATAGTAATTAGATCGAAACTGTGTTGAGGAATGATAACGTCCTGAACAAAACCGACGTGAACATTGAGTCCATATTCGCCTATGGAATATTCGGCATAGCCCTTATTGGGTTCGATGCCTTGCACCTGATGTCCGAGAGTCTGGAGCAAATAAGCAAATTCGCCTCCACCTGAACCGACATCGAGAATCGCGCATGGAGTTGCAAGCAATCGTTCGATTTTTCGATGACGAGTTAAAGCTACGTTTCCAGCGCGTAAAATGTGCTTTGGCTTCGGAGAATAGTTGCCTTTGTAGCTAATGCGATAGTCATTTTCATAAAAGTCACGGGGATGGTGTGGTAAAGGATCAGACCACACTAGGCCACATTCTCTGCAAATTAATGTTCGAAGCGGCTCTCCGCTCCGACTGTGATTTGCAAGAAGATTCACCTCCTTGCTGCCACAAAGGTTGCACGGAATTGAGCATAATTCTTGTTGTACAGGGCTATGTATTTTCATGACTATTTTTTAGTTGAATGGTGTTGATCGATTGCCGGGGTGGGCAACTAGGTTGCGATTCTTGTTGATGCGCCAGAATCGCGGCGATGTGAGTCTTGCCGTCACCGGTCCCGGTCCCGGTCACGAACAGTCCGCGCTGAATGGAACTAACCATGGCAAGTATCCTTATGGTCTATTGATTTTCAATGATTCACCCCGCTCGGCTTCAATGGCGCATAAATTCCGTCGATACCGAGAAGGTTGCGATCGAAGAACATGCCGGTCGTTGCCGTTGCCGCAGGTTAAAAGGTGCAGCAGTTTCTTGCGCCTGTGTTGCGCCAAATAGGCGTTGGTGTCGGAGGCGTTTAAAGCGGATTGGTCGGGCATGGAATTCTCTGCAGGTTGATTAGAAATAGCCTTCACGTTTCTTCCGTTCCATCGAGCCAGCCTGATCATGATCGATCAAGCGACCTTGGCGTTCGGAGGTGGTAGTCAGCAGCATTTCCTGGATAATTTCCGGCAGGGTAGTAGCATTGGACTCGACTGCACCGGTGAGTGGGTAGCAACCCAAAGTACGGAATCGCACCCTTTTCATTTCGACCTTATCTTCCGGGCCTAAAGGCATGCGTTCGTCATCCACCATGATCAGCATGCCATCGCGCTCGACAACCGGCCGTTCCTTGGCGAAATACAACGGCACGATGGGAATGTGTTCCAAGTGGATATATTGCCAAACATCGAGTTCGGTCCAGTTTGACAGCGGAAAGACCCGGATCGATTCGCCATTGTCGATCTTGCCGTTGTAGATATTCCAGAGCTCCGGACGCTGGTTTTTAGGATCCCAGCGATGGTGCTTGTCGCGGAATGAATAGACCCGCTCCTTGGCGCGAGATTTTTCTTCGTCGCGCCGTGCACCGCCAAACGCTGCATCGAAACGATACAAATCCAGCGCCTGTTTTAACGCCTGCGTCTTCATGATATCGGTGTGTTTTTGGCTGCCATAGCTGAATGGGTTGACGCCCATGCGGACGCCTTCCTGATTGGTATATACCAGCAACTCCAGACCCAGTTCACGGGTATAGCGATCACGAAATTCGATCATTTCTCGGAATTTCCAGGTAGTGTCGATATGCAGTAACGGAAACGGCGGTTTGCCGGGATAAAATGCTTTCATGGCCAAATCCAGCATTACTGCCGAATCTTTGCCGATGGAATACAGCATCACCGGTTTTTCGAATTCCGCCGCCACTTCACGGATGATGTGGATGCTCTCGGCTTCCAGTTGCTTTAAATGGGTTAAATGGTGACTTGTCATGATGAAATCCTGGGTAAAAAGCACACGATTGACACTACAGTTGCCGGTTAATTTGCTTACAAAGTCGATCCAGCAATTGCATTAATCGCATTGAACTGGCGTTGCAAACGTGTTGAATGCGCCACCACTATTTGATAGCGGCAACGCACACTGCGATGAATATCGGCTTTAGCTTCTTTGGTGGATAGGCTACCCCCGAATAAATCCTTTCAGCAGGAGGCTAACAACTTGGATTATTCGATTGCGGTTGCCAACTGTCGATGATAATTGGCCATTTGCTTGCTCTCCTCGGCGGCAAGCTCAAAATCGCGAATCATGGCGGTAGCGTGCGCTTTCAAATCGAGGATGCGTTTACCGTATTTATAGGGCTGGGCCTGATATTGCTCAAGCATGGCTTTTTCCTCTTCGGCATCCACCAGCATTTCTTGAGCGACCTCATCATAATGTTTCGCCAAGGCTTCGTGATTTTCACGCGTTTCCGCAGTCTGAACCGACAGTGCCCAATTGTGAGGAGTAGGGGATTTTTCCCGGGTAGCGCAAGCGCTCAAGGAAGTCGATACAACAATTAAAATCAATAATTTTTTTAGATTCATAAGCTATCTCCATAGAAAAAACAAAAGTTGTTAAAACAGTGCTTGTTTGCCGTTACCCCATGCGTGTCGTTGAAATACGCTATGCAGGGCATCCCAGTCAAAAACCAACTCACCGCCTGCTGCCTGGTGTTGCTGTTCCCAATTGACCAGCAAGTCAAGACAGGCATGGTCGATAAAATTCAAATCGCGGATCAATATATGCACATGCGCGTTGGCGGGGAGTTTCTCCAGGGTATTCGCCAAAATTGGGAGACGCATAAAACTTGCAGCACCCTTCAGATGAATATAAGTCTGACCGTTTTCACGATCTTCTCTCACTTCAATGTCGAGGTGAGAGAACGAATACAACAATTTCGCCAACGCCATCGTAATGCCTATGGCGATTCCTGTAAACAGATCTACAACCACCACCGAACATAGGGTTGCCAGGTAAATCAGCGCTTCTCCCTTATCTTGGCGCCAGAGAATTTTGGCGAATTGAAATTTGGTAAGTTTTATTCCGGTGAATACGAGTATTGCAGCCAACGCCGCAACCGGGATATGGGATAACACGCCCGGCATAAACATAACGAACAGCAACAGCCAGACACCGTGAAGAAAACCGGACAACCGGGTTCTGGCACCTGCATTCACATTGGCAGTGCTACGCACGATTACGCCCGTGACCGGCAGCACGCCTAATATGCCGCAGACGACATTACCCAAACCTTCCGCAACCAGTTCCCGGTTATACTGAGTCTTTGGCGTACGCTGCTGCATTGAATCCACCGCTGTTGCCGTTAATAATGATTCTGCACTGGCAACGAAGGCGAGGGATAATCCACCCAGCCAAATCGAAAGATCCGATAATCGTTCCAACCAAAGACCCGTCGGCCAACTAATGGCATCTGATAAATGATCAGGAATGGGCACAAACTTGATTTGAAGATCCAGTATCAAGGTAGATGCTGTAGCCATCAGAATGCCAATGAGTGGAGCCGGCAGCAGTTTGAGTTTTTTGGGTGCGAAATTCATCCATAAGAAGAGTGTGGCTATCGTTAACAAACCGATCAGCTCTGCTGATTGTTCACCCTGCTCATGAAAGCTATGCAATACAGCACGCGGTATTGTCAGCAAGTTGATTACTCCTGCAAACGCTTTGCCGGTTCCTGGGGGCGCATGGTCCAGCATAATGTGAAATTGAGAGGCTAATATGGATATTCCAATACCTGCTAACATGCCTTGAATCAATGCAGGGGATACAGCCCGAAACATTTGCCCCACACCCAAAAAGCCTGCCGACAGCTGGATGAGTCCACCGATTACAATAATGAGGCCTAGAGTCTGAAAACTTTGTTCTTCAATGAATAACGCCACCATTACTGCAAGACCGGCTGCCGGACCTCTAACCTGCAAAGGACATCCTGATAACGGACCAGCTACGATTCCACCAACGATCGCGGTTAAAAGCCCGACCGAAGCGGCTTTATCCATCGGAACACCGGATGCAATTGCAACTCCCATCGAGAGAGGCAACGCCACCAAAAAGACGACGAAAGAAGCGAGTAAATCTTCTTTCCAGTTCATGCCAATATTTTCTAATTTAATCAAAGATTTAATGGATTTCATTAAATATTCCCTTGAGTTTGAGAGTTAGCTTGTTTGAGCCATACACAAAAGAGAAGCCTGCATGACAAAATTCTCGATCCGGTGACTATCCTTGGCATAACTTACAGATAGAAATTTACATTGTAAAATAGAAAGAATAGATTGGAATCATCGAAAATAACGATGCTTTACATTAAAGGGCTTTCAACATTTAGCGGATGTCATTACCGGCGTGAAATTTACCAATGACATTAAACAAACTGAGGAGAGGGTGCAACAACAGCAAGCCGCTTAAATTTCTGTACGCCAGATTTGACTATAGCCCCGCTTAACATCAAAGTATTTGATAAATTTGGCTTGTTAGTCAACCTGATGATTAAGCGCTTGGAGTGACCTTGATCATACCGATTACCGATAACAAAATTGCTCATGCCCTTCTCAGAATATTCCAGAAAAACCTGGTTACTATTGGTGCGCAATATTCGAACATGCACCATCAATAAGCAACTATTGAACTTGGTCATAAACAGCTATCCGGCGTAAAGCAACCATGTTCGCTCAAGACTCATCTTGGCATTATTGATGCATTAGAATATTTGTAGTTCTCCTCATAGTTATTTCAGTTAGGGTAATGGCATCCCGTTTGTGGTCGTCGGGGACTACGGATGGGGTGCCTTTTTTACCATCAAGTCATTATTTTTTAGCCCATATCGATGCTTCATGGATAACTCCCTCCTATAACTTAAGTAACGTGCAGAAAAAAACTTGCACATCACGCCCCTTTCGCCCTAAGAAACTTGGGGTGAAGCAATTTAAGTTACTCAAATATTCTTTGGATGTTACTAAGTGCCGATTATTTCCGTATCAATACCCAAAATTTACCCCCTCAAAACTTTACTTTTTGCTACACTGAGCCGTAAAGACAATTAGACTCGCAACGTAAACTAAATTTCCTTCTATAATATTGAGCTTATTGGTTTTTTACTATTGAATTAAATATTTATAGGTACGCACCATGAACGTTTTTCCTAAATATTTAGGGATATTACTCCTCCTTAGTTTGCCCAATTATGCGGCGGCAAAATATAGTAAAGTAGCCAATGATGGTTCGGCGTTAACAGATTCGACAACCCTTGGCACTACGTCAAGTATGTGGGGTTGTACATATGACAGCAACACTCAACTCATCTGGGAGGTCAAAAACGCTAATGTGAGTCTGCGCAGCCCCTTTTCAAGCTATACTTGGTACAACTCCGATCCGAATACCAATGGTGGCAATGTAGGAACAGCCAATGGCGGACAATGTTCCGATCGCGGCAATTGCGATACCGAAAAATTCACCCAACGAGTGAATAAAGTCGGTCTGTGCGGCGCTAATGACTGGCGCTTGCCGACCCTTAATGAATTAAAAACCCTGCTTAACTCAAGTTACACACCGGCAATTGATAGCACGTTTTTTCCGGATATTAAAACTGCTTCTGTTAGCTTGGTCACAACTGTCCCAGTGTCCGGATTCTGGTCAAGCACTTATTTCTCTCAGACCATTTTGACACCTATTACAAGCATTAACCCGACCCTTATCAGTAATCCAAATTTATTGATTAGTCCGATTCTAACGACCAGCCCAAATCTGTTACTTAAAGCGACAGCCGCTCCAGTCAGCAAGGCTTGGTATTTATCTTTTGAACAAGCGACCAGTCTCTCCGAAAGCAAAAGTATTCCACATTTAGTGCGTTTGGTGCGGGACGGTAAAAAATTCAGTCCATTAGTAGAAACACCGCCAACCACACCTACAACACCTACAACACCTACTACACCCACAACAACTGACCCAACTCCCACAGATACTGCACCACCTACCCTGCCGAAAGAGGGAGAGGTATGGCGCGAAGAATTTACCAATATGACCACCCCCGGAACATCGACTGGGCTAAGTTATGAACAAACACCATTAGGACAGGGCGCAAAATTTTCACGCCTTGCCAAAAGCCGGGTGACTTATCCGTTTAGCACCGACCTACCGACCTCTGGTACGCTGGAATTCCGCCTGAATATTGGTTCTGCCTACAGTTTTGTGAATAGACAACTCTCAATAAACGACAATTGCGCAATCATTTTTCAAACCTTGGCGCCCAGTGATTTCATCTGGCCGGGCAGCGCAACATTTACCGCGTGTCAAAACGGCGACATTACCTTAAATATCGAAACTGTGTTCGGAGGCGACGGTGCACCTCAACAACTGATCGCTAAGAATACCGGGTTCCGTTTTGGTGAATGGCACGTAGTCAGTTTTTCATACGGTAAAAGCGGTCAAGCCATTTCAGTTGACCATCAAGTAGTCGCCGAAAATCTAAAAAACACCCGCGAAATCGCTGCCGGTGGGACTTCAAATCTGGCTAACGCGACCCCCACTATGGGTGAGGCGGTCCCCGTCGCTTCAAACATTATCGAATACAATGGTTTTGAAGGCGTAGTCGACACCTTTCGAGCCTCCAACACGCCAAAAGATTGGTTGTTAGGTAAAGATTATCCAAAAACGACCACACAATTAGCGTTCGGAAGTTTCGGCGGTCCTAACTTCACGTTAAAGCAGGCCCTTCCAGTATTAGTCAATGATTATCCACAACAACATTTCTTTACCTTGGCTAACCCTGACGCTTGGTTTACGTTCTACACCAAACCGGGTGTTCGGTACACCATCAACATTCCGGACAGTTCAGTCGGAAAAAGTATTGCGCCAAGCATCGCTCTCTATGATGCGAGTGGCAATCTCATCCTTAATGGCCTGAACGGCATCACCGGCAGAGGCCAACAATTAATTTTTACCGGCACCGGTAATCAGATGCTAATGATCAAAATTACCAATAGTAATCCGTCTCTATGCTCCACCGGTATTCCAAACAACATAAGCCCAAGCAGCAAAAAGATTTTTCCGAGAGACGCCGATTGCTCGACCGAGGATTTAACGACCACTTCCTACCAATTGCAGGTGTTTTTGACCGATCAGCCTCAACAAGGCATTATCAAGGGCTTCGTATTGAACGAATGTGTATTGGGCGGCATTAGTGAAGCTGAAGTGTCCAGCATGCTAAATGGCATAGTCAATGATTCGACCTTAAGTTTCAGTACCGGCCAATTCAGCATCCCTCTTAACCCGGATAACTATAATCTCAAAAGCGTAGCCACCAGCTATCTCGATAAAATCATCGGACCCGTTCAGGTAAGTTTGGAGGAAATTTCCAACGTTCAACTGCTCCAACGTCCGACGAGCAGTTGTGAAAATTATCAAGCGCCGCCCCTTGACCCGATCTTGCAAGAACAGCAAGCAGTATCGGTCTATGACGATAAGACCGGACTATTAATCATTCGAGATGTTCAAGCTCTCGGCCAAATTTTTTACGCCGAATTACGCGATATTGGCGGTTTTCGCTTCAAACTGGAACGTTATAGCGCCATTTCAAGCCTGATCCATGCTCAGCCTGCAAGTTACGACGACCTAACCAGAGTCGCCACCTTACCAACCGTTTTCGCATTCAATTCGACTTGGCAAGTACATTTAGAAAATGATCTTACTTGGACTTTTTATTTGAAGGATTACACAAAACTTTATTAAAAACAGTCGCTTTAATAACAAAATACATGGCTATAATATCCAAAGCAATAAAAATTTAATATCCAAAGCAATAAAAAATATCTTTTTGTTGTATTTTTTGTCGAATTGAATAATAATGTGCGGCTTAGGTGCTTACATCTAAGCTGTTATGGAAGTCGTGTCGGTCCTCTCGCAACGATATTCTGCAAACCCCGTCAGGTCCGGAAGGAAGCAGCGGTAGTAGAAGATTCGTGTGCCGGGATGTGGCTGGCATGATTTCCACCCAATCCTCTTTTTTGACCTCTCGAGTCTTTTATGGCTTATCAGGTACTTGCCAGAAAATGGCGTCCGCATAATTTCACCGAGATTGTTGGCCAAAACCATGTTGTGCAATCGCTTATCAATGCCTTGCAACATCAACGCCTTCATCATGCCTATTTATTTACCGGCACCCGAGGCGTAGGCAAAACAACTATTGCCAGAATCCTCGCCAAAGCAATTAATTGCGAAAATTTGCAGGATTACAACCCTTGCGGCGTTTGCGATATTTGCACAGCGGTCGATCAAGGCAGCTTTCTCGATTTAATCGAAGTGGATGCCGCTTCTCGCACCAAGGTTGAAGACACACGCGAGTTGCTTGACAATGCCCAATATGCGCCTAATCGAGGTCGTTACAAAGTCTATTTGATCGATGAAGTCCATATGCTCTCAGGACATAGCTTCAACGCGCTATTAAAGACTCTGGAAGAACCCCCCGAACATGTAAAGTTTTTACTCGCGACCACCGATCCTCATAAAATTCCGGTTACGGTACTGTCACGCTGCCTGCAGTTTAATCTTAAACGCCTGCGCCCGACTGAAATCAGTACCCAGATGGAATTTATTCTGGGCCAGGAACAGATTAATTTCGAACCCCAGGCCTTAAAATTATTAGCGCGTGCCGCCGATGGCAGTTTACGTGATGGACTCAGCTTACTGGATCAGGCGATTGTCTTCGGTAACGGGTCGGTAGCGCAAGATATCGTCCAGACGATGCTCGGCACCATTGCCCAAGAACCTGTAGATCAGATACTACAAGCCTTAGCGCGCCAAGATGCCGAAACCCTGCTTGGCAAAGTTTCCGAAATAGCCGATTTAAATCCGGATTTTGCCAGCCTTGTCGCAGATATGCTGCAGCTTTTGCACCGCATTGCCTTATTTCAAGTCGTCCCCCAAGCTTTCACAGACGATGACGATACCCTTGTGATTTCGGAACTCGCAAAATTAATACCACCCGAAGATGTCCAGTTGTACTATCAAATTGCCTTACTTGGACAGAAAGATCTTGACCTAGCACCTGATCCACGACTCGGTTTTGAAATGTTGTTATTACGCATGTTAGCGTTCAAACCCGTCAATAAGATAACTACACCTCCTACATCACGAATTAAACCGGCAACGCCAAGCGATTCGCAACCTTCTCAAGTCCCAACGCCGAAACCAGTCATAAAAGCCGAATCTATCGTCCAAGCTCCAACGCCCGCCGCCACCATCACATCAGAGCCCGCAACGACCAAGATCAGTACCGTAATAGCCAGCGACATTGTTTATACCAAAGACGGCTGGCCTGATATGATACAAGCAATGAAACTTGAAGGCATGACCCGCCAACTGGCGAATAATTGTATATTGGAAACTATCGACCATAACGCCTGTACGCTGCTGGTCGATCTCGGCCACCAACATTTATGCGGTGGAGTTCCTGAAGAAAAATTAAAAACCGCACTCCAGAAACTACTGGGCAATGCTGTCAAAATCACCCTGAAAATTTCCCAAAACACTCTGGAGACGCCAGCGGTCGCAGAACACAAAGCCCGCGAAGATCGGCAACAAGCCGCGGTCGATGCAATTAACCGCGATCCCAACGTACAAGCGTTGAAAGAACAATTTGATGCCCGCATAATGCCCGGCACGATAGAACCCCTATAAATTAATTGGAGAATACAAATGAAAAATGCCTTGGGTAATCTTATGCAACAAGCCCAGAAGATCCAGGATGACATCAAGAGGGCTCAAGAAGAAATAGCAAGCCTCGAAATCCTAGGAGAATCTGGTGGCGGTCTGGTTAAAATTATCATGAACGGCAAACGCGAAGTTAAAAAAGTCACTATCGACGACTCTTTGATCGGCGATGATCGAGACATGCTTGAAGACTTAATTGCCGCCGCCGTCAACGACGCGGTATTTAAAGTCGCCAAACTTAAGAAAGATAAGATGTCCAGCGTTACCGCGGGCATTCCGATTCCACCAGGATTCCAAATGCCATTCTAATGACCATGCATAAAGGCTTATTAGGACGCTTGATTCAAAATTTGTGCTGCCTGCCCGGTGTCGGCCCAAAATCTGCGCAACGAATGGCGTTTCATCTAGTTCAACGCAATCGTCAAGGCGCCCAATTGCTGGCGGAGACGCTTGTTGAAGCCCTAAGCAAAATCGGTCATTGCCAGCATTGCCGAACCCTCACCGAACTGACGGTTTGTGAAATTTGCGCAGACGAACGTCGCGACCCGGCCTTACTATGCGTTGTAGAAAGCCCTTCGGATGCCTGGGTGGTCGAACAGGGAGGCTTCTTCAGAGGCGTCTATTTTGTATTACATGGCCGCCTGTCACCTTTGGACGGCATCGGCCCTGACGAATTGGGCCTGGATCTACTGGAACAGCGTTTTGAACAAGGCGTCATTAAAGAAATTATCCTTGCGACCAACTCAACCGTAGAAGGCGAAGCAACCGCTTATTTCATTAGCGAACTTGCCCGAAAATATCAACTACAAGCAAGCAGAATTGCTCAAGGCGTTCCGATAGGCGGAGAGCTCGAATATATCGATAGCAGCACCCTATCGCAAGCATTTAGTGGCCGAAAACAATTAACCTGAGAGGTAACCTATGACCGAGTGTCTTTTTTGTAAAATGGCTTCAGGTGAAATCAAGCCTGACGTGGTTTTTGAAAACGAATATCTACTGGCTTTTCGAGATATAAACCCTCGAGCACCCGTCCATATTCTGATCATCCCCAAACAACATGTAGCAACCCTGAACGATCTGGAAGACGCGACTTTAGCAGGCAAGCTGTTACAAATTGTACCCGCGATCGCTAAACAACAAGGCATCGCGCCCGACGGTTACCGCACCGTAATCAATTGCAACAGTAATGGCGGCCAGGAAGTGTATCACTTGCACATTCATCTGCTGGGCGGTCGAAAACTATCTTGGCCGCCGGGTTAAATAATGCTTAGCTCAAAAAGCAGCAGCTTTGTACTAACCGCGATAATTAACCTAATTCTGGCATTTTTCTCGATTCAAGCAGATGCGAAAGACCCGGCAATAGCGAAACTTTTTGCCCAGCAGCATATCGAAGGCACAATGGTCATTGCATCGCTGCATGAGCACAAGACTTTTATATACAATAACCCGCGCGCCAAACGCCGCTTCCCAATCGCATCTACGTTCAAAATACTTAATTCCTTAATTGCGCTCGAAGAACACGCCATTTCCGGAACAGATGAGGTATTAAAATGGGATGGTCAGCTCTATGACTTTCCCGACTGGAATCGCGACCAAACACTTGCAACCGCATTCAAAGTATCCTGCGTTTGGTGCTATCAAGAGTTAGCGCGGCGCGTGGGCCCTGAAAAATATCGAAACTATTTACATAACTTGGAATTTGGTGAATTGCGCGAACCTTTTGAAGCAACGAGTTTCTGGCTGGATGGTGCGCTCACGATCAGTGCGATTGAGCAAGTTGAGTTTCTTAAAAAAGTTTATCTGCGTACACTCCCCTTTAGTACAAAGACCTACGAGACAGTGCGGCAAATTATGCAAGTTGAACAAACACCCCACTATACGCTGTATGCCAAAACCGGCTGGGCAACGCGCTCATCACCCCAAGTCGGCTGGTATGTCGGTTATGTCGAAACCGCTAAAGACATTTGGTTTTTTGCGACTAACCTCGAAATTCGCAACAAAAATGAGTTACCGTTGCGCCAACAACTGACTCGGTCAGCTTTGCAAGAAAAGGGTATTATCCAATGAGATCCCCCTCTCCGAGCAAGAGAGGGATTTTTATAAAGCCAACTTCATTTAATCGGATCTCATGAATCCATCGACTTAAAACCTGAAAGGCTGATTGAGCTCAAAATAACTCGAATGGATAAGATAACATTCCGAGACACTTAAATTATACAGTGCTAACTGTTTCGCCCTACTCTACGCCTTTCCCCGGCAACATACCTACAGAACCCGGCTTAATCAATTTACAGGTGACAACCACATCTTCCATATGACAGCGCTGCTCACCGGTTTTGCTGTCTTCACACACCTCACATACCGGTTTACCATTATCCTTGACTTGTTCAACATGCCAGCCATAACCCTGGGATTGACAAAATCTCTTGGTAAAACGGTTCATATTATAAGGTTTGGACGCGGTCGCAATTGCTGAAGGCTTATCTTCACATTTGGCTGACGGCAAGGTATTCGCCATCAAATCTCTGTAGATATATTCAGTTGCGTAACTGCTGGTGGTATATAAACCAGCCAAAATAAGTGTTAATACCATAGTGCGCATAAATTCTCCCAAATTGGCGTTAGCCATTATTTGCTTTAGCTCAACCCATGAAAATCAATCATATCGGTGAACTTTGCTTTTTTTATTATTATTTTTTAATTCAACACTCGAATATTCATTTGTTGCACTTCTTCATCCAGTTGCTGCTTGATGGGCGCAAATTTATCGTCTTCGTTCTTTTTCACCAAAACCAGTACAGTCACCAGCGTCAGAGTAATTGCACCGACAACTAACCAAAATTTATCTGATTTTTGTTCTTCAGTAGTCATAGGATTTTCCGTTATTAATTATGAGGGTAAAAGCGATTGCAAACAGTTGCAACATCCTTTCGCTATTATTGAACAAAAAACCTGACTTTTTAATAGCGAAACGATACTATACGTGATGATTTTTACCTTTGTCAACAAAATATCGAATCGATATTATGAACCATAATAGAAGCCATTCAGAGTTTACACAATGAAAAAATATTTATGGATGAACTGATGTAGAATTATCCGGCGCTAAGCTCCAGAAAAATCAATATTCTCGGAGTATTTTAGCCATCGAGAATTATTCCATATCTTTCAGAATCTTAAGCTAGATAGAGAGGTGATTTATGTCGGATCAACCCAATTATATTCGTTGGTTTAATGAATTAACGATTACGGATGTGGCATCGGTAGGTGGAAAAAATGCCTCATTAGGCGAACTTTACCGTGAACTGACTCAACAGGGCGTCAACGTTCCCAATGGTTTCGCCATCACCGCTCAAGCCTATCGCACATTACTCACCGAAGCCAACGCCTGGACTGCGCTTCATCAAGCACTTGACGATCTGGACCCGGAAAATGTGCAGGATCTCGCCCGCCGCGCTCGACGTGCGCGCGAAATTATTTACGCCGCCCCGATTCCGGAAAGGATGGAACAACAAATTATTGCCGCCTATGCCCAGTTGCAAGCAGAATATGGCGAAGATCTCAGCGTCGCCGTGCGAAGTTCCGCTACTGCCGAAGACTTGCCAACCGCAAGCTTTGCCGGGCAACAGGACACTTACCTCAACATTCGCGGCGAACAGGCGCTACTGGAGGCCTGTAAACGCTGTTTTGCGAGCCTGTTTACCGATCGGGCGATTCATTATCGTATCGATCAGGGTTTTGATCATTTTAAAATCGCCCTGTCGATCGGTATTATGAAAATGGTGCGCTCCGATCTCGATGCCAGCGGCGTCATGTTCTCACTCGATACCGAATCGGGCTTCAGAGACGTTATCTTCATTACCGGCGCTTATGGCCTCGGCGAGAACGTGGTGCAGGGCGCGGTCGATCCGGATGAATTTTACGTCCACAAAGCCACCTTTGAACAAGGTTACCGCGCCGTCCTAAAACGCAGCCTCGGCGCAAAAAAAATCAAAATGGTCTATAGCGATGGTCGAACTCGCGAAGCCGTGCGCAATATCGTGACTTCCGAACAAGAGCGCGAACGCTTTTGCATTAATGACCAAGACGTACTGACCCTTGCCGACTACGCCATCAAAATCGAAAAACATTACAGCCAAAAAGCCGGACAAGCAAGACCTATGGACATGGAATGGGCCAAAGACGGCCTGGACGGTAAACTCTACATTGTCCAAGCGCGTCCCGAAACCGTCGTCTCCCAACAACAAGGAATGCTACTCGAAAATTATTATCTGCAGCAGAGCTCACCCGTCATTATCTCAGGGCATGCGGTGGGTAATAAAATCGCCTCCGGCGTTGCCCGCGTCATTGAAAACCTAGACCAATTGGCGAATTTTAAAGCTGGCGAAGTACTGGTTGCCGATATCACCACGCCCGACTGGGAACCGGTAATGAAAATAGCGTCGGCAATTGTCACCAATCGCGGCGGACGCACCTGTCACGCCGCCATCATCGCGCGCGAACTTGGAGTGCCGGCAGTGATCGGCTGCGACCACGCCACCACAGCGATCGCAAATAATGCGCCAATTACCGTATCTTGTGCCGAAGGCGATCAAGGACATGTTTATACAGGCTTACTCGACTACGAAGTCAAACGTACCGACCTGACCGGCCTTAAACGTCCGCATACCAAAATCATGCTGAATCTCGGCAATCCCGAATTGGCCTTCAAAACCAGCTTCTTGCCCAATGACGGCGTCGGCTTAGCGCGGATGGAGTTCATTATTACCGAATATATCAAGGCTCATCCAATGGCCTTGATTCATCCTGATCGGGTTAAAGACGCCGATGAACTTGCTCAATTACAACTGCTCACCCGTAACGATAAATCCGCCGAAGCATTTTTCATCCGTCGACTCGCTGAAGGCGTCGGTACCATTGCTGCCGCGTTCTATCCCAAACCCGTCGTCGTGCGTATGTCCGATTTCAAGACCAATGAATATGCGACCTTGCTAGGCGGACGCTGGTTTGAATTTGAAGAAGCCAATCCAATGATAGGTTTTCGGGGTGCGTCGCGCTACGTCCATCCCGCGTATGCGGAAGGTTTCGCACTCGAATGCGCCGCAATGCGTTATGTGCGTGAACAAATGGGCTTAACCAATGTCATACTTATGATTCCGTTTTGTCGACGGGTCGAAGAAGCAGAACGGGTCTTAAACTATATGGCCGAACTCAGCTTAGGTAACTCGCAAAAAATAACCTCCATTAATTCTGTTTAAATTTGAGGCTGGATAGTCATGTAGTATTTCGGTAGGGATGCGTCTCTTTCTATCCTATGGCTAATAGCTTTAAATGCCATTTTACTCATCTTCACGCCTTTTTG
>CANNKG010000007.1 GCA_947505105.1 Methylococcaceae bacterium | reverse complement strand
TACGATTCAGTCGTCACAACTTTTGAAACTTACATGCAAGATGCCAGTAAAATTCTTTGCGTTATGGATAAATTGCGCAGAGATTTTGCGGTTGCCGTGTGATTCATTCAAACTCGGGCAGGATATTATTTATCTGAGAAACTATATGATCTCGACGATGATCAGCAATTGCTGCTGGGTGACCCATTACGCCTCGGACAAGTCCTAAGCAATTTGGTCAGTAATGCCCTGAAATTTTCGACGGGTGGCAACGTCGTCGTTTCAGTTAAGACAGTACGTCTTGAACTCGGCGAAATCAAACTACATTTTTCAGTGCGTGATCAGGGTATCGGGATATCGGATGAGCAAATGGCCGGATTATTTCAGCCATTTATGCAAGCGGATACTTCGACCACACGCCGTTTTGGTGGAACAGGCCTTGGACTTGCGATTTCTCGTCGTTTAGTTGAATTAATGCGTGGGGAGATCTGGGCTGAAAGTAAACTGGGTTCCGGCAGCACTTTTCATTTTACCGTAAAGCTTCAAACCTCAGGAAAAGAGCGTAGTTTAGTATTCGAGTCCTTGACAGAAGCATTGGCTAAACAAGCGCATCATTCGGTCATGATCGTTGATGATTGTTCTATTTCACTGAACTGTATGAAACGCATCATGGAACAACTTGGTTTACATCTGGATGGAGTCCCAAATGCACTGTCGGCACTGGATTTGGTCGATAACGCCGTTGCTCCTGAGTATCTGGCGTGTTTTGTCGATTGGCACATGCCGGATCTTGAGGGTCTTGAAACGATCAAGCGCTTGCATGCGGCATTTTCAACGAAGGGACTCACAAGTCCACTGATGTTTCTGTTTACTCCGTATAGTCAACAAGAATTACACACCCACAATCATGAAATTGATGGCTTGCTCACTAAACCCATCGATAGGCGTTACGTTTATCAAGCATTGGCCCAAAGCCTTGGTCTAAGCCTCAACGAATCTAGCCAGACAAATCGACGCCAGACAACTCAAATGGAATGGTCACGTTTTACTCAGCTCGATATCCTGTTGGTTGAAGATATCGACGTCAATCAAGAAGTTATTATGGCGTTATTGGCTTCGGTTGGCTTACAGGTTCGCTTGTCATGTAATGGTCTTGAAGCATTAGACAGTATTGCCGAGAAACGACCGGATCTGGTTTTAATGGATTGCCAAATGCCGCTAATGGATGGCTACGAAGCCACCCAGAAACTCCGCGAAAGGTATAACGCTGAAACCTTGCCGATTATCGCACTCACTGCAAATGCCTTAGGGGAAGAGGTAGAACGCTGCTTTGCGGTTGGCATGAATGCGCACTGCGCTAAACCCATTCGAATGGCGGAACTTTACCAACAAATGTTCTATTGTTTTCCGAACAGCGTTGTTGAGCAACAACCATTACCGTCTAAAGCTCGACAGTCGGAATCCTGCGATGCTCCTCAATTCCAAGGCATTGATACCGCTATTGGTCTGGCAAATGTGGGCGGACGCCTGCCGCTATTGTTGCGATTACTCAAGATGTTTAACGATAACCAGGGACACAATTTTGAAAAGCAGTTTACCGAAGCCTATGCCCTCAACGACTGGACAACCCTTAAACGCCTGACGCATTCGATGAAAGGGGTCGCTCAAACATTTGGCGCCTCCGATCTCATCGAATCGACTAATGCGCTGTTGCAGAGTATTGATCACCAGGACCAAACTCGAAGCCAGGAATTGTTCTTCGAGGTCGCAAACCATCTGCGCTTTGTGATTGATGGTCTGTCAGGACTCGATCAAATCATTGAAGCATCAAACGCCGATGCGGGCAATGCAATTATTTCACTGACCCAACTCGAACAACTCGCCGAGATGTTGCAACAACATGACACGGAAGCGATTGACTTTGCGAGCGCCATCACAAAAAATCTAACTAACAGCACAGTAGGAACAACTTGGACTAATATTGAACATGCCATTGAACAATTTGATTTCAAAATCGCACTGACTGAACTAGAAATTTTAATCAGACAACTGAAGAAAAATAATGAGGGGTAACCCCATAGAGACGATTATGCGAGATTTAGATATTGCAACCATTTTGGTCGTTGATGATATTCCGGAGAATATCATCACCCTTTCAGGCATCTTGCGTGACAAGTATCGCGTTGTTTTTGCCACGAACGGCTTAGAGGCTCTGGAACTCGTACAGAAACAAAAAGTGGATTTGATTCTGCTGGACGTAATGATGCCCGATATGGACGGCTTTGAAGTTTGTCAGCATCTAAAAGCCAATATTATGACGCGTGATATTCCGGTTATTTTTGTCACCGCCTTGGGTGATGTGCATAATGAAGCCAAGGGCTTAGAACTCGGCGCAGCCGATTACTTACATAAACCCTGCCATTCCGCCATCGTTTTATTGCGGGTTCAGATGCATCTTGAGCGCATCCATCAAAACCTTGCCCTAGAAAATCTGGTCCGGGAGCGTACGGCTGAGTTGAATGATACGCGTATCGAAATCCTGCGTCGACTGGGTCGGGCAGCCGAATATCGAGATAATGAAACCGGTATGCATGTCATTCGTGTGAGCAAAATTACCTATCTGTTAGCATTAGCAGCGGGCGTTACTGAATCGCACGCGCAACTACTGCTAAATGCCTCACCGTTGCATGACATTGGCAAAATCGGTATCCCTGATTACATCCTGACCAAACCCGGGCCATTAGAACCTGAAGAAATGCTGATTATGAAAACTCACCCCAACATCGGGGCAAAAATCATCGGGGAACATCCCTCGGAACTGTTACAAATGGCTCGCGTCATCGCCCTGACCCATCATGAAAAATGGGATGGGAGCGGCTATCCGGCTCAACTGAACGGTGAAGATATTCCTCTTGCGGGCCGTATTGTCGCCATCACGGATGTATTTGATGCGCTAACCAGCACTCGACCGTACAAGTCAGCCTGGACAGTAGATGCGGCATTAGCGTACATGCAGAGTCAAGTTGGGATTGCATTTGATCCACATCTGTATCAATTATTTGTTAAGTTGATTCCAGATATATTAACTATTCGTCAGGAATTCTCCGATTGAAAACTGCCAAATCACATCAATGATCTAATTCGTCAATCCATCCCAAAATTCTCAATTTGGACAGTCTGGCTTGAAATTAAGAATTGCTGAAATCATCCGCACTTACAAAAGTTAAATTCAGTTTCTGCTACACTTGCTAGAATCTATATATACGTATCTGCCTCAGTATCTCAGTATTTTTCGAGTGCTAGTATTTTAGTAATACTCAGTTAGGAAAAGACATAATTGGTCATTTTTAGCAAAATTACTATGAAAAAACATAATCTTAGTTTTTTACTTTTGTTACTCATGCAGCAAACTCCTTGCATTTACGCTAGCGAGAAAGCGGCCTATGACATGCAACTTGAGGAATTATTGAATGTCCAGGTAACGTCGGCAACCAAAAAAGCGCAAGCTCTTTCCGATACGGCTGCGGCAATTTTTGTGATTAGTCATGAAGACATTCAACGTTCAGGCGTCACTAATATTCCAGACGCGCTCCGGATGGCACCGGGTTTGGATGTCGCCAGAATTGACGCCAATAAATGGGCGGTCAGTGCGCGAGGATTTAATGGTCGTTTTGCCAATAAATTGTTGGTGTTAATTGATGGGCGCAGTATTTATACCCAAGCTTTCACTGGCGTGTATTGGGAAAATCAGGATGTTATGCTCGAAGATGTCGATCGCATCGAAGTGATTCGAGGTCCCGGTGCGGCCCTATGGGGGGCTAACGCGGTCAACGGTATGATTAATATCATCACCAAACATTCTGCCGATACTCAAGGCGGCTTACTGTCAGCCGGGGGCGGTAATAAAGAATCAGGTTTCGGCTCCTTGCGTTATGGCGCGCAATTAGGCAAGGATACGACTGGCAGAATCTATGTTAAAGGCTTTCAACGAGATAATTTTGAGCATCTTGACGGCACCAACGCCAATGACCAATGGAACAAAATACAAGGTGGGTTTCGAGTTGACTCATTTATAACCCCCAAGGATGCATTAACAATTATCGGTGACGGCTATTTTTCTAAAATCAATCAAAATCTGCTCTTTGCTTCTTTTGATTCACCTAACTATTACGAAACTGTTGATGACTCAGCAAACACGTCCGGCGGCAATGTCATCAGTCGCCTAGAACATACCTTTTCGCCGACTTCGAATTATAAGCTGCAGTTTTATTATGATGTGTACCATCGCAATGAGATCATCGATCATGAACTTAGACAAACTGTTGACATAGATTTTCAACATCGTTTCTCATTCTTCGACTGGCATGACATTGTGTGGGGCTTGGGTTACCGTAATTTAGACACCCAAAACAGTTTCGGCAGACCCATGGTCTTTACGTTGATTCCGGCTAACCGAAACGATCATTACTTTAGCGCCTTTGTTCAAGATGAAATGGCGATAGTTGATAATACCCTGTGGTTTACCCTAGGTTCAAAATTTGAACACAATGACTATACCGGTTTTGAATTTCAACCTACCGCGCGCGTCATGTGGAGCCCTCATCAGCAACATCGGGCGTGGGCAGCAGTCTCCCGGGCCGTCAGAACCCCTTCGACCGATGAAGCCAGCATCCGAAATACCTTTCAAATTATGCCGCCCGACTCGGCGCAAAATCAGTCCCCCTTCCCTGTAGGTATCGCGACCCAGGGCAGTTCCACCTTTAAAGCCGAAACCTTAATCGCTTATGAACTGGGTTATCGGCTTTCTTTATCAAAAGCGCTTTCGTTGGACTTTACAGCTTTCTACAATGATTATAGATCGCTGCGTTCGCTATCACTGGGCGATAGCAGTTTTCATGGCAGTTACGTCATCCAATCGCTGGTCTTTGATAATTCAAATTCAGGAGACACCTACGGTTTTGAAGCGGCTTCAGTGTGGCAAATGAATGAATGGTTACGCTGGAATTTAAGTTACAGCTATTTAAATTCTCAGATTAATGAAACCTTGTTTTACCGTGAAGCGGTACCGCCCCAACAAAAATTTTCACTTCGCGCAGAAGTTAATCCGTGGCAAGCGGTGCATTTTGATCTGTGGCTACGTTACATGGACCGAATCAATGTTCCCTATGCATTAAATGATGCCGGATATCAAATAGCGAGCTATCTCACTATGGATCTTCGTTTGGCTTGGAAACCTCAGCAACATTGGGAACTTTCTTTAACCGGGCAAAATTTATTAGATAACCGACATCTCGAATATGTCCAAGAGGTCTATACCAAGCCGACTGAAGTTCCACGAGGGATTTATGGAAAAATATCCTGGCAATTCTAACGATAGCCAGTTCCATTCAGGCTTGATTTGCGCTGTGTCGCGCTATATTAATGTCCTTGCGCTGTTGTTTGGGATGACCTCTGGTTTTGCCAATGAACAAGACGTTTATGGACTGAAGCTGGAAGAATTATTAAATACCCCGGTTGAGGCGCCTTCCAAAAAGGCGCATACCCAAGTCACCTTAGCTTCCAAGAAAGCGCAATCCCTTGCGCAAACCCCGGCAGCGATCTATGTCATTACCCATGACGACATTAAACGTTCCGGCGCGACTAATTTGCCCGATGTGCTCCGCATGGCTCCGGGACTTGAAGTTGCGCGTATTGACTCGAACAAATGGGCAGTCAGTGCGCGTGGCTTTAACGGTCGTTTTGCCAATAAATTGTTAGTCCTGATTGATGGGCGTAATACTTACACCCAAACGTTTTCCGGCGTGTATTGGGAAACTCAAGATGTACTTTTAGAGGATATTGATCGAATTGAAATCATTCGTGGCCCAGGTGCTGCATTATGGGGGGCAAATGCAGTAAACGGAGTTATTAACGTCATTACCAAACATTCTGCTGACACTCAAAATACCGAAATAACCGCGGGGGGTGGCACCTACGAGCAAGGCTTCGGCTCGGTGCGATACGGTACGGCACTCGGTAAAGACACCACCGGACGGGTTTATCTAAAAGGTTCGAATCGAGGCGAATTCACCCATCTTGATGGGAGCGGCGCCGATGATCAATGGAATAAGATCCAGGGCGGATTTCGGGTAGATTCACTGTTAAGCGAAAAAGATGCCGTGACCGTATTAGGCGATCTTTACACGTCGACCCTCCATCAATTAACCTCTATTCCTTCGCTGACGGCTCCTGATTACGTAGAGAATCTGCATGAAAAGATTCAAGCATACGGTGGTAATGTCTTAACCAGATTGCAACATACCTTATCCGCCGACTCGGATTTTACGCTTCAGGCTTACTACTCCGCCTATAACCGCGATGAAATTATTGATCATGAACTTCGTCAAACTGCCGATATCGATATCCAACATCATTTCGCTTGGCTAGATTGGCATGACCTGGTGTGGGGCTTGAATTACCGTTATTCGAATACTCAAAATCACGGCAGCCGACCTGAAATTGTTGCATTTTTGCCGCCGACTCGCACTGACCATTACTTTAGCGCGTTTATCCAAGATGAAATGACGCTAATTGATAAATCGCTGTGGTTGACGCTCGGATCAAAATTTGAACATAACGCTTATTCGGGATTTGAGTTTCAACCAACGATTAGGTTATTGGGCTCGCCCCTGCCTAAACATTATCTCTGGACGGCTATTTCGCGCGCCGTAAGAACGCCTTCTACCGCCGAAGCGAATGTAAATTACACGGCCGGTATCGTTGCACCAAACAATGCGACAAATCCAACCCCATTTCCGATTCAAGCGGTACTTACCGGTAATGCTGCTTTTACAGCCGAAGAATTGCTCGCCTATGAGATCGGTTATCGAACCAATATGTTTAAGGCCGTGTCTTTCGATATCACAGGATTTTACAATCAATATCACGCCTTACGTTCGATAGTACCAGACAGTTTGAGCTTTAATGGCGTAGCGATTGTCCAACCTTTGTGCTATGCCAATAACAATTCAGGTGCCACCTATGGTTTTGAAACTTCGATCACTTGGCAGCAAATGGAAAACTGGCGCTGGGAATTAAACTATAGTTTTCTAAAAGCGGATCTGAAAGAAACGCGACAGGAATTCACCGCGCCTCAGCACAAAATTTCGCTACGTTCATCGATTAACCCAATAGCTAAGGTGACTATGGATGCTTGGCTACGTTATACCGACCAGAGCGCAGTTCCCTATGCATCAAATTTCGTTAGTCAATTTCCGATTCCTCAATATCTTACGCTAGATATTCGTTTAGCATGGCAATTAAGCAAGCAAATCGAACTTTCTTTGACGGGTCAAAACCTATTAGATCAAAGACATTTGGAGTTCGTTCAGGAGGCAGTGACTTTACCGACCGAAATTGATCGGAGTTTTTACGGGAAAATCGTATGGCAATTTTGATGATCCATTTATGAAAATTATGACTAGCCAGCCATTATTTAGTTAATTGTATGTTGCAAATTCCACAGCAACTCAGACGACAACGAAAGTTATTGATAACTGCGGGAAGCTATGCGCGTCATTTTTGGGGTGGGTTCGCTAAATTCCTACCGATTATTTGTTTGTTAATCTGCTGGCAGAATAATGTTAAGGCAGAAGGATTGGAAGAATATGCCATTAAAAGTGCGATAACTTATAACTTAGCGGTATTTACCGAGTGGCCTGAAAAAACGTTCAAAAACGCCGAAGCTGATATGCATATTTGCGTGGTAGGAGATAGTATTGTTCAAGAGGCCTTTCTACAAATTGCCGCCAAAAAAGTGAGTCAACATAGTATTAAAATTGTTGATATTACCCGTTCTAAGAATATTAACGGCTGTCATATTGTTTATATCGGCAATCAGGATCGCATGTTATTGTCGCAAATTCAAAATGAAGCAAATGGAAAAAATATTCTCACTATAGACGATACCGATGGATTTTCGACGTATAAAAGCATTGTCAATCTGCAAGAAATTGAGGGTAGAATACGGCTAAATATCAATGTAAATCTGGCCCAACAATCGAACTTAAAGATCAGCGCACGCGTTTTAAAACTTGCTAATATTGTAGTCAGTAATCATTAAGCTTAAAAAATACACTGCATCAAACCATCTATACTTATAGGAACTCAGCTAAATAATAATTATTTAGCGCCTTTAAACATAATGATTTATAAGATTTTTTATTGCATGGGTATGAAATTTTTTGCTCTGGAAAATAAAAAATTAAATACTTATTAACTAAATATTAATTTTAATTTAAAAAAAATACTCCCTATGATGCAAGAAAAAACCTCAAAAATCTTGATTATTGATGATGATCCTACCCTGCATTTATGGGCTGAACGCCATCTTGCCAATACCGGATTACAGTTAATTTCGGCATTGAATGGCAACGAGGGTATTCTGGCATTCAAACAGCATCTACCCGATATTACTCTCGTAGATATTGTTATGCCGGAGTTGGATGGATTTACTACCTGTCGGGCGCTACGCAAAATTCAGTCGGCTCAAAACCTACCAATCTTGGTCATCACCGGAACGGAAGAACCTGAAAAAATTGCCGAAGCTTATGCTTCGGGCGCAACCGATTTTGTGCTTAAACCCATCAACTGGCAGGTGTTGATTCACCGACTGCTTTATATGCTCAAAGCGAGTAATGTGCTCATACAATTAGAACAAAGCGAAGCGCGTTTATCTCAAACCCAACAATTAGCAAAACTCGGTCATTGGGAGTGGAACCCCCTGGATAACAGTATGCGTTGGTCGCAAGAGCTGTATTCGATTTTCCGCAAAAACGCCAGTCAGTTTATGCCTAACTATGAGAGTTTTTTATTGTTAATTCATGAAGAGGATCGACGCAAGGTTGAACAGGCTCTACAAACGCAGTTAATGCATCAAGTTCCCAACAGTATTGAATATCGGATTATCACCCCCGATAACTCGATGCATTGGGTCAATCATCAATTAGAAGTAGTGACCGATGCACAAGATCGAGTGATTACAATCATGGGTGCCATTCAGGACATCAGTGAACAAAAGCGCATCGAGCATCAAGTGCGTCATCTAGCCTACTATGATGAGATTACGAACTTACCCAATCGTGCCTATTTTTTTGAATTACTCTCTCACACACTCGAACTTGCGAAACGGCATAAACAAATTTTTGCCATATTATTTTTGGATTTAGACGGTTTTAAAGCAGTGAATGATAGTTATGGTCATTCAACCGGGGATGCTCTGTTAAAAGCAATTGCTGATCGCTTATCTAAAAATTTGCGTAGTTCCGATATAACGTCTCGACATGTCAATCCGTCCAATTATCATACCGATATCGCACGGATGGGCGGTGATGAATTTACTGTATTGATCAATGATCTGCATGACGATAGTGGCGCATTAATAGTCGCCGAGAATATATTGCAGTGGCTGGTTGAACCTCTTGAAATCAATGGTCTAATGTTTTATACCCATGCCAGCATTGGCATCGCACTTTTTCCTCAAGATGGTCAAGAGGGTGAAACCTTACTCAAAAATGCCGATATTGCGATGTACCATGCCAAAAAAATGGGCAAAGGTAATTATCAATTTTATGATTCGGCGATGAAGGGAAAAGTAAAAAAACGTATGGAAATGGAAACATTCATGCATCAAGCACTTGCCAATAATGAATTATGTTTGCATTATCAACCGGTGGTAAATGCAGAGACCGGTGACTTGATCGGCGCTGAAGCTTTAATGCGCTGGAATAGTCCTCAATTAGGTTTTTTAGCTCCTGGACAATTTATAGACATCGCCGAAGAAAACGGCATGATTATCCCATATGGTACCTGGGCGATTCGGGAGGCCTGTCGCCAACATCAACTCTGGCGAAATCAAGGACTAGGCGATTTATCAATCGCGGTGAATATCAGCAGTATTCAATTCGCGCAAGTCAATTTTATTACGCTAGTGAAGCAGGCGATTGCCGACTATCAGATGGATCCTTCACTACTGGTCTTTGAACTGACTGAAAGTATCATCATGGCCGATGATACTCAAATATTAGATTCTTTGTGCGCATTAAAATCCTTGGGAATCCAATTATCGATCGATGATTTCGGTACCGGTTATTCATCCTTAAGCTATTTAAAACGCTTCCCGCTCGACTCCTTAAAAATCGATCGTTCCTTTATCCAAGATTTACCCACTAACCCTGAAGATGTCGCAATCGTTAATGCGATCATGGCGCTTGCAAACACGTTGAACTTAAAAACCATCGCCGAAGGTGTCGAAACGCCTGAGCAATACGCTTTTTTACAAGCGAATACCTGTCATGAAATTCAAGGGTATTTATTCGCTAAACCCATGCCGATTGATGATTTTTATGTCTATTGGGCTAATCTTGCCAATCGCCGCTCGTAAAGTTTGAGCGAGGTGCTTATGCATAGATTCTCTATACTTAGTATGAGTTTACTCGGTTTATTCGTGCTGGGTAGTCGATCTTCACTGGTCTTAGGCGCCGATGACCAACAGATTGTAGATTTGAGTATTGAAGATCTACTGAATGTTAAGGTTACAACCGCTTCAAAAAAAGCACAGATACTTTCGGATACCTCGGCGGCGGTGTTTGTGATCAATCATGAGGATATTAAACGCAGCGGCGCAACCAGTATCCCCGAGGTCTTACGTTTAGCGCCGGGGGTGGACGTTGCTCGAATCAATAATCGCAAATGGGCGGTAACCATTAGAGGCTTTAACGGGAGTCTGGCCAATAAATTATTGGTAATGATCGATGGTCGAAGTGTTTACTCACCCGACGCCTCAGGTGTCTATTGGGATGCCCAGGATGTGATGCTGGAAGATGTCGAGCGTATCGAAGTTATTCGCGGTCCGGGTGCAACACTCTGGGGTGCCAATGCAGTTAATGGCGTCATCAACATCATCACCCAACATGCTGAAGATACTCAAGGCGGATTATTGAATGCCGGTGGAGGCTCACAAGAACTGGGGTTCGGCTCAGTTCGTTATGGCGCAAAACTCGCAGACGAAACGTTTGCCCGCGCCTACTTTAAAGGTTTCTTACGCGATGAATATACCTTGCCCAAAAATGATAGTAGTCAAGATAACTGGCAGCAAGTTCAAGGCGGATTTCGGGTTGATTCGCTTATTTCGACCCAGGATACTTTGAGTATGCAAGGCAATATTTATCGGGGAGAGATGAATCAAACCTTACAATCACAAGCGGCGGGCGCACCTTTTCAAACACCCGTTGACACATCAGGTTGGAATTTGACCTCCCGCTTACATCATGCTTTTTCGAGCACCGCCGATTATTCGTTACAGTTTTTTTATAATCACGAGCAACGCGATGAATTTGTCGTCAATAATCGACGCGATACCGTGAATATCGATTTTCAAAACACCTTCAGCTTAGGCAACCGACACAATGTTATCTGGGGCTTGGGTTATCGTTATAGTTCTGATCATTTCGAAGATGTGCCCATTCTCACCATCAAACCCAATAGCCGAGAAACCAATCTCTATAATCTGTTTGCGCAAGACGATATCGTACTGATAGAAAAATATCTTTCGGTTACGCTTGGCAGCCGACTTGAACACAATGACTATACCGGTTTTGAAGTACAGCCGACGGCTCGTTTATTATGGACGCCCAAAGCCGGTCACAAAGCCTGGGCATCAATTTCACGGGCGGTCCGAACCCCGTCACGCATTGAAGACAATGGCAAACTCAATATCCGCACCCTTGATGCCAATAGCACTCAAAATAGTTTACCGCTACCGCTTAACGTTACCCTCAACGGTAACCCCGCGTATAAAGCCGAACAATTGCTTAGTTACGAATTAGGTTATCGCGTGGCAATCACTCCTAAGGCATCATTAGATATTACGGCATTTTATAATGACTATCACACGCTGCGCAGTTCAAACACAGGTGCGCCAAGCTATGACAACGGCCAGATTGAAATACCGATTGTATTTAATAATCGAAGCTATGGTCATACTTATGGTGTTGAAGTAGCGCAAGTCTGGCAAATGCTTGATTGGTGGCGCTGGGATCTCAGTTATGGTTTTTTAGACACTAAGTTGTATAACATTGATCATTACCAAGCGGCCATTAGCCCCAAACATAAAGTATCGTTACGCGCCTCGCTGACGCCAATCAATAAAGTCAATCTGGATTTTTGGTTACGCTATTCCGATGCGGCACAGGCAGTTAATCCGTTAAGTTATAACGCTTTGACGTCGACTATTAACGAGTATGTCACCATGGATATCCGTCTTGCCTGGCAAGCTCACGAGAAAGTTGAACTGTCGATTACCGGACAAAACCTGCTTGAGAGCGGTCATCTGGAATACATTGATGAGAGTTACGCTTTGCACACACCGATCCAGCGTTCCGTTTACGCTAAAGTCAGTTGGCGCTTTTAATCCCTGCTCGCGCCGACATGTCACGCCTCAATAAATCAACGCTCAAATCACCGCTAAGGTTGCTGTGCTTAGTAGTGCTTTATGCGTTGTGGGGAAGTGTGCATGCCGATAGCGCACAAGAATTTACCGTACGTGCCGGACTGGCACTTAATTTCGCCCGTTTTACCGAATGGCCAGATACAGTGCTTAAAGACATTGATACCACCATTAACTTATGCCTACTCGGTAATCCGATGGTTGAAGAGGCATTTGCCAGTATTCACGGCAAAACTGTCGGCAATAGAACGCTCCAAGTTCAACTACTTGCTCACTCAAGCAACCTGAACGATTGTCACATCTTATATGTCAGTGATCTGGATAAAAATAAGATCGCGGTATTGTTGGATGAAATTGTAAACTTACCGATCTTAACGATCGGCGAAGATGATTTTTTCATCCAGCGGGGTGGCGCCGTCAGTTTGGAAATTCTCAATGACAAAATCAGTATCAAAATTAATTTAAAAACCGCTAAACAAAACGGGCTGACCATCAGTGCTCGAGTGTTAAAACTTGCAACCGTCATTCAGTAGGTGTTGAAGCTTATGTGTCAGTCTCTAAAGCTCTCATCAACGCACAAAACTTATGATTTAAGGAGAATCAGTCTATGAAAATTCGTTTCCGAGATGTCTCCATTCGCACTAAATTAATTCTCATGATCAGTGCCAGCGCATTACTGGCATTATTGATGGTCACCTCTGCGATTACCTTCAATGAATACGTCACGCGAAAACAGCAAACCGAACTGGAACTGTCGTCTCTCGCCGATTTAATTTCCTGGAACAGTTCGCCAGCATTAGCCTTTATGGATGTTAAAGCCGCTTCAGAAACCTTAAAAGCACTGCAGACACGTTCAGATATTGTTGCGGCATTTCTGTATAATCGCGAAAATGAAGTTTTTTCTTAATATAAAACAGAAACTTACCAACTAGATGCTACGTTATCACTTCCGGAATTAATCCAGTTAGTCTCAACCGTGCAAACGGATAAACAACCGCCAATCCCCTCGAATATTACTGGACTGGCTCAGCAATGGTATCAACAACTCTTCCCACCGAGAGAAAAACATATTCTGTTATCCGGTTACACGGAAATTATGCATTACGATCAGAACGGCCAATTGCACTTACTGCGCCCAATTGCCATAGAAGGCGAATTGATCGGCATTTTGCATCTCGTGGATAATTTAGAACGTTTCAATATATTTTTGAGTCGTTTTTATATGATTATCAGTGGCATAGTATTATTTACGCTACTCATAGTGCTGTTTACATCCAATCATTTACAACGCATTTTTTCCAAGCCTCTAATGGAACTGATGCAGGCAATGCAAAAAGTTACACAAGAAAAAAATTACCGTACCGCAATGATCAAAACTCGACGAGATGAGTTTGGTCAATTGGTCAATGTCTATAACACCATGTTGAGTGAAATCCAGCAACGTGACCAACAACTGCATCAACATCGCGAAAGCTTGGAATTGGAAGTCGCTCAGCGCACGGCTGAATTGTCCGAAAAAAATAACGCATTGCAAACGGCGATAGCCATCGCCGTTGCTGCCAAAGAAGAAGCAGAGACCGCTAACCGGGCAAAATCCCAATTTTTGGCGAACATGAGCCACGAAATCAGAACGCCGATGAATGCAGTATTAGGCATGGCAGAACTGCTGAGTGACAGCCAATTAAATGACAGTCAGAAGCAGCTGCTTGAAACGATTCAGCAATCCACCCATTTACTTATTACGGTCATAAACGATATTTTGGATTTTTCTAAAATTGAATCGGGAAAACTTGAATTAGATATACATCCTTTTAATGCTTTCAGTTTGATTAATGACACTTTCAGTTTTTTTATTCGTCAAGCTGAAACAAAAGGTTTAGCGTATCGTTTAGAAATGGCAGAATGCCCATTGCTATTGAACAATTCACCTTTATTAAAAGGCGATTCGGTTCGCTTGAGTCAAATTTTAGTTAATTTGTTGAGCAACGCAATTAAATTCACCGCCCAAGGAAAAGTGACCCTTGAGGTGAAATGTCAGTTAATGGCTGAAAAAAATGTTAGATTATATTTCACGGTATTCGATACCGGCATAGGCATCGATATCAGCAAACAACTACTCATCTTTGAAGCATTTTCACAAGCTGATGAATCGATGACCCGGCAATATGGCGGAACCGGTTTAGGCCTTGCCATCGCCAAACAATTGGTCAAGCTGATGCGGGGAGAAATTAGTGTCAGTAGTAAACTGGGCAAAGGATCGACATTTTGGTTTCAAATTGACTTACCCATTTCAGATTCAGTCCCTAAAAACCAGCCTCGACATCATAACTGTCTGTTTAAGGCGAAGATTTTGGTGGCAGAAGATTATCCCGCTAATCAATTATTAGTTCAGCGTTTTTTAAATGATTTTGGTTGTGAGGTCGATATTGTTAATAATGGCCAAGAAGCCGTGGATGCTTTTATGCAAACTAGCTATGATTTAATCTTTATGGATTGCCAAATGCCGATTATGGATGGGTATCAAGCAACTCAAGCTATTAGGCGTATTGAAGCCGAACGACCCAATAAACCACATATCCCGATTATTGCCTTAACTGCACATGCCTTGGCCGGTGACCGAAATAAATGCTTGATAGCCGGTATGGATGAATGGATAACAAAACCGTTTTCTAGGCAACGATTGAATCAGGCATTGCAGGATTGTTTATCGGGACATTTGGTGCTTGATTCAGAAGCCACAAAACAATCGGCGCTTAACGAAAATAATACTTTTTGGGAATCCGATCAGGAGACAAATGCAATCGACATCGATTTTCTGCAAGAAAATTTTGATCTGACTAACTCGAATGATTTACGCTTCATTGCTCAACTGTACCTCGCTTTTAAAAGCAATGCACAGCAAACACTTGATCAACTCCATGAGCAGTTTGACATAGAAAATTATGAGGCCATACGCAAATCGGCTCATGGATTAAAATCAATTAGCGTCAACGTTGGCGCTAAAAAATTAGCTGAATTTTGTAAAAAATTAGAAGATGCGGCAAAAGAACAAAACTTACAACTCATTCAACAGTTACTCGAATTCATTGAGCTCCAATATACAAGAGCTTCGACGGAATTAATCCAGTTGACAGAAAAAAATATTGAACATAAATGATCAATTTTCTGACCAATCGCATATTTCAGCAATCCCTTCCCCCAAACTCTCTCCTATGGGTTTTTTATACTACACCCGTCATACTTAAATGGACTGAATACTATATCTTAAGTTGTAGAATCTATTAGCCCATGATTCAAGAAAATTGAAGAATCGATCTTATCAGCTACACTTGTTTCAGTTATGCATTGGTGATAAAGCTGCATTATCCCCCCTCATCCCAGCCTTCTCCCTCAGGGAGAAAGCGCAAGATGCCGCTTTATTTGCTTTGTTATCCATAAGTTTTTTTGAAATCTATGTTCATCTTGATCATTTGTTAGAGACTAAATATGCGCACGAATCTCCCGGTTACTCAAAACGAAATTCTCTTATCAGACACTACTTTGATATTCTCACGAACTGATCTCAAGGGCCAAATCACTTATGTCAATAAAGACTTCATTGATATCTCAGGGTATAGCGAAGCCGAATTGATTGGCCAACCACATAATGTGGTAAGGCATCCCGATATGCCGGTCGAAGCCTTCGAAGATATGTGGCGCGATCTCCAAGCCGGTCGCCCCTGGGTGGGTTATGTCAAGAACCGTTGCAAAAGAATGGCGATCATTATTGGGTCGAAGCTCATGCCGCCCCTGTATGGGAGAAAGATCAGCTTATCGGTTATATGTCGGTACGACGTAAGCCGGCTCGCGACAAAGTCAAAGCGTGTGAATCAGCTTATCGCAAATTTCGGGAACATCAGGCAAAAGGTTTATGCATTCGCCATGGCAGTGTCGTCAGCAAAGGAATCTGCTCAAAATTACGCAAAAAATTGGTCGATATCTCGGTTTCCGGTAAGCTTTTGTTAGCGTGCAGCGCCGCAGTCATTTTGATCTTGGCAACAGGCCTGCCTTTTTTGAATGGCAAAATTGCCACCGATTTGACCGATACGGGTCAGGCTAATTTGACAACGAATGTTAGCTTGATCCGCACCATGATTGAAATACGCCTGAATTCACTTAAATCAGAAGCTGCGCGGCTTAATTTCGCACTGGATTCTCAATTCGGCGATGGCATCAGTCTCGACGGCACTAATGAGGCGCCTCAGCTGCGCAATAGTAAGGGCGATTTACTCAATAATAATATCGAAGTCGTCGATAATTTCACCAAACACACTGGTGCGGTAGCAACAGTGTTCGCCGCCACTGGCGACGATTTCATTCGGATCACCACCTCGTTGAAAAAAGAAGACGGTGAGCGAGCGGCAGGTACGCTGTTAGGTAAATCACACCCCGCTTATCTTTCGGTGAAGGTCGGCAAATCCTACCAAGGGCAAGCAAATTTGTTCGGGAAACAATACTTTACCAGTTATACGCCGATTACCGACAAAAACGGCAAAATCATCGGCCTGAGTTTCATCGGCATGGACATCACCACTCAACTCGCTGAACTCAAAGCCAAAATACTTGCCTTAAAAGTAGGCAAAACCGGCTACTACTATGTACTTGATGCGAATCCAGGCAATAATTACGGGACCATGTTAATCCATCCCGCCAAGGAAGGCAGCAATTTACTCAAATCTAAAGATGCCTCAGGTCATGAGTTCATCAGGGAAATTCTTGAACGCAAACGGGGCGTTACCCATTATCTATGGATGAATCCAGAGCTTGGCGATAAAGTCGCCCGGCAGAAAGTTGTTGTTTTTGAAACCCTACCTGATGCTAACTGGGTGATTGCCGGCGGAACTTATATGGATGAGTTCGATGCATTATCGCATCAGATCAGTCTATACATTATCGCTGGTGGCTTAACTATGATGCTGGTCTTGATTGCGCTATTGTATAGCTTAGTTCGCCGCTTAATTATTACGCCGCTCCAAAATGATGTGCTGCCAACCTTCCGAGCCCTTTCTGCTGGTCACTATGACAGTCAATTAGACGTCATGGCCAACGATGAAATAGGTCAAGTCAGACAAGGTTTAGAAACCATGCAAAATCGTCTTGGCTTCGAAGTATCGGATCAGAAACGAGTTGCCAATGAAATGACCCGGATCAAGATTGCGCTCGACAGCGTGAGCACCCCAGTTCGAATCGCCGATCCTGAAGGAGTCGTGATTTATGCCAACCGCGCCTTGATCGAAACCTTGCGCCGCGTGACTCCAGCATTACAAGCTCAAAATTCAGCCTTCAATTTGGAAAACTTCATTGGTAGCAGTATCGGGACGCTTTATCCTCATCCGGATGAAGCTCTGCAACGCTTAGCCACGCTAACCGAAACCATCGAAAACATTTTGGAAATTGGTGGGCGCGTCTTTAATGTCACCACAAGCCCGGTATTTAATCGAGAGGGAGAGCGTCTAGGCTCAGTTGGCGAATGGCTGGATCGTACCGATGAACTTGCCGTAGAACGAGAAGTCGCAGACATAGTGCAGGCCGCAAAAAATGGTGACTTTGATAAGCGATTGAATCTGGAAGGTAAGAATGGTTTTTTCAAACAATTATCTGAGGATTTGAATGCCTTGGCCGAAGTGACTTCGACCGGGCTGAACGAAGTGGCTCATGTCCTTCAGGCTATAGCTCAAGGCGATTTGACCCAAAATATCCAAGGAAACTACACAGGTATTTTCAGACAGTTGAAAGATGATACCAACACTACCGTTGAACGACTCCAAGATGTCATGACCCGTATTAAAGAAGCATCGGAATCAATCGATACCGCCGCCAAAGAAATTTCTGCCGGCAATTCCGATCTTTCGATCCGCACCGAACAACAGGCCGCCTCATTGGAAGAAACGGCGACCTCAATAGAAGAATTAAATTCCACCGTAAAACAAAATGCCGAGAATGCCCGCTTGGCTAATGAGTTGGCTAAAAGCAGCAACGAAACGGCAGTTAAAGGCGGCGACATAGTGAAAGCCGTGATCACCACCATGAGTGGCATTCAGGACAGTTCTAAAAAAATCGCCGATATTATCGGGGTCATCGACAGTATTGCTTTCCAGACCAACATCCTTGCTTTAAACGCCGCCGTAGAAGCGGCCAAGGCAGGCTCACAAGGGCGTGGCTTTGCGGTAGTGGCGACCGAAGTTCGTAATCTTGCCCATCGTTCTGCAACAGCGGCTAAAGAAATTAAAGCACTTATTACCGAATCGGTCGATAAAGTCCATAGCGGAGCCAAATTAGTCGATCAAGCCGGCCAAACGATGGATCAAGTGGTCAGTAGCTTTTGGCAAGTCGCCAATCTGATGTCTGAAATTAGTCATGCCAGCCGTGAACAGAGTTCAGGCATTGAACAAGTCACTCTGGCCGTCGGCCAAATGGACGAGGTAACGCAACATAACGCCGCCCTGGTGGAAGAAGCCGCAGCCGCAGCTGAAGGGTTAGAAGAACAAGCATGGGAATTAGTCAAAACGGTGAGTGTGTTTAAACTAAGCGATGACAACAACTAAATTTAAAACGCCCTAGAACCCAGATGAGACTTACACTGTTTCGACCGATGAAAACTCACATGCCAATCAAACGCAATGTATGCCGGGCTATCATCAAATTTTCATTGGTCGGCACCACCCACACCGATACCTTAGCGTTAGACGCTGAAATACATCTTGCAGAGCGTTGATTGTTATTTTCGTCAATGACCACACCCAGCCAAGCGGCCTGAGTACCAATCATCGTCCGAATTTGCGCGGCATTTTCACCAATACCGCCCGTAAAAATCAGTGCGTCCAAGCCACCCAAAGCCGCCACAAGTGAACCTATCTCACGCGCAATCCGATAAACAAAGAGTGCAACCGCTTCTTGAGCTGCTCTAGTTTCACTTTCCAGTAACACGCGCATATCGCTTGAAAGCCCGGAAACGCCAAGTAAACCGGATTGATGGTAGAGCAATTTTGTGAGTCCTTGAGCATCCATTCCATGACGTTCCATCAAATATAACAACACCCCCGGATCGATCGCGCCACAGCGCGTCCCCATCACCAAGCCATCGAGCGGCGAAAATCCCATCGTGGTGGCAATGCTGCGCGAATCCTGTAATGCACAGAGGCTCGCGCCATTCCCCAAATGCGCGACAATAACCCGACCGCTTTGCAAATTGGGTGCAAGTTCAGGCAAAATCGATGCAATGTATTCATACGACAAGCCATGAAAGCCATAACGACAGACTCCCTCTTCCTCAAACTGCCTCGGTAGCGCTACACATCGAGCAACATCAGGCTGGGTGCTATGAAAAGCGGTATCGAAACAGGCAACCTGTGGCAGTTCGGGCATAGTGCTCAAGAGTGAGCGAATCGGACTGAGATTGTGCGGCTGGTGCAACGGCGCTAGCGAAGTCAAACGTTCAAGATCGTCTAAAATTCCGGCATTGACCAACACGGGAGTGACATACTGACTTCCGCCATGCACCACCCGATGCCCCACTGCGACTAATCGTCCATCGCCCTGATAAATATCGATCCAGCCTCTAATAAACGCAAGAGCGCTATCATGGTCATGAATTTCGTGCGAGGAGCAATCTTGGTCGATCAAAGTTTGCCCAGTTTCATCAACCACGCGCAAATGCGGTTTAATTCCAATAGCATCCATTTGCCCTGAAGCATCGGCTTGTAAGCCACAGCCTGGGGCCAGTAGAAATAATGCAAACTTGATACTTGATGAACCAGCGTTAATAATCAGCAGATAATTTTTCATCTGATATAGCTATGAGTTAAGGATAAATGTGGCGCAACATTGAATGCTTGCAGCAAAGAAAAGCACTAAATTGAGAGAGGCGCTTTGGGTGTCGAATTACTCAACCCAAAGCGCGGGTTATCGATATTGCTTGACTATTTCGCCATTAGTAAGGCCAAACCCATTGATCATCTTCAGGACGATCAGTCCCATATTGATAGGCATATTGACGACATTCGATCTGCCGGTCACGCAGTTTTTCTTTGGCATGAGCGCCTGAAACTTTCAAGCCCGGAATACGGTCGATCGCGTCAATCGCGAGACTGAAACGGTCGATTTCATTCTGAATCGCCAATTCCAGCGGGGTATTGATACTGCCTTTTTCTTTGTAACCGCGTACATGGAGATTTTTATGATTGTTACGACGATAAGCCAAGCGGTGAATCAACCATGGATAGCCGTGAAAGTTAAAAATAACTGGTCGATCAAGCGTGAATAGACTGTCGAAATCCCGTTCAGACAAGCCGTGCGGATGCTCGGAAGCGGGAGTCAATTTATACAAATCCACAACGTTGATAAAGCGAATCTTCAATTGTGGAAAAAATTCTCTGAGTAACACGGTTGCCGCCAGCGCTTCTTTAGTAGGAATGTCGCCGGCGCTGGCCATAACCAAATCCGGCTCAAAGCCATTATCATTACTTGCCCATTCCCAAATACCAATGCCTTTGGTGCAATGCTTGATTGCCGCATCCATGTCCAGATATTGCAAATGCTTTTGCTTGTCCGAGACGATGACGTTGATGTAATCAGTGCTGTTTAAACAGTGATTGGCAACCGACAATAAACAGTTAACATCCGGCGGTAAATAAATGCGCGTTACTGCAGGGCTTTTATTCACAACCACATCCAGAAAGCCTGGATCCTGATGCGTGAAACCGTTGTGATCTTGCCGCCACACCGTCGAGGTAATCAACAAATTCAACGATGAAACCGGCGCCCGCCAAGAAACTTCTTTAGACATCGCCAACCATTTCGCATGCTGATTGAACATCGAATCGATCACATGCACAAACGCTTCATAGGTTGAGAAGAAGCCATGACGACCGGTCAATAAATAACCCTCAAGCCAGCCTTCCAAGGTATGCTCCGACAAGATTTCCATAACGCGGCCATCAGGTGACAGTTCACCTTTATCGGCATCTTCCGGCAAGTAATCGGCCAACCAAGTTTTCTTGCTGACTTCGTAAATATCATCGAGTTTGTTAGACGAATTTTCGTCAGGGCCAAAGACCCGAAAATTCTGCATGTTATCACGCATGATATCGCGTAAGAATTTACCGAGCGGACGAGTATTTTCAGAACTGATTTTCCCTGGAGTCAACACTTCTTGAGCGTAATCCCGAAAATCCGGCATCCGTAGCGCTTTACGCAACAAGCCGCCATTCGCATGCGGATTAGCACTCATTCGGCGTAAACCTGTAGGTGCTAATGCCTTAATTTCAGGCAAAATTTTACCGTTAGCATCAAACAATTCTTCCGGTTTATAACTACGTAACCATTGTTCTAATTGCTGCAAATGCTGAGGATTTTCTTTAACATTCGCTAACGGCACCTGATGGGCGCGCCAAAAACCTTCTACTTTATGGCCATCCACTTCTTTGGGGCCAGTCCAGCCTTTAGGACTGCGCATCACAATCATCGGCCAACGGGCGCGCTCAGGTACTCCTGTTCGACGGGCTTTTTCTTGAATCGCACGTATCTCAAGCACGCAGGTTTCCAAGACCGAGGCCATTTGTTGATGCATCAGTTCTGGATCGCTGCCTTCGACAAAATAAGGCGAATAACCATAGCCTCTGAATAACTGCTCCAGTTCTTCATGAGAAATCCGCGACAAAATGGTCGGATTATTAATTTTATAGCCATTGAGGTGCAAAATAGGCAACACTGCCCCATCACGGATCGGATTCAGGAATTTATTAGAATGCCAAGAGGTCGCCAACGGCGCAGTTTCGGACTCGCCATCGCCAACTAAGACCGTCACCAACAAATCCGGATTGTCATAAGCGGCACCATAGGCGTGAGAAATACTGTAGCCTAATTCACCACCTTCATGGATCGAACCCGGCGTTTCAGGAGTACAGTGGCTTCCAATTCCACCGGGGAATGAAAATTCTTTAAAAAACTCCAACAAGCCTTCGGCATCTTCGCCTTTGTTTGGATACACTTCGGCATAGGTGCCTTCTATATAGACAGGTCCCAACACTCCCGGCGCCCCATGCCCAGGACCTGCCATGAAAATAGCATTTAAATCATATTTTTTAATCAGGCGATTAATGTGAATATAGGCAAAACTTAAACCGGGACTCGAACCCCAATGGCCCAGTAATCGGCTTTTAATATGCTCTGCCTTAAGTGGCTCTTTTAGCAAGGCATTGTCGCGTAAATAAATCATCCCGGCCGCCAAATAATTACAAGCGCGCCAGTAGGCATTGATATTGTGGAGTTCCTTGGTACTTAACGGTAGAGTTACAGATTGAGCTTGATCAGGTGATGTCATGAGTTTTCTCACTAGATAAAAAGTTAAAACAGCATAAATTAGGCCAGTTAAGCCTGTACAAAAATTCTTAATGTCAAAAGTTTATATGATAAATGTGACACCTTAGCTACAGACCCGGGTATTCAATTAGCTTGAACCATAGTAAAACAATATAAGGCAACGCTGGATCACGCTTGATTAAGGAATGAAAATTAAATAACTTGGACATTTATCCCCTCACCCCAACTCTCTCCCTGAAGGAGCTATCGGTGCAAATTATTAAGTTTTCATTCCTAAATAAATATAGTCGAAATAAGCTCAGCCGTGGGTGGCGACGTTCATCTAAAAAGCAATCAGACTGTAGCAACCAAGCGTCACAACTGCAACTACGGTAATTTTAATTTTGCTATCGAGCGACTGTTCATTCCAAAAATATTTCAAACTGGCTTTTTTGCGCATCCAGAAAGTGACTAATCTATTCTTCCAACGGATACAGTAAGCTGGAACGATGCGCCAAAGCGAGTATAAACCCAATAAAACGATTGCGGCCAAAATATAAAAAACAATGATCTGTGTTGCATGCAAGGAGGTATGGAACCAATGCTCGATCAAATGATCGAGATTTAATTCAAGAAACTCAACACATAGGAATAGGCCATGCAACACTATTTCAACGAGATGATGCAACACCACAAGCACAAGATGAAAAACTTGAAGTGGAAAAGCCATCACGATAAGCGCCAAAGTGGCGAGCCCCCCATACACCCACATCTGCTGCTTACGCTTGCGCTGCACATAACGGTCCAGTAAGTCTTTAACATCGTCACTCATGTTGACAAAACGAGCCCCAATCCAATAAGGGTATTGATGTTCATACGGATTGCTTGGTTTGCAATATACCACCTGGCAATATGTCATAATCGTGGTCATACTCGATAACAATAAAATTCTTACCGCGATAAGATCATCCGATTTAAGTCGTTCTTCACAAGTAAACGCCATGCCGGTTACACTTATATTAGCGTTTTGCGTGTCATTTATTATTACTGGGGAGTTTGATGCCTGATTTTCAGTGGGACGATCTTCAAGCGCATTCGCTAGCGACAAATTATTCGAGAAAACTTCAGCATTCGCAACCAGATCCGCCAAGGTCGAATCAATTTTCTGATAAAACAAATTAACCTGATCGTAAATTCTAAAAGCAACGCGGCGATTCAATTGTTTATTATCAACACTGGCTTTATCCATGAATAACCCCAAAAAAATTGTAATGCTAAACCCATCATTGACATGATTATAGTCAGAGATTGGAAATATTGAAGCTACGCAAAAAAGTTTAATTTGATTAATCGATGTGACAATAAAATTGTCAGCTTTTTTTCATCCACTATTGATCGTGATATCCGATTCACGCCATCAATAGTTCAAACACATTTCTTATCAATCGTTCGTTATCACTGATTTAACCAAACACTCGATCACCAATCCACTCATGAAACGCTAATCATAAATTGCAAATATAGATTTTTTATGAGCAAAATAGCAGTAAAAAAACGTCATATTATTGATGTTTTAAATATAGTATTTTATAAAGCATATTATTCTATATATTAATGGATAAATTTAAATGCTTTTATACATTTTGGTTTTTTGGTTTGGTGCATTTTTTGGGGTGGCCGGAATGGCGGCATTAGTCTACAGTCGGGCAAACCGAGAGGAATAAGATTACGCCGAAACAGCATTATCTGAACACAGATGCCAGATTAGTTCGATAAGAAAGAAATTTATTGCAGCAACTAATATCAATTTTATGTGCTAATTTGCAAATTTTTAGTTAGATAATGATCTAGAAAAATTGCTAACAATGCTTAAAAAAAGTGATAATCAGAGATGATACAAACAACCGGAATGCAATTGTTTTGTAAAAGCATGAAATTGGATTACTGGGAGGGCTAAGTGAATTTACCAAGCCCTCTTCACACTAGAAATCAATAACGAAAAGATGTGAGAACCCCGGAAATTATTCCGGTTTTTTTGAAGGTTTGTCGCCGTCCTTCCGTTTAATCGAAGTCGAGCTCATCCGCTTTTTACTCTTGTCTTTCTTGCGATCTGCGTCCTTACTATCCTTGGTTGTAATCGTAGCGCCCATCCTGGAGATTTTAAGCTGCTGCCCTGCAACTCGAATTTTCTTCAATTCTTCAAGTAAATCTTTTGGCATTCCAGCCGGTAATTCGACAGTACTGTAATTCTCTTCTATCTTAATGCGCGCGATATGATCGCCATCAATACCGGTTTCATTGGCAATCGCGCCAACAATATTGCCCGGTTTTACGCCGTGGGCATGACCTACTTCAATGCGATACAATTCCATTTCGATGTCGCTACCGCCGCGTCGGGAAGAACGAGCAGGTTTATCTCCCGATTTACGCTCACCCCGTTCAGGGCGCTCGCTCCGATCACTACGTGGCCTATCGTCACGGTCGCGTGATGGACGTTCAGACGCCGCCTGTTTTGGCGGATTACGTAACAACAGCGGTGTGTCGCCTTCCAGCAATTTAGCCAAAGCAGCAGCTATTTCGAGAGCAGAAACATTGTGTTCCTGCTGATACTGTTCCATCAACTGAGAAAAGAAACTCAATTCTTCAGTCGCCAGAGTATCGGTAATGTTTTGCTTAAAACGGGAAATCCGCTTGTTATTAATCAACTCGGTCGATGGCAGCCCCATTTCAGCGACTTTCTGACGGGTCGCATGCTCGATATTGCTGAGTAATTTTCGTTCACGCGGCGCCACAAACAAAATCGCATCGCCAGTTCGCCCCGCACGACCGGTTCGCCCGATTCGGTGAACATACGATTCGATGTCATAAGGAATGTCATAGTTGACGACGTGCGTGATCCGGTCAACGTCCAAACCTCTCGCCGCGACATCGGTCGCAATCAAAATATCAAGTTTGCCGCTTTTTAAATTGGCAATCGTGCGTTCTCTGAGCATCTGCGACATGTCGCCATTAATCGCCGCCGCCGAATGTCCCCGTGCTTCAAGTTTTTCAGCGAGTTCGATCGTCGCGGTTTTGGTTCTGACGAAAATGATCATGCCATCAAAAGTTTCGACCTCAAGAATACGCGTTAAGGCATCGAGTTTATGCACGCCACTGACCAACCAAAAGCGCTGACGAATATTTTCGGCGCTGGTTGTCGTGACCTTGATAGTGATTTCTTCCGGTTGATGCAAATATTTTTGAGCGATTTTACGAATAACACTCGGCATGGTCGCTGAAAACAACGCAATTTGCGGCTTGTTCGGAATCTGTTCGAGAATCCATTCAACGTCATCGATGAAGCCCATTCGCAACATTTCATCAGCTTCGTCAAGTACCAAATGCGATAGCAAATCGACACTTAAAGTGCCACGACGCATATGATCCATCACCCGGCCCGGCGTACCGACCACAACGTGTGCGCCGCGCTTGAGTTGTTTTAACTGGGTAGTGTAGTCTTGTCCACCGTAAATCGGCATGACATGAAAACCCTTGATATGTGCAGCATAGCGTTGGAATGCTTCCGCCACCTGAATCGCTAATTCACGCGTAGGTGCCAGAACTAAAACCTGAGGATCTTGCTGTTTTAAATTAATGCGTGACAAAATGGGTAAGGCAAAGGCTGCAGTTTTACCGGTTCCTGTTTGCGCCTGACCTAAAACATCCCGTCCCGCCAAGACAAAAGGAATAATTTGAGCTTGGATTGGGGAAGGTGTTTCGTACCCGACATCATTCAATGCTTTCAGAACTGGGTCTGACAAATCAAGTTCATTAAAGGAGGGGACTGAAGAAACATCATTAGACATGTATTTACCTTATGTAAAATATGGAGGATCGCTAGCGCGAATGAAGATATTATAATGATGCATTATACAATAGAATCGCTTGATCTTGTATTGCTGTCAGCCCGGCTCGGCTCCAAATTTGTATTTAACTTGCGAATTTGCTTACAAAATACCCTGCTTTGATTACCCCAACACCAAACACACTTCCCCAAAGTGTGCTGTAAAAACTAAACAATAAACTGTCAAACCAGTTAAAATACGCAGTTTTATAAATTACCCGCGATAAAGTACACGGATTAAATAAAGGTCATGCACAGTAAACACAATACCGATGATTTAAGAATAGTCGGCATCCAAGAAGTCATTGCGCCGGTGCAATGCTTGGAAGAAATGCCTGTTACCGAAACAGCGGCAAACACGACATGGACTACCCGAACCGAAATCCATAACATTCTGCAAGGTAAAGACGATCGACTGTTAGTGATCGTTGGCCCTTGTTCAATTCATGATACGCAAGCCGCGCACGAATACGCCAAAAAACTCAAAGTCATCAAGGATGAATTGAATCAGGAGTTATTAATCGTAATGCGGGTGTATTTCGAAAAGCCACGCACCACCGTCGGTTGGAAAGGCCTGATTAACGATCCCGATCTTGATTCCAGTTTTAACGTCAACAAAGGCTTACGTATTGCCCGGCAATTATTGATCGATTTGGGTGATTTAGGCATCCCGGCGGCAACCGAATATTTGGACTTGATCACCCCGCAATATGTTTCCGATCTGATTTCCTGGGGTGCTATCGGCGCAAGAACGACCGAAAGCCAAGTGCATCGTGAACTTGCTTCGGGGCTATCCTGTCCGGTCGGCTTTAAAAACGCTACCGATGGCACCATTAAAATCGCGATTGATGCAATTGGCGCCGCCAGAAGTCCACACCATTTTCTGTCGGTCACCAAAGCTGGTCGTTCTGCGATTTTTTCGACCTCCGGCAATGAAGACGCGCACATTATTTTACGCGGCGGCAATGACCATCCGAACTATGATGCCGTCAACGTCGAAAAAGTCGCCGAAGGCCTGGAACAAGCAGGTCTGCCGCAAAACATCATGATCGATTTTAGCCACGACAATAGCTTGAAACAATATCAGCGGCAGATGATCGTCGCTGAAGATGTCGGCCAACAAATTGCGGGCGGCGATTCACGAATTATGGGGGTCATGATCGAAAGTCATCTCAAAGCAGGTCGTCAGAACGTTGTTGAGGGTCAACCGTTGGTTTACGGTCAAAGTATCACCGACGGTTGTATAGGTTGGCACGACACCGAAACCGTCTTGCGTGAATTAGCAGCCAGTGTTCAACATCGTCGTATGTCAAAATTAGCCGAGGAGCAAGCATAATGAACGTAACCATTAATGGTGAAACTCATCAAATTAACGAACCCACCAGCGTTGCCGATATTCTGGTTAAACTAGATCTGAGCGGCAAACGGATCGCAGTGGAATTGAATAAGGAAATCCTCCCTTACGATCAATTTGCAAGCTATCTGGTACAAGACCAGGATCGTCTTGAAATTGTCCATGCGATTGGCGGCGGACAGGAAGACGGTTTTACGATTGCAGGCAAAACTTACACGTCAAGACTGTTAGTGGGTACCGGAAAATATAAGGATCTGGAAGAAACGCGTTTAGCGATAGCAGCCAGTGGCGCGGAAATCGTCACGGTCGCGATTCGTCGAACCAACATTGGCCAAAATCCAAACGAAGCCAATCTCTTGGATGTAATTTCACCTGATCGTTATACTATTTTACCCAATACTGCGGGTTGTTATACCGCCGAAGACGCGGTTCGAACCTGTCGACTAGCCAGGGAATTATTAGGTGGCCATAAACTCGTCAAACTTGAAGTTCTGGCCGATCAAATCACTCTGTTTCCCGATGTTGCCGAAACCTTCATTGCCGCAGAATTATTGGTCAAAGATGGTTTTGACGTGATGGTTTATACCAATGACGATCCGATTGCTGCCAAACGTCTTGAAGACATCGGCTGCGTCGCGGTAATGCCCTTGGCTGCACCGATTGGTTCAGGCCTAGGCATTCGCAATCCCTACAATATTCTAACGATTGTGGAAAACGCCAAAGTGCCCATTTTAGTCGATGCAGGCGTCGGCACCGCCTCAGATGCCGCCTTAGCTATGGAATTAGGCTGCGACGGCGTTTTGATGAACACCGCAATTGCCGCCGCTAAAAATCCGATTCTAATGGCTTCCGCGATGCGCAAAGGCATCGAAGCAGGCCGTGAAGCCTTCCTGGCAGGTCGTATGCCTAGAAAACGTTTTGCCTCCGCCTCGTCACCGATTGACGGCTTGTTTCTATAACTCACTTAAGTTACTGATCAACGCCAGTTCAATATTAACCGGGACAAATCACTGTCCCGGTTAAAACAACCTCTCCAATAACCACGCTTACCCATCATGTCCGAATTAGAAGCCCCCTTCACCCATCGCATCCGAAGTTTTATCCGGCGCCAAGGCCGCCTAACCGTCGGACAGCAATACGCGCTGGAACATCTATGGGAAGATTATGTGCTCGATCCTGCCGTTCGATGCGATGAGCAACAGGTTTTTGGTCGCAACGCCGAGCTGATTGTCGAAATCGGTTTCGGTAATGGTGAAAGCCTGTTAGCAATGGCCAAAGCCAATCCGACGTTAAACTATATCGGCATTGAAGTCCATCGCCCCGGCGTCGGGCATTTGCTGCTGCAACTCCATGAACAAGGCGTCACTAATGTCAGAATCTACTGCCATGATGCTATAGAAATATTGGAACAATGCCTAGCAGACATTAGCTTAGCGGGCGTCCAGTTGTTCTTTCCAGACCCCTGGCATAAAACCCGTCATCACAAACGCCGAATCGTCAGGCCTGAGTTTCTCGAATTATTAAAACAAAAGCTCAAACCAAGCGGTTACTTCCATGCCGCAACCGATTGGGAAAATTATGCCGAACAAATCCTCACCTTGCTGAGCGCCGATGCCGGTTTTTCGAATACCAGCACAAACAACACTTACTGCGAGCGCCCCGACTATCGACCGTTAACAAAATTTGAAAATCGCGGCAAGCGTCTCGGTCATGGGGTATGGGATATCATTTTTGTTCGCAACCGCTAAATTCAAGAATTTACCAACGAAACACTAAGCGCCAGCAATCTTCAATTTGGATAGCCCGTTCTGGAAGGATAACCGTAACCCGATCCACAAGCGTTTGACGGGTTCATCCAGGCAGCCGTCATCTCCGCTTAACTCCTTCCATACATTTTAATTGGCTTCAATAAGATACCTACAACTCTGTTCGACAGATTGCTCGAATATCCAAAATTTCTTCATTATTTCTCCATTGTGGCTAGGAATTTGATACGTATTATCTTCGCCGTGAAAGAAAAAAGTTTCTAAATTAATAGTGGGAGAATCAATATGAACATTTTGCATATTCACAATTATACTTACCCGTCAATGCGTAAGTCCTATATTAATGATTAGCAGCTCGTTCTTTCGCTTTTTGTGCTTTTATGGGATCATTTTCAGTCAGACTTTCTGTCACTTCTGTCCAACTTGATGGCCCGCTTACCCCTGGTTTGGCGACGGGAGGATCAATTGTTGTGCAATCACTGCAATCCACTGACGTCCACGGATCAACACAAACGGCGAGAATAACATCATTAAAATCATCATCCGTACAGGCACTCCAATCGTTATTAGAGCAAGACTGTCGATTAAGGTCTTCTATCCCAATAACCAAAATTTTGGCATTAGGATCTGATAACAGGACGGTATGGCGTTTATAATCGCTGGTCGATTCAGGATTTAATGCTGAAACGGTTCGAAAAATCTGATTGACGGTACGATTAGCATCTACCTTGCCCGATTTCCAACCGTTAGAAACCAACGTAAATCCAATGGCAGTATCTTTGGCCATCGGACCCAAACTGACCCAATCGCCAAAATTCATAGTGCCGCCTGTTCCAGTACCTGAAAAATTAGGGAATAAGATTTTGTCTCCTAACGATATCGCATTCAGGGGTGTACTTATATCCGTACGAAAATTGAAAAAACCAACTGAATTCGTATAACCAGCCCCCTCGAATACATACGCTACTTGAACATCAGTAGCGGCTCCAGATAAATAAATGTTGGCATGTCGATCATCCGTTAATAACGATGGAGCATTTTTCGGGACCGATTTACCTTCCGGTAAAAATTTCATTACTTTATCTATAATGCTTTTATCCAATTGACACTTCGGAGTGGCTACCAAATTTCTGGGTTTACCATTGCTATCATAGTAAAGAGTGGAATAATCGGTACTATTGTTTGGAAAGTAAGTCGGGGTAAATTTAAACGTAGAACTGGTAGTCGATATTTCCGCAGAGCATGTATTTATAATTAATAAGTTACAGCCAAAAATGGTTAATATTATTGGACTAAATTTCATAACTGACCTCTTCGAGTTTATTTAGTGAATGAAATAAACATAGCATTCATTAAACATATTGCAATATAGCCAATCTCAGATTGACCAATTAATATCAAAATCTGCTGGGTACTTATCAAAAAATCAACATGTTCCATCGTTAATTTAGCAAATCTTAACTTCAGTAGAAATCTGAGCTTACACAAAACCCTGCAAAACAGCTTTTATAAACCATGGTGAAATTTCAAATGAGGAATTAGCCATTTTGCATTTCCAAAAAATTGGAGGACCCCCCTTTCCCCAGAAAAATCATAAATATCTTCACTAATCAATTTGTTAAGCTAGATTAGCCAGTCTATAAAAACCTGCAAGTTCTAGATAAATATTCCAGAATAGCTAAAATTCATCCCATTCTGAATCATCATGGCCTGTACTTAAGGCGTTAGGTTTTTCAACTTTTGCTAAAGTCGGAACTTTGGTTCGCTTGATATTATTTTTCAAGCCGGTGGAGTTTGCGTTGCTTAGATTCAATTTAAAAAAGCTTAGTAAATTAGTCATATGCATGGTTTGCTCATTCATCGAGACACTGGCAGCCGCCGCCTCCTCGGCCAAAGCGGCGTTTTGTTGCGTGATATGATCCATTTGAGCAACTGCATGATTGACTTGTTCAACCCCCGCATATTGCTGCTCAGTGGCGGAAGCAATATTTGCAATAATGCCGCTGACTTGTTTTACACCTTCAACAATGTCGTGTAAAGACTTGCCCGTATCATTCACAAATTCACTACCGTTACGCACCTTCTGGATACTGTTGTTAATAAGTTCTTTGCTTTCACGCGCCGCTTTAGCGCTTCGCTGCGCCAGATTTCTGACCTCAGTTGCCACAACTGAAAATCCACGCCCATTATCTCCAGCGCGGGCGGCCTCAACTGACGCATTGAGTGCTAGCAAGTTGGTTTGAAACGCAATTTCATCGATCACCCCAATGATTGCGGCAATTTTATTACTGCTTTCGTTAATCTCCTGCATGGCATGAATGGCTGACTCAACAACCACCCCCCCCTTTTCGGCTAAATTTCTCGCATCTAGTGCCACTTGATTCGCTTGTTTAGCACTTTCAGCATTATTTTTAATCGTACTGGTCAGCTCTTCCATGCTAGAAGCAGTTTCCTGTAAGCTAGAGGCTTGTTGTTCTGCGCGTTGCGAGAGATTATTATTGCCGCTGGCAATTTCATCCGAGGAATGACTAATAAAGTTTGACGAATCTTGTATTTGAGTAAAAACTTCGCGCAACTTTTCCAGGGTAGAATTAATGTCATTCTTACAACTGGCGTAGACACCAGTATGGTCATTGTTCATTTGCTTACTAAGATCACCAGCTGCCATATTTTGCATAATGTTGGCGATATCGTAAAAGACATTTTCAATGACCGAGGTTAGTTCGTTGATATTAATACTTAGCGTTTGTAAAAATCCGCTTTTACCTTCCGTATTTAAACGACTGTCTAATTCCCCACGTTTAACTGCATCCACAATCGCTTTTATTTCATCTTCTATGTGAATCTCAAGGGTGCGATCCTGCCATTCGACTACGGTACCGACCCGCATCCCCTTTTCATCGATCACCGGATTAGCAACAAAATCCATGTGACGCCCGCCCACCACAAAATTCGCCTTAATCGTACTACGCATTTTGTCTAAGATATCCCGTTGATGACTCGGTTTTTTGTGGAATAAATCAATGCTGCTGCCCAGCAGTTTATCTGCGGCAAAATTCGGCATTTCTGTACGCAAATCACTTTCGGCCTTGTGGAACATATCGGTAAGCGCATCATTCACATAGATAATGTTGTAGTTTTCATCGGCCATCATTACCTTAGAGTTCGCTTTATCGAGCGCTAACTGGATACGTAAAGCATTGGCTTTTTCGCGCGCTTCTTGTTCGATGCGTTCACGTAATTGCAGTTGCATATTTGCCATATTAGCTAATAGGCTTGTTTGGTCATTTTTCTCCAAGACAATCTGATTATTCAATTGACCATTGGCAATCTTTGACGCTATGTCGGAGGCGTATCCCGGTTCTCCACCCAATTGCTTGATAATACTTTTACTGATCAACCAAGTTAAAACAAGCGCCAGCACTAGACTCAAAACAAATACCATCGTTAAGCCTAAGGCATTATCATGAATTTTATTTGCAGCCATCAGTTCGTCTGCTTTATTACGTTCGGTAGAGAGCTTAACTACCCCATCAACCGCGGCTCGATGCGCTTCGTAAGCTTCGCGCATTTTCATCAAACTAGTACGTATAGCATCAGTGGCATTACTTTGAACACTGGGAATAAAATGTTGCATAGCCTCTTGATAAAAGACTTGCGCGGCATTGTAGGAATCTTCCAATAATGGCTTAGACAATTCCGGCTCTAGGGCTTGCTGCTGCCAAAATGAATGGCGTGCTTGATACTCGGTTTCCAAGGTTTGAAAACGGTTTATGAGTGCGTTTTTTTCTGCGCTTTCATTGCTAACCGATAGTTGCAAGGCAACCAAATAGGATTCAATGATGTATTCAGGTGGCGGCAAAATATCTGCTATCAAATCTTTACCTTGGACGATTCGTTGATACACAGGGCCATTTACGTTTAAGGTTTTCATGGCGTAAAACGTCCAAATTCCAAACAGTGAAAAGCCCATCATTAATGCTATTACAATAATTGCAAAGCGCATTTTCAAATTCAAACGTTCTAACATACCTTCCCCTATAAATTGTATTGGCAGACTCTCCAGACAACGCCGAGTAGACCATGCTTTCACATAATTCAAGCGTAAAAGTCTAGTTCAAAATCGATTATTTACTAGAAGTTCGTTACCTTACTCCAACACATTTCACTGACATTATTTAAACCTAAAAGAGCAGTTGAGACCTTAAAATTCCGTTCGCCCTGAGTTTATCGAAGGGTTGAACGGGATTTTAAGGTCTCACCGTCTGGGTGAACACACACATTAAGTGTTAGCTGTTTCGGATTGGTAAAGCAATACGACCACCTATTCTAACTCCCTTATTTCATCCCTTCTTGCAAAGTAGCCAGATGGAACTTGCGAAATCTAGCACAGTAGCCCAAATACCAATCTTAGAATTCGCAAGTTCTATCCGGCAATTTTGCTTCGACATTATTCGCTCGAACCTCTGTTACGCAAGGCCTCACGCGGTTTAATCAATATTTCCAAAACCAAACCATAAATATGAAACATTATTAAAATAATTTTGTATATTATCTTTACATTAAGCACTATGCTGTTGCTAAAAAATTCGCATTAAGCGAGGTATTGATATGAAATTAACGTGGTATGGGGTACTTGCGCTGATTTTAAGCCATAGCGCGGAAATTGCGGCGGAAGTGATTACCGATGGTTCGCTAGGCGGCGCTGCTCAGTCGTTGCCGGGGCCGAATTATGCGATTGGGCAGAGCCTTGGACAAACCCAAGGCGGCAACGTATTTCACAGTTTTGCGCAGTTCAATATCCTGACCCGCGAATCCGCCAATTTTCAAGTCGCCACCGATATCAACAATATCTTCGCGCGCGTGACCGGCGGGACTTCATCTTATATCGATGGCCAAATCAGTAGCCAAGGCTACGCCAATTTGTGGCTCATCAATCCGGCCGGCTGGATGATCGGAAAAAACGCCACGCTGAATCTCCCCGGCGCTTTTCATTTAACGACTGCAACCGATCTTAATTTCAAGGATGGCGGCCATTTTGCCGCCGATCCAACGCAATCTTCAACCCTCAGCATTGCCGAGCCGATTGATTATCAATTTAACCAAAACACTCAGGCCACCATTACGCTTGACCAAGCGAATTTAGTCGTTAAAGAAAATCAAGATCTTAGTTTAGTGGGCGGAGATATCAAAATGCAGGATGCCCATCTTATCGCGCCCGGAGGTACGATTCTGCTCGGTAGCAATCGCGGCAGTGGCGGAAAATGGCGAATGGACGAACAAGGCTTAACGCCAATCAGCGGCCAGCAAGGGCAGATTACGATTGCGCATGAACTTAGTAAAACAGCGTCCCTGGCTTCTCCGAGTCTTTCGGTTAATGCTCCTCCCATTGCTAACGCAATCACTCCAAAGATCAATACCGGCAAAATTCAGCTGGTTGCAGAACAGATTAACCTACAGAATGCCCTTGTGAGCTCTCTCGCAAGGAATCTCTCGAAATTTCCGGGTGGATCAATCGAACTCAAGGGAGGAGATATTGAGTTGCAATATTCCCGAATTGAAACGTCAACTTTTGGCAGCCAAGACGCGGGAGATATCACCATCACCGGAAGGAACTTATGGTTAAACAGCTTTAATGAGATTAAAGGCAGTGGATCGAACATAAGTTCCGATTCATTCAGACCTATTAATTACGATAATCAGAACTACGGAAATGGTGGTTCGATTTCTATAAACTTGTCCGGCCAGTTATATCTCGAAGCTCGATCAACAATTAGCGCTAGAACTTTAGGTTCTGGTTCATCGGGCGCTATCCAATTATCTAGCCCGATCATCACCCTCACTCAACAATCGAGCATCACTACCGATACTTTCGGTAGCGGTAATTCGGGAACCATTTCGATCAATAGCCATGATTTATCGCTCGCACAGGGTTCATTTATTCAAAGCTCAGCAAATCTTGGCAGTCAAGGCGATGCGGGTTATATTCGAATCAATAGTCCGAACATCGATTTAAACCAAAGTTACGTCTTATCAGTCACAAGCAAAAACACCAGCGGTCGCCCCGGCACCATTGCTATCAATAGCCAAGCCGATCCAGCAACCCCGCCGGGCAATATCATTCTGTATCAAAGCCCCATTGGAACTTCTAATTTAGGCCGGCAGGGAGATGGCGGTAATATTGAGGTCAAGGCCGGCAATCTAGTTATGAACGGTGGCTATATTCAAGCAAATTCTGTCTCGCAAGGGGGTAACGGCGGTAAGATCAACGTCAACGCCGAACGCACGCTATTGTCTCAGGAGCAATTAATCGTTGGCGGTGATGTCCGCCTAGATACCTACGCCAATCCAACTTTGAACGTGATCCAAGCGGCCGCCCCGCAAGGTGAAAGCGGCCAACCGAATGTCAGCCGGGTTGAACTGAATATTGCCGGACAATTGGCGAAAATCGACGCCGATGTGGTCAACAATCGACCGATTGCAGATGACCCGTGTAGCGTCAACCGTGATCAGGAAGCCAGTTCGTTAATTCAGAGCGGCGATGGCGGATTGCCGCCCAATGCCGGCGATCCGGTGAGCCTGCCCTTGCAACGCCACCTAAAAATCAAGCGCCCGAATAACATCCCCGAAAGTCAATCCACCAACACCCCTGCCCCTCTGGCTCCACATTGCGCTAAGCAGGCACGCCCATGAGTATTTCACCCAAGTTTATATCGTACTCGCTGGCCAGTATGCTAATCGGCTATAGCGTTTCCGGCCTTGCCTTAGAACCCGGCGCCCTAACCCCGAGCCGTCCGGATTATCAATTGCCGCCGTTGCCACAAGTGCTGCCCAAAACGCCACCCTCAACCCTGCAGCCACCAACAGAAACGCCATCCCTCGCCCGCGCCGACGACACGCTCAAGTTTATTCTTAAAGAGGTCATTTTTGACCAAGCATTGCCTGAAACCATCCAAGAACTTCAACCCATCGTCGCACCATTGCTCGGCAAATCGGTCAGTCGCCTCGATCTCGATACGCTCCGCTTAGAATTGCTCCAGAAATGCAAAACCCTGGGGTTTCTATACCCCAGCGTTATACTGCCAAGCCAGCAGATCAAACAGGGTATCGTGCATTATCAGGTCTATGAGGGACACTTGACCCAGATCAATATTGAAGGCGCCGAGCGCTTACACGAGGATTATCTGCGTAAACGCCTCCAACCTGACGACGGCCCATTGGAACGCACCGAATTACAAGAGCGCTTTCAACTCCTGCTGACCGACCCCTTAATCGAACGCGTTAATGGTGCGTTGCGCCCCGGCGCGAATCCGGGCGATGCCATCCTCGATTTATCGGTCAAACGCGCCAAGCCTTATGAACTGCATTTAGGTATGGACAATTACACACCACCGACCGTAGGTTCCTACACAGGCCATCTGGACGGCACCGTGCGCAATCTGACCGGCTGGGGCGATTTTTTACGCCTCAATCTAAACGGCAGCGGCGGCACCAAAGGAATTAGCAGCTATTTCTCGATGCCACTTAATGCCTACGATACTCGGCTGAATCTTGGCTTTCAAGGCAGCGAGGCCAATGTTATCGAATCGCACTTGAAATCGCTCGATATTCAAAATAATTTTATGGATGTGAATATCGGCGTCAGTCACCCGCTGTATCACACTATTAACCGCATTTTTTCGGTCGAAAGTCAGTTTGCCTATCGCCAAACCCACACCCTCCTGCAAAACTCGGCGTTTCCGGCAGCCTTCGGCAATGAAGACAATGGCAAAGCAACCGTCTCGGTCGTGCGTCTGATTCAAAATTATCTGGATCGGGATGTTGATCGCGTGCTGTCGTTTCGCTCAAGTTTCAACATCGGCATCGACGCTTTCGATGCGACCACCCATTCGGATAATAAACCCGACAGTCATTATTTCAGCTGGCTCGGTCAACTCAGATATGTGCATAATCTTGATCAACGCGGCACCCAGTTTTTCTTCCGCGGCGATGTGCAACTGGCCTCACGCAATCTCTTGCCGCTGGAACGCTTTGCGCTTGGCGGCGTTTATACCATTCGAGGTTACCGGCAAAATGAAATGGTGCGTGACGAAGGGTATGCGCTTGGTTTTGAACTGCGTTATCCCTTAATCCTGCCCAATGAAGCCAACGGTCACAAGCTCAATCTGGTGCCGTTTTACGATCTTGGCGGCGCGTGGAATCTCGACGCCAACGGCTCCAAGGTAGACGATGTGTATCAAACCTTAATGGGGATTGGTATGGGCTTGCAATGGTCGTGGGAACAATTCGATGCCGATTTTTACTGGGCGAGAGCCTTGAGCCATCACCCGCCACTTAGCAATATCGACAATGATATTCAGGATCAAGGTATCTATTTCCGGCTCCATGCCCGGTTACTGTAAGTGAGATCATGCGTTATGCCTAAAATTCTACTGATATTCTTAAGTCTGTCGCTGCTGGCAAGCACTGTCTCAGCCAATAGTGAAACCAGCCTGCTCGACCAAGGCGAGCAGGCCATAGCAGCCGGTCACATCAATCAATCCATCAGTTTATTACAACAGGCTAAGCAACAAAGCTCAGACGCCGAAAGCCGCTGGCTGGCGTCAATAGCTCTCGCCGATGCCCTAATTCGCGCCGGGAAAATTGAGGCCGCCGAAACCGAGCTGACTAAAATTTATCCTGAGGCCAAATCAAATGCCCCCAAAGCTATTCTCGGTGAAATAGCCTTGCGTCTGGGTCATGTGCAAGTCGCTCACGGCAATCAAGCACAGGCTCAAATCCGTTATCGTGAAGCTTTAAACAATGCCGAACTCGCTCATGATCATGCGCTAGCTGCATCGGCACTGCTCAATTTAGCTAAACTCACCCCAGCATCCGACACTCTACAACAAGCTCAGCGGCAGCTAACCGAGGTGCCGGAAGGCGATATTAAAGAAAAGCTCTTACTCGCGCTAGGATTTCAAGCCGGTCAACAACAGCAATTTGAACTCGCCTATCAATCCCTACAAGCGGTGCTTCAACACAGCACAAATGCTCGTCATAAAGCCGAAGCGCTTGGTTTACTCGGTTCGCTGTATGAGCGACAACAGCGTTTTGCCGAGGCGCTGCAATTAACCGAACAGGCCCTGGTGACCGACACTAGTCCAGATCAACACCTGCAATGGACTTGGCAACACGCACGCCTACTCGAACGTCAGGCGAAGAAACCGGAAGCTTTGGCCGAATATCGTAGTGCCGTTCAACAATTACAACGTTTGCGCGCCGATATTCCAGTCCTTTATCAAGATGGCGAATCGTCGTTCAAAAAGACCTTTGCACCCATTTATCTGAATTTTATTGCTTTGCTGCTGCAAGACACTGCACCTTCTCAAAGTATCCTCGATGAGGCTATTCAGACCTGGGAGCAATTAAAAGCCGTTGAATTGCAGGATTATTTCAAAGATGCCTGCGCGGTGAAACAAAAAGCCTTGACGAGCGAATTGGAAGCCAAGACCGCGATCCTCTATCCGATTTTATTCGACGATCATCTGGCGCTGATCCTGCGCACCCCCAAAGGACTCAGCAGCTATCGAGTCAAGCACTCGGCGCGGGAAATTGATACGGCGGTCAAGCAACTCAATGATGAAATTACTAATGTCGGCGAATTAACTCAACATCACCCGCTTTACGACTGGTTGATTAGACCGGTCAGAGCAGCACTCGAAGCACAACAGATCGACACGCTGGTCTATATTCCGGATGGCCCCTTACGCAAAATACCCATTGCATTACTCCATGACGGAACATCATTCCTCGTGGAACACTATGCACTGGTCACCGTGCCCGGATTATCGATGCTCGCCGCCCCCAGTATCGATCACTCCAGAGATGATATTGTTCTGGCCGGCATGAGCCAACCGGGCCCGGTCGTCGAAGAATTAATCGCCAGCGGTATTAACCTATTCGGTTCCGAAACCAAAGAAAATAGAGGCTTACAACGCCGCGCCTTACCGAAGCTCCGTAGTGCCGAGTTTTCTGCGGTCGATCCTACTGAACGTAATTTACGCGTCAGTCGCCTCAAAGAGGAACTGGCTCTACCCGGCGTCACCGAGGAGCTTAAATCACTCTCAGCGTTATCATCACTCCCGGTACTTGAAAATGCTGATTTTTTATTGCACCCGTTCAAAGACACCGTGCACCAGGGACATACGTCGGTGCATATCGCCTCGCATGGCTTCTTTTCCGGTGATCCTAACAAGAGCTTTATCATGGCCTACGATCATCTGATCACCATGGATGAATTAAGCAAAATTTTCCAAACCGAAGCCTTCCATGATCGTCCGATTGAACTCGTCACCCTCAGCGCCTGCCAAACCGCCGAAGGCGATGATCGATCCCCCTTAGGCTTATCGGGCGTCGTGGTTCAAACCGGCGTCAAAAGCGCTATCGGCACCCTATGGCCGGTCGCCGACGAAGCTGCTAAACAACTGTTCTCCGATTTTTACCTACGCTATCAACAGCCTAATATGACTAAAGCAAAAGCCATGCAATATGCGCAAAAACACTTAATGCAAAATAATGCCTTAAATCATCCGGCCTACTGGGGGCCTTTTGTGCTGGTGGGCGAATGGCATTGATACCTTGTAAGTGGCAGCAGTCATGGGTCTCATAAGTTCATGTTTGGTGACTTTAATCCTACTAGACGTTTAAGCACGGTAGTTGGCTTAACATGGCAAGATTGACTGAGGACTAGCCTTCAAATGGCCGACCGTAAATTTGACGATACGAAACATACATCAACAGCGAGGTCAACAAATAGAAGATCGGCGTTAATACGGGAAACAAGCTTAAACCCAATACCGTTGAGATACCTAAAGACAACATCAAATTCGACATCGCTTTTTGATTTTTTCGCGCCGACTGAATTCCTGAATTTTTTGCGATGCTCCAACGATAATTATTGAATACCATTAATGGGAAACTAAACCAGTTGGCAAACGTGGTTATCATTAAAACGCTAAATATCAGGGCGACCATCGAAACTTCATACACTCTCGCCACGATAATTTGCCACGGTTTATCCCATAACTCCGGTTTGATGAGATCACCCTGCCAAAAAAATTGGACAATATGTTGAAACTGGCCGTTAGTAAGATCAGCAATAGCCCTAAACACAAACCAGCACAACATCAACGCAATACCGGCAATAATGGACAAGGGCAAACATTGTCTAATAATCTGCGTTAGCGTCACGTTTTTTCCAGATTGCTCTAGTTGATCGCAAAATGCTCCGAGTCCAACACCCACAAATAAACTGATAACCGCCAGAATGATTCCCAACAACTGAGAAAGACTCCCGATGGCCAACACCGGATACAAAAGCACTACATAGATCAACCAGAAAAATGGCTGTTTACCAAGCAGCAATAACACTTGTTTTAACCAATTACTGAACATATTTTCTCTCTCCGGACAAAGTTGACACCACAATTTAAGCTTATTCAGACGGCTTTATCTAAACACATATATCGTCTATCAACAAAAAAACAAGCGCGAGAGATATTTTATGCGGTATGTATTCAGGAACAACTCAGTCAAACACAAGTGTTTTATCAAGAAACTAGCTGATTATTCAAGAGAGAGCTGTTGTAACTTTCTAATAACAGTGCTTTGGTTTATGATCAGTCTTTGATATAGCGATAAAGTAAGCCTTGATTAAATTTAAATTGGAGTCATTATGCCCAAACCGATTACCCCGCTGCTCGCCGCCGATATTTTGATTACGCTAGTCGATCAACCCGGTAAACCCTTTGTCTTGATTGAACGTGCTTACCCCCCTTTTGGCTGGGCAGTTCCGGGCGGCTTTGTCGATGTCGGTGAAACCCTTGAGCAAGCAGCTGTCCGTGAAGCTAAGGAAGAAACCTGTCTCGACGTCAAACTAAAAGTGCTCCTGGGTATGTATTCTGATCCGAAAAGAGATAACCGTAATCATACCGTGACCGCAGTTTATCTCGCCGAAGCGACCGGCTTGCCCTGCGCTGCCGACGATGCCAAAAACTTTGGTTTATTCACTTTCGATACTCTGCCGGAGGTGCTGGCATTCGATCATGCGCTAGTCTTGGCAGATTTTCGGCATTATCAACTGACCGGCGAAGTGACTCCCTTACGCTCGGTTTAACCATACGGAAGAATACAGATGCAAGAGCTTTTATTGGGCGGAAAACAAAGTCTAAAAGTTGCCATGGATGCAGCGATGGCCAATCGTCATGGCATGATCTCAGGCGCAACCGGAACCGGCAAAACCGTCACCTTACAAATTATGGCGGAAGGCTTTGCTAAAATTGGCGTTCCGGTATTTTTAGCCGATATTAAGGGCGATTTATCCGGCATTGCTCAGGCAGGACAGGCTAATCCGAAAATTAAGGAACGTCTTGAACAAATCGGCATTGCGGATTTTCAGCCGCATGGCAATCCGACGCTCTTTTGGGATATTTTCGGCAAATCCGGTCACCCGATCAGAACTACCATTTCAGATATCGGTCCGTTACTGCTTTCCAATTTACTCGAACTGAACGAAACCCAGACTGGTGTAATGTATAGCTGTTTTAAAATTGCCGATGATAATGGGCTCTTGTTACTCGATTTAAAAGACTTGCGCTCGATGCTTAACTGGATGGGTCAGGAATCGAAGTCCTTACAAACCGAATATGGCAATATCGCTCCAGCCAGTATTGGCGCAATTCAGCGGCAATTACTGATTCTCGAAGAGCAAGGCGCCGAACATTTTTTCGGAGAACCGGCACTTAGTTTGGAAGATTTTTGTAAGACCGATTTCTCAGGCAACGGTGTGATCAGTATTCTCGACGCCACGCAACTCACAACTCGGTCGCCGCGCTTATATGCGACTTTTCTATTATGGTTACTATCGGAATTATTCGAAACCCTACCGGAAGTCGGTGATGCCGACCGCCCTAAGTTAGTGTTATTCTTTGACGAAGCGCATTTATTATTCGATCAAGCCCCGAAAGCGCTGCTCGATAAAATTGAACAAATTGTGCGTTTGATCCGCTCCAAAGGGGTGGGTATCTACTTCATCAGCCAAAGTCCGCTGGATATTCCGGAAGGCGTACTCGGACAACTGGGCGTCAAGGTGCAACATGCCTTAAGAGCCTATACACCAAAAGATCAGCAAGTCGTCAAAAGCGTCGCGGAAACCTTTCGCAGCAATCCCAGCCTTGATACCGAGACGACAATCCAAGAATTAAAAACCGGCGAAGCCTTGGTATCGGTTCTGAACCAAGACGGAAGCCCAACCCAGGTCGAACGAATTTATATCCGCCCGCCCGAATCACAAATCGGCCCGCTGACAGAGGCACAACGCAGCGAATTAATGAACCGCTCGCCCATGAAGGGTCGTTATGAACAAGCAATCGATCGAGAATCCGCGTATGAATTGCTCAAAAAACGTGCCGAGCAAACGCTCCTAAGTGAGGCTGAGGCTCAAGAATATAAAACCACTCGGAAGTCGTCGGGAAGGCCTGCCAGACAACGCGAAACAGCCACCGAAGCACTGATCAAAAGCGCCGCTCGAAGTATTGGCAGCAGTGTTGGCAAACAAATCGTGCGCGGAATTTTGGGTTCTTTGCTGAATGGTCGCCGATAGCAAGGTAGCGATAGTTAGGATGCACTTGAACTTCCAACTTTGCTGGAAACCAACTGCACCAATTCAGTGACCGTGTGCGTTTTCTCTGCTTCGTGATTTGAGATCTTGATTTGAAAGTGCTTCTCGATGGCGAGTATGAGTTCGACGTCAGCCAATGAGTCAAAGTCCCAGAAGAAGCTGAGGTTCTTTGAAAAATCGTCTTCTGCTCGAAGGTGGGACATGTCGGTACCAAGCTGCTCTTCAAGGATTTTGCGAGTATCAATGACGACCTCTGGTGCGATGCCTAAGTCCAGAAAATAGCGATCATAGAATGCTTCCGGGGAGAGGGATTCACGGTCGGCAAATGTTTCTTGAACCTTTTTCTCCATCGCGGCGGATTCACTTCGAACCGACCAAACAGCGAAGGCCGATAAAGCGATAGCACCAAGAACGAAGAGGGCGACTGTCATTGCCTTAACTCATAGCTGAGCGCGGAGCCTTAGCGGAGTTTGCTGGAGCGTTTTGTTCAGCATTTTCATAGTTTATTAAGAGCGGCATCCAATGTCGCTTTAACCTTCTTTTTTTCTATTTCTGGATCAACCTTGTGAAGGTACTCCACTGCTGCCAAGTCATCTCCTCTTTTTCTGTTCTGGCGTGGCTCAAGTGCCTCAATCAAAATGGCCTCCAACGCCGGAATCAGTTTTGCCGCGCCATAATTTTCTGGTAGATCACCGATTTCACCTTTGTCTGATACAGGCAGTAACCCAAACCACGAGAACCTATCCCAACGAGCAGACATGCGATCAATCGTGTGTTCGTACAGTCGCCTGCCTAATGGTCTGTCGGTAGTTCGGCCAATATAGATAACCTCCCGACCGTCGTAAAGAAGGTAGATTCCTAACTGTTTGTTGAAATCAACGGGGGTAGCACCAATCTGCTGCATCCCGAGCAACTTTGGTGTAGCGATCCACTCAACTGCTTCTTTGCGCCAGAACATTCCGAAGGAAGTAATGATTTCATACTGTTCTTCTGATTCTTCTGATTCCGTTACGTCCGGTGTGAGTTTGGGAATCATTATCGACATGCCAGACACACCGGTACGCATTGAAGAAGTTCCTTTGGATATTCGGACGAATGGTGAGGAATTTCCTTCGTGCTTGATAGAGGCTGTTATTTTCGCATTTACCGTTGCAGCTGGCGTAGCTCCGAGATTCTTGCGCAAACCTTCTGAGATGATTCGCTCGGTAATCTCATTGTAATGAAGAGGCGTTGCGGATGAACCCAACACCTTATTTATGGCTTTTCGCCATGTCAGTTCAGAAGACATGCACTGTATTCCTTAAGGTTGAACAATCAAGGTAGCCTGAATAAGCTTCCGAAATCCAGGATTTAACATCAACCTTATTCCTGGATTCCATCCAGGCTACGGTGCTGATTAGTCGCCCAACACTGAAGCATCACAATAAACCACCACCCCACATTCCGGCGCAATCGTCGCAACCGGTAAGGCTTCACCCGCTTGCCATTGTTTGACAGCAGTCTGTTTACTCGCGCCGGTGATAATAAAGCATAGCTTATGAGTCGCACCTAACGCGCGGGCGCTTAAGGAAATACGCTCAGGCGGCGGCTTTGGTGAATTGTAAACGGCATGTACCGTTTCAGTTTCAAGATGCTGATGCCCTGGAAACAAGCTTGCAGTATGCCCATCTTCGCCCATGCCGAGCAACACCATATCAAATGGCAAGCTATGCTCAATCGCTTGTTGATAAAGCGTTTTAGCCTGTTCAGGTCCAAACTCGGTCGGCATCGTAAATATTTGCCCTGCCGGAATCGGAACTTGGTCAAGCAAAGCATTCGCTGCCATCACGCTATTGCGCTCGGGATGGTCGACCGGCAAGCAGCGTTCATCACCGTAATAAATAAACCACTTGGCCCAATTAGCCGGTGCTTTGGCCAGCAGTCGATAAATCTGCTCGGGCGTTGAGCCACCGGCCAGCACCAATTTAAAACTACCGCGTGCAGCAATTGCCTGCTCCGCTTGAGTTAAAATATCCGCACAAACCGCCTCAGCAACCTGTGCGGCAGTATCAAATGTTAACCATTCTTTGATTATTTGCATTCGGGTACCAATGAACTACGCCAACTATGGCTATCTTTATCAAAAATACGCCGACTTTCCATCGGCCCCCAAGAACCTGCCGGATAGGTCGCGATATAATCGCGCTCAATCGCCCAGGTTTGTAAAATAGGATCGACAATACGCCAAGCGTATTCGACTTCATCAAAGCGTAAAAACAGCGAACGATCGCCTTGCAACACGTCAAGCAACAAGTTTTCATAGGCTTCGATATTTTTTTCATGCCCGTGTCTGAAATCGGTATCGAGACTACTGGTGCGGGTACGCATTTCCAATCCAGGTTCTTTGGAAGTCATTTCAATCCGAATGCACTCTTCTGGTTGAATGCCTAGCAGCACCCAGTTTGGATTCAGACATTGAATCTGGGTATCGTGAAATAATTGCTGCGGTGGATGTCTAAAACAAATCGAAATCACCGATTGCGCTTTGGCCAGACGTTTACCGGTTCGCAGATAAAACGGTACTCCACGCCAACGCCAGTTATCGACATACAATTTCATCGCCGCATAGGTTTCAGTCACGCTATTCGGCGGAATATCCTGCTCCTGCAGGTAACTGTTGACCTTCTCGCCATTAATGGTGCCCTGCCCGTACTGCCCGCGAAAAGCGTGCGCATGGACCGCTTCTTTCGGAATCCGGCGGATCGATTTTAAGACTTTAACTTTTTCGTCACGCAAGGCTTCGGCTTCCATCGACACTGGCGGCTCCATCGCCACCAAGGTCAACAGTTGCAACAAATGACTTTGCAGCATATCGCGCAATGCGCCGGCGCTATTGTAATAACCGCCACGGGTGCTGATGCCGAGCTCTTCGGAGTGGGTAATCTGGATATGGTCGATATAATTGCGATTCCACAACGGTTCGAGCATGATGTTCGCAAAGCGGAACACCAACACGTTTTGAACGGTATCTTTGCCCAAATAGTGATCGATGCGATAAATCTGCTCTTCAGTCACATACTGGTTGATGCGTTTTTGCAAAGCCTGAGCACTTTCGAGATCATAGCCGAAAGGCTTTTCGATAATGACCCGTCGCCAGCCGTAATCTTCCTTCAACAACTGTTGGTTACTCAAATGGCCCATCACCTCGCCGAATTCCGCAGGACTGATCGACAAATAGAACGCCATGTTTTTAGAATAACAGTCTTCATTCAGAGTCTTACTTAATTCACTATAGCATTGAGAGCTTAGTATATCGCCACGGTGATAATGCAGCTTTTCACTAAAATGCTTGAAACGTTTTTCATCAAATTGCTCACCCAATTTGGCCTGAAGCATTTCGCGCACTTCATTCAACCAAGTCGCCTGATCCCAATCACGACGACCAATCGCTAAAATTCGGGTGCCCACCGGCAGACGCTTGTCTATATCCAGATGGTATAAGGCAGGCATTAACTTCACGCGCGATAAATTACCGGTCGCGCCAAAAATCACATAGGTACAGGCTTCTGCTTGCATAATGTAAGAACTCCAAAAATGAGTCGAATCTGGCTGAGCTAAAGATGATCAACCAGACAATGGATTTACCCGTGATTACACAATGTACTGGGTCGAGGCAACGTTTCCACCCTCGCCGGTCCAGTCAGTATGAAAAAACTCGCCCGCCGGTTTATCTAAGCGCTCGTAAGTGTGCGCCCCGAAATAATCGCGCTGAGCTTGTAATAGGTTAGCCGGCAAACGTGGGCAACGATATCCGTCGTAATAGGCCAAGGCTGCTGAAAAAGCCGGTGTCGGAATACCTAATTGAATACCGGTGATAATCGCTTTACGCCAGCCCTGTTCTGCCTGTTGAATCGCATCGATAAAAAATTGATCGAATAATAAATTCTCCAGTTGCGGGTGCGTAACATAAGCTTTTTTAATATCGTTCAAGAAGCGGCTTCGAATAATGCAGCCGCCTCGCCACATCAGCGCGATATCGCCATAAGCAAGCGACCATTTATACTCAAGCGCCGCTTCGCGCATTAAACGAAAACCTTGGGCATAGGAAATAATCTTCGATGCATATAAGGCATCGCCGACCGCCTTAATCAATTCAGCAGCATCGCCTTGGTAACTGTCGCCACTTGCAGGTAGTACCCTCGCGGCATGCAGACGCTCTTCTTTTTGAGCTGATAAACAGCGCGCAAAGACTGATTCACCAATTAAGGTCAACGGAATACCTAAATCTAGCGCATTAATTGCAGTCCATTTACCGGTACCCTTTTGGCCGGCAGTGTCCTGAATCTTGTCAACCAAAGGCAAGCCATCTGCATCTTTGTATTTCAAAATATCGGCAGTGATTTCGATCAGATAAGAACTGAGCTTATCCTGATTCCACGCCGCAAAAATTTCGTGCAATTGATCGGCAGACAATCCAAGCGCTTGCGACAGTAAATGATAGGCCTCACAAATCAACTGCATATCGCCGTATTCAATGCCGTTATGCACCATTTTGACGTAATGTCCGGCGCCTTGGTCGCCTACCCAATTACAACAAGGCTCCTCGTCTACCTTGGCGCTGATCGCCTGAAAAATCGTTTTAACATGCTGCCATGCTTCAGGATTACCGCCCGGCATAATCGATGGCCCGTTACGCGCGCCCAGTTCACCGCCCGAAACGCCGCTGCCGACGAACAGAATATTCTTTTCGCGTAAATACTCGGTGCGTCGATTGGTATCGGTATATAAAGAATTTCCACCATCGATAATAATATCGCCAGGACTCAATAAAGGTAGCAATTGTTCGATATAGGAATCAACAACAGCACCCGCTTTTACCATCAACATAATTTTGCGTGGTGCTTCCAAACTCTCCACTAAGTCCGCAAGACTTGCACAACCAATGACCTGCGTACCGTTAGCGGGACCGGCTAAAAATTCGTCAGTGGTTTTCTGAGTACGATTGTGGACAGCCACTTTAAAACCATGGTCATTCATATTTAGTACAAGGTTCTGACCCATCACGGCCAAACCGATCAATCCGATATTTGCTTTCATCTTTGCCAATAAAATGTAGAGGTGAACGAGGATAAATATGCTCATTTAAGTCACCCATGAACATATTTGGACTGTTATTTCAATATATTTCGGTTAGAAATCAACCATTGAAATTTATGGCAACATATTAACATGCCGCTTCTAAATATTCTTGCCACCTAGTTCGGTTTTTCTTGGAAACGCTGGACGAAATAAACAACCGATCGGTGGATTTGCACCGAAAGTGAAGCCTTAACAAATGATTTCAAATTAAATACAGCGAATCAAATAAATGATTTACTTACTATTTTTTATTAGGCCACTTAATGGCATGAAAATAGCTTGTAATCCACTATATTGTAGAGATAGGTTATTTCAGACTTCTGGAATAGTTTCCTACCAATAAAAACCTTAAGTTTCATTATTTATCGATCAGGAGTTACTATCATGTTACTTGATATTGCTATGTTGAGCGGATTTTGCATCATGTTGTTGGGTGCGGTGGTTTTTATCAACAAAATGCCCAATCTCGACCCCATTAAAAACTCTAAAGAATTTAAAGATTAGGCTAGATTTGATTGCTATTATTCAGTGATTAAAGTTCGATCATCAAGCATGCACTTCAATACTAGCCATGCTTGATGCTTTATCAAAGCGCTTTTACTGCGAAGGGGCATAGCTATCGCTTAGACTTTCTCCCTTGGCGATTGTCATTGCTAGGTTTACGTCGATTATTATCAGCCGCTGCCGGACTGGTTCGACGTCTATTGCGATCTAGGGGCTTTTTGACGGCAGCAGGATTGGCTTTCCTTGGCGCATGGTCGGCGACCGCCAAAGACTCTTTTTCGTAGCCGGTATCAGCAACCCTCGGAATGTTGGTCTTCAGTAATTTCTCTATCGCAAGCAATAATTTTGCTTCATCCGCCGATACCAAGGAAATTGCGATACCGGTTGCCCCGGCTCGCCCGGTTCGACCTATTCGATGGACATAGTCCTCTGGGACGGCGGGTAAATCATAATTGACCACATAGGGCAGTTGATCAATGTCAAGTCCGCGCGCGGCAATATCGGTTGCCACCAGCGCGGTCACTTTGCCGCTTTTGAGCATATCCAGGGCTTTCAAGCGAGCCGCTTGGGTTTTGTCACCATGCAAGGCCGCAGTGCGAATGCCATCCAGCAGTAATTGCTTGGCGAGACGATCTGCGCCATGCTTGGTGCGCACAAAAATCAGCACTTGCTGCCAATTGCCGTTGCCGATCAGGAACGAGAGCAATTCACGCTTATGCTCACGTTTGATCGGATAAACCTGTTGTTCGATAGCATCGACAGTCTGTTGATTACGCGCAATTTCAACTTGGGCGGGGTTATTTAATAATTGACCGGCCAGGGTTTTAATTTCTGTCGAAAAGGTCGCCGAAAATAACAGAGTTTGCCGCTTTTTCGGCAGGAGCGCGAAAATTTTACGCATATCCTGAATAAAACCCATGTCCAACATCCGATCCGCTTCATCGAGCACCAGAATTTGAACTGCCGATAAATCGATGGTTTGTTGTTGCACATGATCCAACAATCGTCCCGGTGTGGCGACGACGATATCGCAACCTCGACGTAAATTGCGAATTTGATTATTGATGCTGACCCCGCCATAAATGACTTCGGCGTATAACGGTAAATGTTTACCGTAATCTTTAATGCTTTCATGTACCTGCAACGCTAACTCACGCGTCGGCACGAGAACCAGAGATCTGATCGGGCGTGGTCGTTGACTGGTTGGGCGATCACTTAACAATTGCAGAATCGGCAGGGTAAATCCGGCGGTTTTCCCGGTGCCGGTCTGGGCACCCGCCAGCAAGTCGCGACCCGCCATCACTACCGGTATCGCTTGTTTTTGAATGGGTGTCGGTGCTTTATAGCCCTGTTCATCGAGGGCTTGTAATATTTCGGCTGATAAGCCAAGTTCGGAAAATGACATAGAATCCTTAAAATTAAAATGAGGGTAATTCGACGTGATAGGCTTGGAGCACCTAAAAATAATGTTGTGTCGTTTAAAACCAGAAACGCACTCCGGCTACAAAACGAATATCGTTGATCGTGGCATAGCCTGCCGTTGGCGTTTGTACAACGCTCGATTCGAAACGACGCTCCCAGTCCACCCCGACATAGGGTGCAAATTCTCGGACTATTTCATAACGAAGCCGCACGCCAAGCTCCATCATAGATAGACCACTTTTGACATCTCGACTCACGTCATCCCGGCTATAGATATTGAGTTCGGTTCTGGGCTGTAAAATAAGTCGTTGGGTAATCAGTAAGTCATATTCTAATTCCAGACGAAACGCGGTGCGGCCTTGTTCGTTGACGTAGCCGGTTGCTTCGACATACACCCAATACGGGGCTAATCCTTGAATCCCCAAGGCCAACCAGCCCCGATCGGTGCCTTTGCCGCTGTCGTAGCGCACTCCGACCTGGGAATCCCAAAAGGGAGTCACCGCATGCGCCCAGAGCAATTCGTTCCGGGCATTTTCAAAACGACCGTCAATAATCTCGCCTTCCGCCCGAATCAAAGCCCGATCATTGGTTTTACCGAACCATGCCTGCCAGTCATAGGTCAGGCCAACATTGCGGGAACTGATCACGCTTTCCAATCGATCCATGATCACTGATCCCAAATAATCGTCATCCCCCATATGATGCTTGGCGTAGGGGCCAAAATCATAACCTTCGGCATAGGCATGCGGGTCACGCAGTGGCTTCTCTGTCTGACTATCGTCAACGGTTTCGGGATGATGCTGATGACTTTCGGGCACCACGGTTTGAGGCGTATGCTGACTATGATCCATCTGCTCATGCTGCATGGCACTGTGATCTGGCTCGACTTGTGCTGGCATTTGCATGTTTTGGTGTTGTGCATGATCATGGTGGTGATTTTCAGCCGCGCACACTGATGAAACATTAAACAGCAAGGCTGAGAGCACTATTATCAAGCTAGCCACTACCCGAGTCACGCAACGACCACTTGCCGCATCATTCCGGCATGCATGTGATAAAAAAGATGACAATGCCAAGCCCACCTTCCCGGCGCATCGGCATGAACCAAAAAAGTCACCCGCTGGGCGGGCTGCACCACAATCGTGTGCTTGCGTACCTGAAACTCCCCGTCGGCACTTTCCAAATCGCACCACATGCCGTGTAAATGCATCGGATGCGTCATCATGGTGTCGTTGACGATAATGATCCGCACCCATTCACCCAGACGAAAATGGATCGGCGTGGACTCGCCAAATCCAAGACCATCGATTGACCAGCTATAGCGCTCCATATTGCCGGTCAGATGTAATTCAATTTCGCGTTCGGGTTCTCTAAGCCCCTGAGGTTTGATAGCACTACGTAAATCGGCATAGGTCAATACTCGACGCCCATTATTGCGTAAACCTACGCCGGGATCATCCAGATTAGTACGCGGGGTATCGACCCGCATATCGACGTTCGGAGAAAACTCGGTACGCGCATGCCGAACCGCAACTGCTGGCGAATGTGCCATAGACATTCCGTCATGCTCAGCGTGATTCATGGCCCCCATCATGTCCACCATCGTCAATGCCTGGGGTTTATCAACGCGTGGCACTGCCCGTTCCAGATTAAGATCGACCGCGAGTAATCCGCGCGCATAGCCGCTTCGATCCATACTTTGGGCAAACACAGTATAGGCCCCCTCAGTCGGGGTTACCAGCACATCATAAGTTTCAGCAAGTCCGATACGAAATTCATCGACGACCACCGGTTCAATCGCCTGTCCATCTGCCGCCACTACCTGCAGTTGCAACCCCGGAATGCGCACATCAAAAAAAGTTTGGGCCGAAGCATTTATAAAGCGTAAACGGACTCGCTCTCCGGGTTTAAACAGGCCGATCCAATAATCGTTTGAGTTTTGGCCATTGAGCAAATAGGTGTAGGTATAGGCTGAAATGTCCCCGAGGTCGGTCATATTCATGCGCATTTGATTCCACATCTGTCTCTTGGAAAGACTTGCCATGAAACCGTCGTTAGCCCAATCGCGGAAAAAATCCACGACTGTTGGTTGATTGAAATTGTAGTAATCGCTCTGTTTTTTGAGCTTTGTGTAAACTTTCATAGGCGGATCATCGGTCCAATCCGAGAGCATGACGATATAATCCCGGTCAGCAGACTCTGCCGGAGGCGTCAGTGCTTCGATGATGATCGCGCCGTATAATCCGGTTTGTTCTTGCATACCGGAGTGAGCGTGATACCAATAAGTCCCCGCTTGCTGCACTTTAAAGCGATAGGTAAAGGTTTTGCCAGGCGCAATGCCTTCAAAACTAATGCCGGGTACGCCGTCCATTTGAAAAGGCAGAATAATGCCGTGCCAGTGAATTGAGCTTTCTTCGTCGAGTTGATTGGTAACATGTAAGGTAACCATCTCCCCTTCCCGCCAACGCAGTGTGGGTGCAGGTAACGAGCCATTCACGGTAGTCGCCTTGCAAGACTTTCCCGAAAAGTTCACCCAAGTTTCGGCAATGGTCAGGGTGAATTCGGTTCCTGAAAGTACCGGCACTGATGAAAGCTTGGATTTTGCAGCGGCGTTTCTGATCCAGGTCGGCAAACCCAACATCATACCGGTTGCACTTAAGGTCTTTATAAAACTGCGGCGGGTTTGACTAGGCATCTTCTGAAATTGAGACAATGTTTGCCGCATCCTTAATAATTTACGTAGGGGGAGCCAAGTCGCTGAACATTACCCGCTTCAATCACACAGGTTTGTTCAGCTACTTCGCCATTCGAGAATAGACGCTAGTCAGACGTATATTTAAGTCGTCGGGAAAAAATCACCTCTCCACTGCTTTAAAGTGGTGCAGTTTAGCTTGTAACAATAAACCGTACAGCATCCAGTCTTATTTGCGCGTCTTGGATGTGGCTATAGGATAATCTGACCACATCTTTCAATTGTTCAATTTCTTCATCCTTGATGCTTGGATTGATTTTCTTCAATCGCGCCAAACGCTTGATTTCACCACCCAATACATCCAGCATAACTTTATTCGCTTGGGTCGTTATTACCTCCATTTCCAATTTAGCTTTCTGCCGCGCGATATCGAGCATTTTATTAATTTGCACCCGCTGCGAATTCAAGAAAGTGCTAACCTGATGACCTTCGAAACTATCGCCAGTACTCATCAAGCTGGCATGAGATACTTTCGAGGTTAAATCCTTTAAGGTCTGATCGATCAAAATTCGCACTGGGGTATGCGGCAAAAACCGGCTAATCTGTAATTCTGAGGGCGCACTACATTCGACAATAAACAACAGTTCCAGCAAAAACTGACCTTCAGGCAATTGAACATGAGTCACGGCTGAAACCGCAGCGTTGCCGGTATCGCTGGAAAGCACCAGATCCATCGCGGCATTGACTATCGGATGTTCCTGGGTAATGAACTGCATGTCTTCACGCACCAACGCGATATCCCGTTTCACGGTGACGGTTAGGCCATCTTCATCAATCATGGGAAAATGTTCAATACGCAAATGCTCACTCGGTGTCAAAATGTAGCAATCCGTTGAATGCTGCTCGACATTAATTCCGTAACAATCGAGCAAACTTTCAAAATACGGCCAAATATTCGCTTCCTGTTCGTCAAATTCAATTTGTTGAATCAAGTTCTCCGCCAGCTCATTTCGACAGGAATTTAATTCCAGCAATTGATCGCGTCCCTGATGCATGTGTTCTTCAATCGTCTCGCTTAGCGTTTTAGTACGGATAATAAAATCTTCGATAATCTTTTGGTTTGTCGAGGTTAAAATTCTCGCAAGCTCATCGTGTTGTTGCTCAGCGACTCGCTGTGCGCCCGAACAATTGACTCGAAATGCATTCATGCCTTCATGATACCAGCGGAACAGTATGTGTTCCGGGGTATTGACCAGATACGGCACATGAATCTGGATAACCTGTTTCTGCCCAATTCGATCAAGACGACCAATGCGTTGCTGCAATAAATCCGGATTAGTCGGCAAATCAAAGAGCACCAAATGCTGCACAAATTGAAAGTTGCGCCCTTCACTGCCAATCTCAGAACAAATCAGGATGCGAGCCGAACCTTCATAATCAGCGAAATAAGCCGCCGCTCGATCTCGTTCGATAATACTCATGCCTTCATGAAACACCGCTGATGAAATGCCGATCCGAGTTTTCAATGCCTGTTCCAAAGCGATCGCTAATTGCGCTTCTTTACAAATTAACAAGACTTTCTGTTTTTTTAATTGCTTAAGCTTATCAACCAACCAGACAAATCTGGGGTCGGTCAATAAATCATCGGTGGGCTTGCCTTCGATGGGATAGCCGTAACATTCACGCTGCGGAAATCCTTGCACCGTATGTCTTGAATTTCGAAAGAGGATTCGTCCTGTTCCATGATGATCCAGTAACACATTGATCAATTCGTTTGTTCCCGATTCGACTTGTTCAGCGTCGTCCAGTTTTGCCAACAATGAATCAATATTGTCATGCTTTAATAATTTTTTTAACTGAGTTCTAGCCGATTGATCGAGTGGGGTTCCAGCCAATAAGACTTTGGCAATTTCAGCAATCGGCTCGAAGATTTCCTCCTCTTCCAGAAACGCCTGATAACTATGGAATCGATCGGGATCAAGCAGTCGCAAACGCGCAAAGTGGCTTTCCTTACCTAATTGTTCAGGCGTCGCGGTTAATAAAATCAACCCTGGATTTCGAAGGCCCAACTGTTCGATAAACAGATATTCACCACTTGGCGCTTCTTCATGCCATTCCAAGTGATGCGCTTCGTCGACCACCACCATATCCCATTCAGCCTCCAATGCCTGCACTTGACGCTTCGGGTAGCGTGCAAAGAAATTCTGACTGCACAATACCAGTTGCTCAGTAGTAAATGGATTTTCTTCATGTGATTCAATACAGCGTTCTTCATCAAAAATACTAAAACGTAGATTAAAACGTCTAAGCATTTCAACAAGCCATTGATGTAATAAACTTTCCGGGACAATAATTAAAATTCGCCGACTTAAACCATTAAGCAGACGATAATGCATAATTAAACCTGCTTCAATCGTTTTCCCTAAGCCAACCTCATCGGCCAGCATAATTCTGGGGGACAAGCGATTTGCCGCTTCATAGGCAATATAAAGCTGGTGAGCTAAAAGGGAAGTTCTTCCGCCTTGTAAGCCCTTAAATTGAGATTGTTGATGTCTCTGCAAGCGTTGCCAAGTTTCATAACGCAGCAGAAACCAGCTTTCAGGATCTACCTGACCTGCAAATAAACGATCATGTGGTTTATTGAACTGGATGTGATGATTTAATTCCATCTCCTCCACTTCGACAGTTTGACCTTCATCATTGACGCCAATGTAAGTAATCAGGCCCGCCTTTTCTATCACCTGCTCCACGACTACGAATTCATTTTCTGTCGATTCTATCGTATCGCCTTCAGCAAATCTGACACGGGTTAAAGGAGCATTGTCAGCAGCATATAAACGTTTCTCACCGCAGGCTAAAAACAACATACTGACCCGATTAAACTCAACTTCCAAAACTAGGCCCAAACCTAACTCTGATTCAGTATTACTAATCCAACGCTGACCGGGAATAAAATCATTCATTTCTTATAAGGCCTGATTAAATAATTGCACAATATATCAAGAAACCTTGCATAGGTTAATAATGGATGATGGGTATGAATTTTTGTTTTTCAACTGTAATCGTCAAAAAACGGGGATTTTTGAACAAAAAAACACTGAGACCACCTATTGATGATCTTTTGAAGAGACAGCTTTTATAATGTCGAGTAATTTACGCGGCTTGTTGATATTGCAATTGATAACGCGCTATTGAAGCTATTTCCTCATCTGTATCATTAACTAAATAATCCAACGCATAGCCACGTTTCACCACAACAAAACGCACAAACTCATGGCTATCTCGCGCAAGTATGTCAAGAAAACGCGAATCCGTACAATTTTTTGCAACCGTTGCCCGCACCTGCCAATCAATATCACTTACCAGCACGTCATGTCCTATTTTTTTGCGCGCTACCGCACAACGCACTAAGAGCGACGGGTCATTAATCAAGGCAGTCAAGGCAAAACACTGTTCCGCGGCTTCAAGCCTGATATATTCATCCGATTCCTGCAATAAATCGGCAACAGTATAATTTTTACCGGCAAGCTGGATCGTGCTAGGGCTAAGAGTTGACATAATTCACTATCCTTCTTAATGGGAACTAGTAAGATGATAGTTTAGTTTAAAAATAGCGGCTAAGCATATTATTTCAGTTAATTTTTTACAATTTGTTCACAAAAAATCTTTTCTAAAATGTAACAAACCCATAAAACAAAAAAAGCCGATGTGAATTAATCACACCGGCTCTTTTTTTATCTCCGATTAATTACAACGAATTAACCGCATTCAGTTCCTGGAAAGCTTGCTCTAAACGAGCGACCATTCCAACTTCGCCAGCACGTTGCCATACCCGCGGATCGTAATATTTTTTGTTCGGCTTATCGTCGCCCTCTGGGTTACCGATCTGACCTTGCAAATAGCCTTCGTTTTTCTTGTAGTAATTCATGATAGCTTCCCAAGTTGCCCATTGGGTATCGGTATCAATGTTCATTTTGACCACGCCATAACTGATAGATTCTTTAATTTCTTCAGGTGTTGATCCTGAACCACCATGGAAAACGAAATCTAAAGTATTAGCCGGTACGCCAAATTTTTCAGAGACATATTTTTGTGAATTAGCCAAAATAGTCGGTGTCAATTTAACGTTACCTGGTTTATATACGCCATGAACGTTACCGAAAGAAGCCGCAATCGTAAAACGTGGGCTGATTTTACTCAACACTTCATAAGCATAAGCCACGTCTTCCGGTTGCGTATACAGCGCAGAATGATCCATGTGGCTGTTATCCACACCGTCTTCTTCACCACCGGTACAACCTAATTCAATTTCTAAGGTCATGCCCATTTTTGACATGCGCTCCAAATACTTGGCGCAAATTTCGATATTTTCTTTGAGAGACTCTTCAGACAAATCCAACATGTGTGAACTGAATAATGGCTTACCGGTTTTAGCAAAATGCGCTTCACCTGCGTCTAATAAACCATCAATCCACGGCAATAATTTTTTAGCAGCATGGTCGGTATGTAAAATGACCGGCACACCATATTTCTCAGCCATCAAATGAACATGTTGTGCACCTGAAATAGCACCGAGAATTGCAGTTTGCTGACCTTCCAATTTCAAACCTTTACCAGCGACAAATTGCGCACCACCATTTGAGAATTGAACAATTACCGCAGATTTAACATTTGCAGCTGCTTCCAATACCGCATTAATCGAATCGGTGTTAATGACGTTAACCCCCGGTAATGCAAAACTATTGGCTTTACAAATTGCAAAGATTTTTTGCACGTCATCACCCGTGACAACACCCGGTTTAACTACATCTGATATTTTTTGTGACATTTATAGATCCTCTATCCTTCTACGTAAATTCTTTATTAATTCGGAAAAAAATTATTAACCTTCTAACGTTGCCAAACGGGCAGCGAGCAATTCTTCCAAAGCCACTAAAGCTTTAGTGAAGCCATCGATACCTTCGGAGAGTTTTTCGTTCGCCATACGGTTTTCTACATGCATACTGTCAAAAGTCGCTTTGTCGATAGATAATTTTTCAATTGTCAGCGTAACGGCTTTCGCTGGGTCCAATTTGCGCGGCAATTCACCTTCAGTCGCTTGTAATTCAGCCAGTAATGACGGTGCAATAGTCAATAAATCCGAACCTGCTAATTCAGTGATTTCACCAATATTACGGAAGCTTGCACCCATCACTTCAGTCTTATAACCGAATTTTTTATAGTAGTTATAGATTTCAGTTACTGACAAGACGCCTGGATCTTCTGCTGGCGCATAGGAATCGCGACCGGTATCTTTTTTGTACCAGTCCAGGATACGGCCCACAAATGGAGAAATCAGGGTAATACCATTTTCAGCGCAGGCAATCGCTTGATGCAAGCCGAACAATAAGGTCAGGTTACAATGAATACCTTCTTTTTCAAGTACAGCTGCTGCTTGAATACCTTCCCACGTCGCGGCGATTTTGATCAAGACCCGTTCTGTTGAAATACCATTTTCTTTGTATTGCGCGATGATCTCGCGGCCTTTAGTTACGGTCGCATCAATATCATAAGATAGACGTGCATCAACTTCAGTAGAAACACGACCCGGAATAATTTCCAGAATTTTAAGACCGAAAGAAACGGCCAAACGCTCAAACGCCAATGAAGCGACTTGAGCAGCTGAAGCTGCAGCGCCTAAACTAGCGCGTGCACCTTTCAAGGTATCATCGACGATACTTTGATACTGTGGCATTTGCGCAGCCGCAGTGATCAAAGAAGGATTGGTGGTCGCGTCACGCGGTTTGAAGGTTTCAATAGCCTGAATATCACCAGTATCGGCTACCACGACAGTCATTTCTCTGAGTTGTTCTAATAACGTTTTTGCCATATTGGGCACCTATTTATTTAAATTATAATTATTTATAAAAAATCATTTTTATACGGCCAAAAATCTTTGCTAAGGCCAAATGCATTATTAATGTGAGAATTTCACATTCCTAGAACTTAACTGTTTTCGACCACTTCAAATCCACGTAAAAATCCTTTGCCGGAAAAACGCTCAAAAATTAAACTCTTTCAAGCAAATACTTTTCAACACCAGTTCTTGCTATTGGTTTGCTGACTACAGGCTCTTGACTCGTATGTTCTTTAAGATATTTTGCAACGCCAGTCAAAACTTCTACTTCAATCGACTCATGCGCTGGAATATATTCACCTTCAATGCTTTCAATATCCTCAACCACAACCGCCGCGACTGCTTTTTCAACAGCTTCAGCCACCTGTCTTTCGATATATTTATCAACACCTGTTAGTTTTCCAGAGGGTGATATTGCCGGTACCTCTATCGCAACCACGTCAGCATTCTTGGTAACATTTTGACCCGCGATTATCCCCTGCTGAAGCAGATACTTGGCAACGCCACTGGTTACGGGTTTATCTTTATTTAACACGCCTTGCTTGGCAAGATATTTAGCAACACCACTCACTGCAGGTTTACTTTTCTCAAGAGTCGCCTGATTTTCCAAATATTGAGCGACTTTACTAAGGACAGGCTTTGGCTTAGTTGTCTTCACTTGTTTTACTAAATATTTTTCAACCCCGGTTGGAATCGGTTTTTGACTTTCCAAGACTAACTGTCTAGCCAAATACTTTGCAACACTTGTTACCTGTGGTTTAGTTCTAGCCAGTACATCCAAGGCTTGTAAATATCGGCCAACGCCGGTAACGGCCGGTTCTTCTGAAGATATTTCGATAACGGGTTCGCTAGACTTTATCAAGACTGCTTCCTCTTTTTGTTTCGCGGCAACGGCTTCTTGTTCGAGATATTTAGCAATCAAAGCCGCAGCCGCTGATTTCTTAGCCAATAACTCCTGCTCCGCCTGATATTTTGCAACGCCAGTCAATACAGTTAGAGGCTGAACCGCTGCTTCTTGTTGTTCGATATACTTTGCTACTCCGCTGATCTTCGGTTTTGTAGTAGGGCGCAATGCTTGACTAGCAACATATCGTGCCACACCACTTGGAGCTGTTGCATCCTTAGTTACCTTGGCGACATATTTCGCGACACCCGTCTGTACAAGTGTGCTTCGTTCGGCGATTGATTGATTTACCAAGTATTTTGTTACAGTGGTAGCCGGTCGTGCATTTTGATTTTTTAGATATTTTGCTACCCCAGTCACTAAAGGTAAAGTGCTGATGTACTTTGCAACTCCGGTCATTGCTTGGGAACTCGAATCAGCAAGCACTGGATACGAGTATTGGGTCTCTTCGACCGGCGCTGGTTTTGTAGCAAATAGATCTGTTACAAAATCAATTAAGTAATTTTGTGTCATTTATCACCCCCGATTACGCAAATTAGTTTCAACCCTTGTCCTACCACGTTTTGCCCCTAGTAAGTCGTAATGCGCGGAGCGGAGCGGAGGGGTTTTGTTACCCCTCAGCACCGCCGCACGTCGTAATAATGTGTAAGTGACCTTACACGTTGTTGTTATTAAAGTACTGCCTGTACATGTTTGACTACGTTTT
>CANNKG010000006.1 GCA_947505105.1 Methylococcaceae bacterium | reverse complement strand
CTGGTATCTTAGTGCTTGGGTTAACTGATGGTAGTCTTTCAAGTTCATTCTCGTCTTTAGTCGGATAGAAAAAAGCTTGGCACTATATCAGTTAGCCTTCCTTAATATCCTATTATTGGCGATTGCACTTCGGAGTTGAATCCGCCATGCATTAAAATATCTCTGTACTCTACAAATGAAATCATGCTTCAATTAGTGAAATTTTAATTCACTTTTTTATTGTTATGACTCAGTCCTCGCTTACCGAACTTACGCCAGTTTTTTTCCTGCAAACCTTCATTTTGGAACTGATGCATGCCAGTGAACAGCAGGGGCAAAAGCATTGTGAAGAACTTTTAGAACACATAGCCAAAACGGCTGGTTGTTTTTTTGAAGAAACCTATCGTACCGATACCAAGAAAACTGCCAAGCTCGATCTTAACAGTTATATTGAATTGATCCTTGGCTTAAAAAATAACATTGGCGGAAAATTTACCCTGGTTGCCAGTGATTCTGATTGCATTACCGTAAGCAATTCGTGTTGTCCATTTGGCGAAGGCGTTGCTAATTTCCCGGAACTCTGCAGAATGACCTCGAGTGTCTTTGGCGGAATCGCCGCACGAAATTTTGGTTACGCCAAAGTCGAAATTAAACAAAGCATTGCCCGACGCGATGGCAAATGTGAAGTGTGCATCTATACGAATGCTAAGACTGCCGCAGGACACAATGGCACAGAATATACTGATGCCGATTCTCAAGCCATTCAAGATATGACGGATTTACATTCGCGCATTGAAGAGAGCATGCAACAAATTTGGTTTCAACAAAGCAAAAAAACTAAAAAACGCCCGCCGCCCACCATCGTCGCCAAATCTCCTAGTATGCAGAAAATTCTGCACGCTATTGAAGTGATTGCCCCAACTACGGCAACGGTCTTAATACAAGGGCAAACAGGCGTTGGTAAAGAGTTGATTGCGCGCGCAATACATGCCATGAGTGACCGCTGCCAAAAACCCTTTATTCCGATCAACTGCGGCGCCATCCCTGAGAGTTTAATTGAAAGCGCGCTATTCGGTCATGAAAAGGGGGCGTTTACTGGAGCAATAGAAGTTCATCAAGGATATTTTGAACGGGCGGAAGGGGGTACGCTATTTTTGGATGAAGTTGATTCATTATCGCCCGCTGCGCAAACCCGCTTGTTGCGTGTAATCCAGGAAGGTGAATTGGAACGTGTGGGTGGAAAACAAATTCTGTCCGTCGATCTAAGAATCATCTCCGCCACCAATCAAAATCTTGAAGCTCTTGTTACTCAAGGGATGTTTCGTCATGATCTGTACTACCGTATTAATGTCGTCAGACTGAATATCCCGCCACTTTCCGAGCGTCATGAAGATCTGCCATTCCTCGTGCAATTAATTATTCAGCGTTTAAATCAAAAGCATCACAAGAATGTGCTCTCAGTCAGTCGTAAAGTCATGCATAAAATTCGAAACTACCCCTGGCCGGGTAATGTCCGTGAACTGGAAAATGTTTTAGAGCGTAGCTTGTTATTTACCAAAGGCGAAGAAATGACCGATCTGGACTTGGAACTTCAACCAAAGCTCCTCCATCCAGATGACTGGAAGGACGTAAAAGAACAATCGATTGCCGCTATTGAAAAAACTTTTCTTGAAACGACATTAAAACAACATCAAGGAAATATTAAAAAAGTTGCCGAGGTGATGGGTATTAGCTCACGCGCTGTTTATTTAAAACTAAAGAAAAATCGCCTGAATCCTGGAGACTTTCGAAGCAAAGATTAATTCAAATTAACCGTGACATCAAAAAGCATTATTTATTTGATCCAAAGAATATTTAAGGAAATTGACACAATAAAAATAAGTTAAATAACATAGTACGTATTTATTATCGCATCAATAAGTTAACATCTTCTAATATTTCAATAAGCAAAATAATCGGCGTCATTTTTGCTTTGTATTACGTTTACAGTAGAACTTTTTGTTATTTAATACTTTTACTTTATAAAGCAAAATCAAGTTTTTGGTGAATTTGCCACCCACATCAAGATGAGCTATGTGTGTGGCGAACGGATGGACGGGGGGAATCTTTATCATATGATGCCGTTCAATATGAAATTGAGCTTAGATCATCGCTTGCAAAAATGGCAAAGCGCTGTAGAAATGCAATTTGTCGATAAAAAAGATGACGTACAAGCCATTCGCAATGAAACCGAAACCCCATCCACATCCTTGTGAATGCTCGAACTGGCTCTGAGTAGCATAACGTGCGCCTGGATATCTGCGTAAATAAGCTTTTGGACAAACAATACTATCATCCGTTAGCCGGTGCTTATCTTGGCGACCGCTATGGGATGAATCCAACGGCGGCACCTAATGTGAATGTTCCTTGGGGTAGAAATATCGCCGGTATGGGAGGATCGGCTTTTGTTGGAATTTATATCAAATTTTAGAATGTATTATTTATCGAGACTATTATGACTCACTGTACCCTTACTTTTCCTATCGACGGTATGCACTGCACAGGCTGTGAAGCTGCCATTAACAGCGCTATCCAAGAACTCCCTGGAATCAGCTCGGTTAATGCCAATTACCCGACTAAGAAGGTTCAAGTGGCCTTTGACGATTCGGTCATTTCAGCCTCTGAAATTCTTACCGTTATCGAGCGCGCCGGTTATCGCTATGGCGATGCAGCGGAAGAATCGCCGTGGCTACCTAAATTAAAGCAATTTGCCATGTTTGGCTTACTCTTGATTTTAGTCGGAGGGGTAGCGTTGTGGGGCAAAAGCCTGATGCCAGGTTTAATGAAACAATTCGATGCTAGCTTGGGCTATGGCGTGATCTTTATGGTGGGTTGTTTAACCGGTCTTCACTGCATCGGTATGTGTGGCGGTTTCGTGGTCAATTATACCCAAGGCTATATTAATCAAGGCCGTCGTGCCCTGTTGCTAGCACATGTGTCCTATGCTATCGGTAAAAATAGCTCTTATGCTTTACTGGGCGGACTCTTTGGCGCTCTTGGGGCCGTAGTGACGGTAACGCCGATGATGCGTGGGCTTGCCGCCATTGTTGCGGGAATTTTTCTGGTGTTGTTCGGATTGGGTATGCTAAAACTCATTCCCCGATTTCGGCTGCCGTCAATGCGAGTTAAATCTGCAACGTTCACCCAGCACATTTATCAAGATCTCAAGCCACGTCGCACACCGTTTACGATTGGTTTTCTCAGTGGATTTTTACTCGGCTGCGGGCCTTTGCAAGCAATGTACGTCATGGCATTAGGGACGGCTAATCCGGTTGAAGGCGCATTGTTATTGCTGTGTTTTGGCACTGGCACGCTGATTCCCTTGATGACCTTTGGGGTTTTTGCCAGCGTCCTCAGTGGAAAAACTCAACAGCAGTTACAGGCGGTATCGGCGATTTTGGTAATTATGATGGGCTTGATGATGACGGATAGAGGGCTCAAATTCACCCAATCAGGCTATCATTTTTCAGCAATTATGGAACGATTTTCATCATCGCACTCATCAGAATCGCCAATGATACATTAACGCAGAGGGTGAATGATAAGCGTCTTGCCAAAAATTATAGCCTAGAATTAAGTTTTCAAGACTTCTCTCTCGGTGATCTGGATACCGGCAACTCTCGTCGATATCCAATTTATACTTACCTTTATGACAAAACCTTAAGCCTCTTGAAATAAAATTCGAAATATTAGGGCTTTAGATTCTTAACCACCACAAATGCGCCGCGCAGATCACCTTCCTGATAACCGGTCGCTTTGTCGTGCGGATAGAGTTTAGCGAGGCGATCGGCCACCGATGGATTCAAATTGGCACCGTGGCAATTGAGGCACACGCCCGCGGTGGGGATTGCTTTCATAAAACGGAATTCATTATTGATCACTTCCGAATACACTAAAGTATCGGGGCTTTCACCGCTGGTTTTCCGTGCTTCAAAATCCTGCAATACTTTGGTTTGCCACGCATTCGCTTGACCGGATACCGGGTTGCGATTTTTTAAGCTGACCCGATTGACACTCATGCCATATTCGGCAGAAACCGCTTTATTGATCTCGGGGGCGGTAATCTGACAAATATCGATGGCATTTTCCGGAGCGCCATCCTTCAATGCGGCTTCGAGTTTGCTTTTTAAATTGCCGCCTAACGCTTTGACAGCCGCTTTAGCTTGTTCAGTTAAAGCTGCGGCGTCGATCGGAGGGTTGTGTGTCTGACTTGCGGCAGCCCCTGATGATTCTTGTGCAAATACGGGATATCCGCTTACAGCAATTAAGCTTAAGCCCAACGCGATGATAGTTTTGTTCATGTATCAATCTCCATTAATAATTAATTGCGCACCCTAACGGCTCTGTTGACTCGGTGCTCCGGTCATTGTTCAAAGCATGGCATATTATCGCTGATGTTTAGGTATTCGAGTGCGAATCTGGTAAGTTTCGTGACAGGCCGTACAGGTCTTCATTGTGGTACTTAATTGCTGCAGCGTCAGTTTAGAATCTTTCAGAGTTTGGGCGTCACGGGCGATCCGATCAAAATCATGATGCACGGACATACCCATCTGCATAAAAGCATCTGGCAAAATATCGTGCAGATGATTTTCAGCTTTATGGCCCATGCCCATGCCCAGTAAACGAGCTTGCTGCGCTACTTCTAGCATATTATCGGCGGCTAATGCGGCCAAAATGGCCTGGGTGCCGGATTGCAAGCTGCGCATTTCACCGAGAATATGCGCCCGTTGCGCTTCATTTAATTTAAGGATCTGGCGTTGGTCGATCGGTTCGGCAGTCACGCACAAACTTGTCATACTGAGGGTCACGCCTAATCCTAAAACAGCTTTAAAATTAGGGGTAGCAAATAGTGAAGTAAGGTGTTTCATCGTCTAAAGCTCATCATGGTTAATGTGGGTTACTATACTAGCAATAAATGTTTGCTCCGATATTTCACAGTTGTTACGAAGTGTTTCAATAGCGGATATTTTGAGCTAAGAGGAGTCGAATGAAACCAAAAATTGAGGGACATCAACACCAATGACTAAGCAATGCATTCTGATTGTCGATGACGATGAGGCGCTTCGAGAATTAGTGGTGAATTACCTCGAAACCAGCGGTTATGCGCTAGTAACGGCAGGGGATGGCGTCGAAATGCGTGCGCAACTCCAGGCTCATATGGTCGATTTGATTGTGCTTGACTTAATGTTGCCCGGTGAAGATGGCTTGTCGCTATTGAAGTGGCTGCGCGAACATCGTGGCCCGCCAGTCATTATCGTGTCAGCACGCGGTGATGAGGTCGATCGCGTCGTTGGTCTTGAAATGGGCGCCGACGATTATCTGGCTAAACCGTTCGGTCCGCGTGAACTCTTAGCCCGAGTCCGGGCAGTTCTGCGCCGGAGCACGGAAATCGTGCCCACTGTTGACTCAAATCTACTGACCTTCGGCCCCTTTCAATTACATCTCAATACCCATGTACTAAATACTGCACAGGGCGAGATTCCTTTGACCTTCGGTGAATTCAATTTGCTGCGGGTATTGTTGGAACATGCCAACCAAGTCGTGTCTCGAGATCATTTGATCGGTTTACTCAAAGGCTACGAACGCTCGCCCTTTGATCGTAGTATTGATGTCAGAGTGACTAGGTTACGCCGAAAAATCGAACCCAGACCGGAAGCACCCATTTATCTTCGCACCGTTTGGGGAGAAGGATACCTATTTACCCCCAAAGGGAATGAATCACGTTGAAAGGTCCACTGTCTTTATTTAAAAGAACCGCCTTGACGATTGCAATCGGTTTACTGATATTTCAACTGATGACCGGTTCGGCGTTGGTTATTTATCTGGTATTACCGCTTGCGCAGCGTTCGGCAGATGATCTGGCCGATTTACTTTTGTTATCGGCGCAAGTATGGACCGAGCTGCCTCAGGAAGGTCGTCCGGCATTTGAACTGGAATTGCAGCAAAAATATGCCATCTCTTTACGTCAATCTGAACTGCTAACGCCTAAAGAGGCTGAGTTTTACCCCTACATTCGTTTTCTAGGTCGATCACTCGCGGCTAGATTAGGTGCTAATCAAACCCTACGCCTGACCGAGAGCGACCACGAAAACTTTCAGGTGCAATTTGTCTTGAATGCTCAGCCGTTTACCTTTGAGTTTTCTAAAGCAAGGGTCACGCCGAGGCCTAGTATCGCGCTGGCCTGGATCATTGCAGCAGGCGTTTTTGCTACCTTAGTGCTAACTTGGTTCCTGGCGAGGCGGGTGTCCGCTCCAATCGCGCGACTTGCTAAAGCGGCCCGACAAATTGGCGGGGGCAGTCAGCCTGCTCAACTACCTGAAACCGGCGATGTTGAATTTGCCGATCTTGCGCGGGTGTTTAACGAAACGTCTCGCCAGCTCGAGGCCAGACGTGAAAACCAGACGACGCTCTTAGCTGGTGTATCTCATGATTTGCGTAGTCCACTCGCGCGGATGAAAATGGCGCTCGGCATGCTCGCCGAACATAGTCCTTCGCCTTTGCTGGACCGGGTCGAACGAGACATTGAGGAAATGGATAAGTTGATCGAAGCCCAACTGATGTTCGCGCGCGCCCAGGAGTATGAAAAACTCGAACGCATCAACCTTGATCAATTACTCAAGGAATTGAGCGCAAACCTCGAAGCCCAGGCTTCGTGTCAATTAATCCGGCGGATGGCGGCTCCGGTTACTAACATCGAAATAGCGCCGATTGCATTGCGGCGTTGTGTGAATAACTTATTGCACAATGCTTTGCGTTACGCGGGAGAAAACGAGATTCAAATCGTTAAACGCTGTCTGCATAACACGTTATATATCGGTATCCGTGATCGTGGCCCCGGAATTCCGGCACATCTGGCTGACGCGGTATTTCGTCCATTCTATCGTCTCGAATCCTCACGCAATCGCACAACCGGCGGGAGCGGCCTCGGTCTGGCGATTACCAAACAAATCGCCGAAACGCATCACTGGAAAATCGTCTTAAAACCTCGCCGCAAAGGTGGTGCGTGTTTCTGGTTGCAAATTCCACTCATCCACAACGTCAATTAGCCACTGTAACACTCTGTAACAATTTGTTGCCGGGGTGAAACCGGCCCGCAATATCCTTCGACTATAGTGAAGGCTAGAACGATCATTACTCGATCGTCTTAGCTTAATTCATTTGGGAGAAGATCATGAAACACAAGCAATTAATAGTGATGGCCCTTGCATTACTGGCTAATTCGGCTGTTTTTAGCGGAAATGCTCAGCAGGCAATGCAAGTAAAACAGAACCTTGGTAACCATTTCGGCGGAAATCAGAGCTGCCCAATTATCTCAAGCAACATTACCCCTTCGACTTCTGAAATAGAGTTACTGCAATTCATGCGTGAAGAAGAGAAATTAGCACGCGATGTCTATGCGGTGATGAATCAGAAATGGTCGCAACCGCTGTTCAATAATATTGCCCAATCCGAACAAACGCATATGGATCAGGTCAAATGTTTTTTAGATGCTTATCAATTAACCGACCCAGTGCAAGCAGATAATGGAAAATTCACACATCCGGAATTACAGACACTTTACGACAACTTAGTAAAGCGCGGACAATCGTCTATAAGCGAGGCATTACGCGTTGGAGCGATGATCGAAGAAGTGGATATTCGCGACCTACAAGACGCTATCGCTAAGAGCAGTGTTGCTGAAGTTAATATTATGTATGGCAATTTGCGGGCCGGTTCAGAAAATCATTTGCGTGCCTTTGTCTCGAATTTGTTAAGTCTTGGAGAAAGCTACAGCGCACAAGTGCTAACCGAAACCACCGTGACGAATATCCTCAACAGTGATCGAACCTCAACCGGCAGAGGAGTCAATATTCATAGTCAAACGACGGTGAACAATAGTGCCCGTTTTACCTTGAAAGCCGACACTGGCGTCGCTATGGGCAACAACCAATCCGCGTATACCCAGCAAACGCGTTTGATGTTATCGACGGCCATTCAAACCGATCCGCAACACATCGGCCAACGGGGACAATTAGTCAACGTCGCGCTCTATCAACCCGTCGGCAGTCGAGCCATGCAATCCTACCAATTAAACGATCAAGGACAATGGCAGAACTGGAGTGGCGATCTGCAAACGCTCAATGGTAAACCGGTGAATATGCAAGCGAACCATACTCTGAATTTATTTGACGGCAATTTTCAAAATGCGCCCGGATATTATCAAATCATTAGCGGTTATTTGCTTGATGACGGTCGTTTGATCTTTGGCAGCCAAGCGTTAACCTTCGGGGTTTTCTAAGCGTTATCAGCTACCACTCAAATGAATAATTATCGTTTGAGTGGTAGTTGTAATGGCTTGCAATTGAAATCGGGGGGGCATATTTTTGATGGATCTCGGTCTCTTCAGATGTACACAATAGTAGCGATTAAGGTATTGGTTAATTCTTCAAGATCTTCTTTACGCTCCCGTTAAGGGCGACGCTTCGAGACTAATCACATTGAGTCGATCATAGGGATCAGGGCAAGATCAGGAACTATTCATCTGCAACTCTCGCACAGTGTTACCCCAAACCTCCCCTTATCGTGGGAAGAGGTAAATCCGCCTATTTTTATGTCTGCGGCATCTCTAAGTTATTTTATTTTCATTTCTTAGTAAATCCCAATCCAATCTCATCGAACCGTTCCAGCTTTGATATGATAAAGTTTTGTTCATTTACAGCAGGAGCGATTATGTCCGACAGCAGTATTCCTTTCGATTCAATGGCGCAGGGCTTACGAATGCCTTGGGTGATTACGGGCAGTATGGTTTTTTCTTTAATGATGTATGTGTTGCTGGCGCATTTGTTAGGCGCGGAGTTACAAGGGACGATTTCTTTGACGGAGGAGCAACGAATTTTAATCCGCACGGTGTTTTATATTGTGGCGATCATCACCTTGCCGATGACTAATTTACTGCGCCATGTGATGATTCGCTTGAATCAAACCATGCCTGGCCCCTATTCGCCGATGCGTCGTTATCTGGTAACCGTATTGGTATCAATGGCGATGGTAGAAACGATTGGCTTGTTCGGACTGATTATGTTTGTACTGGGTGATGATTTTAATAATTTATATATTTTCACCGGCATGTCAGCCTTGGGGATGTATTTGTATCGTCCCAAAGCGAATGAATATCGCTCGATTGTGGAGGCATTGACTCAGGCAGAAAAAGAGCGATCTCAGCGCTAATTATTAGGATGATACCCGGTTTGGATTAGGTGGTGTTTTTTAATGTAAGTTGGCTTCTTTCTTACAGAGATTTTCCAATGATTCGCTGACCGGTAATTTGAGGATTACACGCACCCGATCATCTACCTGACAGGGAAGTAAATAGCCAATCGTTCCCGGAGTATCTTCCACGAAACGAAGCATCGCTTCAACGGAGTTGACCACATAAGGCGGCATAATGCCTTGGAAATATTGGGCATTCCAGTACGCTTCCATGACTTCGGGCGGTTGCTGGAAGATTTTTTGGGCAAAAGCGATACGCAATGGATTATTAGCGCTGAGGTTGATTGGATTCCAGCGTTCACCATCTTCGCCAATCAGCGTTTTACGCCGATAAATATTTTCGAGCTGTTTTAGCGTCAATTTTTCCACGCTTGACGTTTTGCCGATCACGACGAAAATTTCGTCCGCGCGTATATTGTTGCTGAAGAATAGCAGCAATAGCAGGCATAGGAAGTGGGTTAGAATAGTCGAACGCATTAATAAAACATCGCAATTGATATAAATAAACCACTCGGCGCAATCGCGCGATTATTTTCTCCAAAACGATATTCGGTTTTAACGACGAGGGGGACAAAGGGACGCCATGCCAAACCTCCAACCCCGATGTGTGAGACGCTGTTATTGGTTAAGTTTTGAAAGACCTTGCTGTTGACATATTCATAACGACCGACGGCAAATACTTGTCCGGCAATTGGAGCAACTCCTTGGATAAACAGGCCTTTTTCGTCAAGGTTGGTCTCGGCATCGTTACGAGTGTGATAAAGTGACTCAAATAGCACTTCATAGCCTTGATTTTGCCACATTGCATCGAGGCCGACGACATGATGGGTCGGTAAATCAAGGTCTGCAAGGGTTTGATAGGCAAGATAAGAGAAACCGACTTGGAGTTCTTCGGTCAGTTCATAATTTATGCGCGCACCTGCAGCTTTGTCAAAAACGATACGATTGTTCGGTTTGGGATCGAGGTCGGTGGAGTCGTCAAGATAAACCGACAGATCTAAATTATGTTCATTGACGAGGTGGGTATGGCTAAAGAGCAGGCCGTTAGCGCGGGGTGCAAAAGAAAAATCATTGGTCACAATGGGGCGATTGGTGGTCCAGACCAGCGGTGCCGAGTGAATGACATTCCAACGTCCGAACGGGGTGAGAAATTTGCCGAAACGTAAGGTGGTGGTGCCGGAAAATAAATAATCGACAAACAGCCGTTCGACACTTAAGGCTTCATCAAATGTTCTATTCCCATAGCTGGTAAACCAGTTTTGCTGGTCAAGTTCGGCAAAAAAACGGAGTCGATCATGTGGCGACCACGTAATGAACAGGCTCAAATCATTCAACATCACGGCATCGGGACGTTTTTCCGGTTGTCGATATGAAGCTTGTAGATAACCACCAATATTTAGATTGGCTGACGGGATAGTGAGACCTCGACCCCAATGATAATCGAAAAATTGATTTTCGGTTTCGGAATTATGCTCGGCAAAACTCAATTGATAGGGTAACAACAGGAAGCAGAGCAGCAAACATAATATAATGGGTCTGGACATTTTGATTAATTATTCATGATAAAAAGGCATGTATGACTATTCGCTACACCTTGCTGATTTCCTATGTGTTGATTAGTTTAACATCGGTCCTGTTGATCACTTTAATGATTTTTACGCATTTGCGTGAAACGCTTCATGCAGAGATCGAAACCAAGTTGCAATCGCAGGCGACGACAGTGATGCAACATATTGATACCACGTTGTTTGAACGGATGCAGAATATCACGAGTTGGAGTCATCTTGAAGTTATGCAGGAAATTCGCAGTCGCGATGTAGATAAACGTCTGGCGCAATACTTGAGAGAGTTACACGTTAGTTATAACGGGGTATACCAACAAATTTTCGTGGTCAATCAGCAGCGAGACGTTATTGCCGATAGTGCCCCTGGATTTAACTATGGCTCTTATCCTGAGCCGCCGGTGTGGTTGCAAACGACCTTCAATAATCAAACGTTGATGTTGCAAACGCTGGATAGTCTGGCCAATCGACTGGTTTTTTCGACGCGGATCACGGATACTTTTCAGCAAGGTGAGTTGGGAACACTGTATGCAGCTTTCGATTGGCAGGAAATTTTCAAATTATTGACCGCGCCGTTACCATTTAGTTCGGCTAATGCGGATACTTATGCGTTGTTGGTTGACAGTGAGGGACGCGTTATTGCCCGATCATCGAGCTTGCAAGATAAAATTTCCATTTTCTATACTTTGCCGGGTGCTTGGCCAATGCAACAGGCTGAAAATGGCGTGTTTAACACTCAGGCAGAGTTTTTGGATAACCGTGAAATGTTCATTGGTTATGCCCATTCTAAAGGCTATCGTAATTTTACGGGCTTCGGCTGGGTGTTATTGATTATGCAACCGAATGAGCATGCCTTTGCGTCGATTTGGGAGCTGCGCCGTACTTTGCTGATCTTTTTAAGTTTAACCTTAGCATTGGGTATGATGATGTCGTTGTGGATTTCGGCCAAAATCGCTAATCCGATTATTAAACTGGCTGAGTTCACGCGAGATTTTATGCAGGATAAACAGCAGAAGCCACCGTTATTAAAAGCGAGTGGCGAGGTTGCGGAACTAAATATGCAGTTTGTGCAGATGATCAATAATCTCGAACAATCGCGCCAAGATGTGGTTAGGGTGGCCAAATTAGCCGTGATCGGTGAAATGGCGGCCAGTATGGCTCATGAGGTGCGTACTCCGCTCGGTATTCTGCGCTCTTCTGCGCAAATGTTGCAGCGCGAATCAGGTTTAAGCGATATTGGGCGTGAGATGATCGGCTTTATTTTGAGCGAATCGCAACGACTTAATGATTTAGTGACCACCTTGCTCAAATGCGCCCGGCCTACTACCCCCGATTTTTCAATTTATGAAATTCATACGATAATTGAACATTCGATCAATCTGTTGCAATCTCAGGCAGACAGCAAACAAATTGCTGTGAATATTGATGGATCGTTAGATCATTATCGAATTAGCGGAGACCGGGATCAATTGACGCAGGTTTTTTTGAATTTGATTATCAATGCATTGCAACATACGCCGGCAAAAGGGTGGATTTCGATTAGTGCTGAAATAATTGGTGCAGATCAGCTGGATATTAGAGTCGCCGATAGCGGCGTTGGCATTAGCGACGAACTGAAGCAAACCGTTTTCGAACCTTTTTTTACTGCGCGTCAAGATGGCATTGGTCTCGGTTTGACCGTGGTACAACAAATTGTTCTCGCGCATCAAGGTAAAATATTTATCACCGATAACTCGTACGGAGGGGCTTGTTTTCATGTGCAGCTCCCTATTCAATCTTCTAAGGAATAAAAATTATGTCAAATCAAAGTATTCTGGTTGTTGACGATGAAGCAAAAATGCGTCGATTGCTTGAAATTATGTTGACACAAATGGGCCATATCGTCCATCAAGCTGAAAACGGGCAGGCGGCGTTGGATTTTTTGAGCGATCATACCGTTGATTTAGTCATTACCGATTTGCGGATGCCCGAACTCGATGGGATCGGCTTATTGCGGATGCTGCGCGAACAGCAGAATGAAGTGCCGGTGATTGTGGTGACGGCTTATGGGACGGTTGAAAGTGCGGTTGAGGCGATGAAATATGGCGCAAGCGATTATATTATTCGTCCGTTCGAATTGGATGCGGTGGAAGCCGCCGTGCAACGTGCGTTGAAGTTAAGCAAAATTCAACGGGAGAATCGTTTTCTACGCCAGAGTGTTGAAGCGGGTTGGGGGGAGTTTATCGGCGCGAGTCCTAAAATGCAGCAAATTTATACGCTGATTCAGCAAGTCGCACCTACTCGCACCAGTGTCTTGATTCAAGGTGAAACCGGCACCGGCAAGGAGTTGGTGGCGCGCGCGATTCACAGAGCCTCACCTCGTGCCGATGCGTTGTTTGTCTCGATCAACTGTGCGGCGATTCCGGCGGATATTTTGGAAAGCGAATTGTTCGGATATAGTAAGGGCGCATTTACCGGTGCCAATAAGGAGCGGGTCGGTAAATTTGAGTTGGCCGAAGGTGGAACGATCTTTTTAGACGAGATTACCGAAATGGATTTTAACATTCAGGCTAAATTATTACGGGTATTGCAGGAGCGTACCCTTGAACGCCTTGGCAGTAATCGTCAGATCAGCGTGGATATTCGCGTTATAGCAGCATCTAATCGTAGTCCTAAACAAGCGATTGTGGAACAGAAATTACGTGAGGATTTATATTACCGTCTTAACGTGTTTACTATTGAACTACCGGCGTTACGTGAGCGTCAGGAAGATATTGTCTCATTAGCTACACACTTTTTAAAAAAACATGCGAGTGAGTTTGGCTTTCCGTTTAATGGGATGACTCCCGATGTCGAAGATTATTTAATGAGTTACGCTTGGCCCGGTAACGTTCGAGAGCTTGAGAATATGATGGAACGAGCGATTGTGATCAGTGGCGGAAAGGAAATCACCCTTGAACATTTGCCGCGCGATCTGGATTTTTGTCCTGTGGCGCCGGCGAGTTTACCGATCGAGACTCCGGTGGCGGTTGCTACGGGAAACCATCAGGCGGAACCGTTCAGAAGTTTAAATGAACAGGTGGAAGAGTTGGAAAAAGAATTGATTATTGAGGCACTTAACCAAACAGATGATAATAAGTCCAAGGCGGCGGTATTGCTGAAGATCAGTGAACGTTCGTTATGGTATAAGCTGAAGAAATATCAGTTAGGTAGTATGAGTTAAAAAATCTTTGTTTGGCGATTAATAAAAAAAAGCCCCGGAACTTTTAAGTGTCGGGGCTTATTTGTTTATCAACGGTGCTTTAAAAAAGAGCGGGGCATCCGTGTCCCCAAGTCTGAGCGCACCTCAAAGCTGTCCGGCAGGTTTATTGCTAGGAGGGGTTACATCCTTACTCAATTTATCCTTGCCTTTATGATCGGATTTTGGTGGTTGATCGTCATGTTCCACCTTAACTTCTATAATATCTGAAGGCGGTTGTGGTTCTCTACCAGCCATTAAGTCATCAATTTGATTACGGTCGATGGTTTCCCATTTCATCAGGGCATCGGCCATTTTATGCAGCACATCAATGTTTTCTTCAAGAATTTGCTGTGCTCTGCCATAGTTGCGGTCGATGACGGAACGCATTTCTTCATCAATTAGGTGGGCAACATTGCTGGACACTTTTGCGCCTTGAGTCCCTGGATGACCCATAAATGCTTGACCGCCTTCTTCACCATATACTAATGGCCCCAATTTGTTGGAAAGACCCCAGCGAGTCACCATGTTACGAGCCAATTCAGTGGCGCGTTCGATGTCGTTAGAGGCGCCAGTGGTTACGCGGTCTTCACCGAAAATCATGACTTCGGCGATCCGACCGCCAAACAAGCCGGCAATTTGGCTTTCCAATTTGCGTTTACTTGCGCTGTATTGATCTTGCTCAGGCAGGAACATAGTGACCCCCAAAGCTCTTCCACGCGGCATGATGCTGACTTTATAGACCGGATCGTGATCTTGGGATTTTTGACCGACTATACAGTGACCAGCTTCATGATAAGCAGTCAACAGTTTGTCGTCTTCGCTCATAATCATGGTACGTTTTTCAGCACCCATCAAAATCTTGTCTTTTGCTTTCTCAAGGTCACGCATGGTGACTTCGGATTGGTCGCCGCGTGCCGCAAAGAGGGCAGCTTCATTAACCACGTTAGCGAGATCTGCGCCTGAAAACCCAGGAGTGCCGCGAGCGATATATTTCAATTCGACATCGGCAGACGCCGGTACTTTCTTGATGTGGACATTCAAGATTTGTTCACGACCACGGACATCCGGCAAGCCTACGGTGACTTGACGGTCGAAACGGCCCGGTCTTAACAAGGCTTTATCGAGCACGTCGGCACGGTTGGTTGCAGCAATAATAATCACGCCCTGATCGCCATCAAAACCATCCATTTCAACCAGCAATTGGTTCAAAGTTTGTTCCCGTTCGTCATTGCCGCCGCCTAATCCGGCGCCGCCACGTTGACGGCCGACCGCGTCGATTTCGTCGATGAAGATGATACATGGCGCATGTTCTTTAGCTTGCACAAACATGTCGCGAACCCGTGAGGCACCCACACCAACAAACATTTCAACGAAGTCCGAACCTGAGATGCTGAAGAACTTAACGCCTGCTTCGCCTGCAATTGCTCTAGCCAGCAAGGTTTTACCAGTACCAGGGGGGCCGACCATCAGAATTCCGCGCGGCATTTTACCGCCCAGTTTGGTGAATTTTTGCGGCGCTCTAAGAAAGTCAACCACTTCTTTAACTTCCTCTTTCGCTTCTTCGCAACCGGCAACATCATTGAACTTTACGGTCATTTTGTCTTCGGTCAGCATTTTAGCTTTGCTCTTACCGAAGTTATTGCCGCCCAAGCCACCCTGCTGCGATCTGCGCATGTAGATGATCCATACTGCAATCAACAGCAACATCGGGAACCAGGAAATAAAGATTTCCATCAGAAACGAAGTTTTTGGTGGCGCGATTGTTTTGATTTCGACATTCGCCGTCAACAAATCATCAATTAAATGAGGATCGTTCGGATTGTAGGTTTCGTAGCGTTGACCGTCGGTCGTTTTGATGACGATGTTAGCGCCATTGATTTCGACACGGTCCACCTGACCGTTCTTCACCTTCTCGATAAATTCCGAGTAGGGTAGGGATGTGTAAAGTTCAGGGGTTGTTTCCAATCGATTGAAGATGAGAAACAAGCCCGAGAATACCACGATAAACAACAAGGCGTTGTATACATATTTTTTCATGACAGACTCCAGACCGGCTGTAGTGTTAAGATTGCGTTAAAAACCAACTCGATTAGTGGGTTAAAGCTATCTTAATATAAGTAGATAACGATTTCACAATTATTGGCGACCAAAATATCTGAAATATTCAGAATTTGGGTTGAGCACAATGACGTCATTTTTGTCTTTAAAGGCTTTTTTGTAAGAACTTAAACTCCGGTACAGGGCAAAAAATTCAGGATCCTTATCGTAACCAGCGGCATAAATTTCGGCCGCTTTCGCATCGCCTTCACCGCGCAAGGTTTCAGATTCACGGTAGGCTTCTGAAAGAATGACGGAATGCTGTTTGTCGGCATCCGCACGAATTCTTTCGGCAGCTTCTGCACCTTGCGAACGAAATTCACGCGCAACGCGCTCGCGTTCGGCATCCATGCGTCTGAACACCGAACTGCTGACCTCTTTAGGTAAGTCGATTCGTTTGATACGGATATCGACTATTTTTATGCCGAGTTCATCAGCCAAGCGACTGGTGTTCTTGATCAACGCGTCCCCCATTTCCATGCGGTCTTCGGTAATCAACTCCTTAATGGTCCGTTTGCTAAATTCGCTGCGCATACTGTCTTTGATAATTTGTTCCAAACGCAGATTGGCTTGAAATTTGTCACCACCGACCGATGTGTAATACCGGTTTACCTCACCAATTTGCCATTTAACATAGGAATCGACGATCACGTTTTTCTTTTCCGAAGTAAGAAAACGTTCCGGCTTAGAATCTAACGTTAAAATTTTATTGTTAAAGGTTTTAACATTATTAATGAATGGGACTTGAAAATGCAGGCCAGGTTCAAAATCGGAACGAATTATTTCGCCAAGTTTGAATTTGATGGCCTTTTCCGATTCTTGTACCGTGAACACCGAAAAGTAAGTTGCGATCAACAGGGCGCCCAATGGTAGTGTGTATTTGGTTTGCGCTAACATTAGTTTCTCCCCCGATTTATGCGTTTAAATTTAGCATCAACAGCTTCTGATTTTGAGCTTTCGCTCTGGCTTGGTTGATGGCTCGCCGAATTACTCTCCAAGTCGACAGGTTTTTTGTCACGGATCTTATCAATCGGTAAATACAACATATTGTTGTTAGAGCCGCTGTCCAGCATCACTACATCGCTTTCATTCAACACTGATTCCATTGTTTCTAGGAGTAAGCGTTTACGCGTTACTTGCGGTGATTTCTTGTATTCTTGATGTAACTGGTTGAAGCGACTGATATCGCCACTTGCGGTCGCAATTACATTTTCTTTGTAGGCTTCCGCTTCCTGGATTTTGCGAGCAGCGCTGCCTCGGGCATTCGGAACGATTTCATTCGCATAGGCTTCAGCTTCGTTGATTAAGCGTTGTTTTGCTTCTTCAAAAGCCGCTTGCACTTGTTCGGGCGGCTGGGCGTCCTGGAGGTTTACGCTAGTGATGACAACGCCGGCTTTATAACCATCCATGATTTTTTGAATCTGTTCCTGAATTTGCGCCACAATGGTGCTACGCCCTTCAGTCAGTACAAAATCCATACCGTTTTTGCCGATCACCGCCCGTTCGGCGCTCTGCGTTGCCTGTTTCAGGGTGGCGACTTGATCTTCTACATTGAAGATATAGTCACGCGCGTTTTTGATTTGATATTGAACGGCCAGTCTTACGTCGACAATATTTTCATCTTCGGTCAACATCAGTGATTCGTTTAAGATTGAACCGCTCCCGCGACCACTCGCAGAACTGTAGCCGATTTCAATGTAGCGCTGATTGGCAACGTTGACCACCGATACCGCTTCGATTGGATACGGTAAATGCCAGTGTGGTCCCGGTGCCGAGGTTTCTTGATACGCACCAAAGCGGGTCACTACACCTTGATTACCCTCGTCAACAATATATATCCCACTGACACTCCAGGCGAGCACCAGGGTTGCTGCTGAATATTTGGCTACGGTTTTAGCGTTAAAATTGGTGCTGATTTGATCGATTAACCAATTAATTTTACCTGAGCCATTTCGAAGAAAAGTGTCCAAGGCGCTATTGTTGGCTGAATTATCATCCACATCTTGCAGATGCTTGTCGTGTTTTTTCCCGTACATCATAACCTCCAGATTCAAAAAACGTAGCTGAGTAATGTTTGGCCGATTCAGTCCTGAAGGCCAGATGGCTACGTTTACTAATGGCTTAAATACACTTAAGAATATGGAGTGTACTTGGACCGGGTTTAAAGTGATTTGCCGTCCTTAACAAATTTATTTCAAAACTAGAATAATTGTGAACGTTATAAAAAAATACTAAGTTGCGAGCCAAAATGTCGTTTCATTTTTTGCATGGCCGCGATTTGAATTTGACGAACTCGTTCGCGGGTCAGATGCAATTCATGACCAATTTCTTCAAGGGTCATCTCATGTTTAGTGGTAATTCCGAAACGACAATTAATAACATGAGCTTCTTTAGGACTCAGGATTTTGATCGCTTCGTTAATAGTTTGATGCAATTCTTGGTCCGAAATTTTATTCAGCGGATGACTAAAGACCTGCTGTTCTAAATAATCGCCTTTGGTCGCCGAATTTTCATCTTCATCGACTGGTGCATCCAATGAAGTAGCCGTTTGTGAGATGACTAAAATATTGGCGACATCTTGTTCGGAAAGTTTGGTGAATGCTGCAAGTTCCTTGGTGGTGGCTTCAGAACCTTTCTCAGCAAATAATTGGTGTTTGGCGCGGTTGACTTTGTGAATGTTGGCCATTTTGCCAAATGGTAACCGTACAACGCGTTCATTGCGCGTCAGTGCCCGTGAAATAGCTTGTCTAATCCAGTAAGCCGCATAGGTTGAGAATTGAAAACCGCGTTCATGATCAAAGCGGTCGACGGCTTTTAGTAAGCCGCTCTGGCCTTCTTGGACCAAGTCGCCGAACTCTAAGAAAGAGCCCTTGTATTGATTGGCAATAAAAAATACCAGCCGCGAATTCACTTCTGCTAATTTTTGACGGGTTTTTAACCAGGATTGCTCGGTGATGAGAATCTTTTCGATCAATTCTTCGGTTAGGGCATCTCCGGGCAGTAAAAAATCACTTAGCGTGGTATTGTTGCAAAACTCAAAGCTCAGTTGAGCTAACTCTCGTTGCAATTTGGTCGCATTCAAATTAGACAAACTCAAGATTTTGTTGAATGCCATCCGTTGTTTGGTCGCGAGTAATTTAGAGTCGTCGTTCAGTAACGGTTGGTTTTGATAGTAAGCGTAAAGAGTTAATGCGGATATTTTTTTAAGTTGCTCGGCGGTATAACTGAAATCTTTCAAATAATTGATAATATCATGCTTGGCGCTCAAGTAATTGTGGCTTTGCAAACCTTCCGTGCTGGCGAGTTGTTGGGCATGTTGGAAATAATGCGCAAGCGTAGTTATTTGGCTTTCTTGTTCACTATCTTGTTCAGTTAGTGCACTGGCATCATCGTCAGAATTGTTAGGTTTTTGTTCATGTTTATGTAGCAGGCAAAGCGCTGTCAAAGGCAATTGGGCGAGTGTTTCAACTAGTTCCCTCCGATGCAGGTCAAGTTCTTTAGCGATGCTGTAATTTGTTTCTTCTGGAATTGATTTTGCTGGAAGTTCGCACTCAATAGTTGAGTCCAATGCTATCGGTTCAATCGTGATGGGGTCGTCCGATTCTTTTTCAACAATAAAAAATTCTTGGCCTTTGATTATGCCTGAGTCGGCATTGCTAGCCAAATCGGAATAAAACTTTTGTTGTTCGAGCAAATGATTGGTGTAAAGCATGGAAATATCCTCGCAATGTCAACATTTTGTAGCAAATTGTTAACTCGATTAACGAATTTGCTTGTATTTAAGAAGTCGTTATCGAACCGTGTGATAACGATACTCTGATGTGAACTTAATGTCAAACAAAATATGTACAATACATAGACAAAAATTATACATATTTGTGACTCAATACCTTAGCTGTATGATCAACAATTCAAAATAAAGTTCAGTAGTGTGCAGGTAAATGTACAAAAGAATATTGAAAAAAGTCATAATATATTGAAATATATAAATTTTAATTTTTTCAATGCTGGGCGAAAAATTCTTAAATTATTAATTAACCTTGAGTCCAGCCTGTACAAGGCAGGATAAAATTGTTCAGTCTTTATTAGTGACTACCGATTAGATGCATTTGGGTGAAGAATGTCATAGTGTGCAAGATATTGGTGCGATTGGCATTAGCTGAAGGCTCAAAATGAGATAGATCTTTGGTGCTGAAGAATCAGTGTGCCTTGATGTAAAGAAACTGTCCGACTTAGCAATAAATATACACAAACTAATGTACCCAATCATTGGGCGAAGGGATGTGTGTCATACATAAACCTAAAAAGCGCCGTTCAACGTATAGAAAACCGTTCGTACTGAGCCCAGTCGAAGCATGGACGGTTTTCTATGTGTTCACCCAGACGGTGAGACCTTAAAATCCCGTTCAACCCTTCGATAAACTCAGGGCGAACGGAATTTTAAGGCCTCAACTGCTTTTTTTAGGATAAATGATGATGACTCCCATGCTGTTCACTACCTATGTCGGTATGGTATTCGTTAGGCGCTTTCTAAGTATAAAATTGATGCCGCCATGTTCCATAGGTGGATCAGGAATCATGCATATTATTTTTAGGGATGGTACATTAGGTTTTGATAGTGATGTAAAGCTTTAAGTGGACGGCAAATTTTTTACACGGTGCTTAAAATTTAGTGGTTATTTAAGTCGCGCCAACTACACTTTGGGTTAGTTTTTGTGGAATAAATTGTGAGGAAGTTATGAAACGATTTTCTGTTATGGCGCTGATCAGTATGACGATCATGCTGCTTTCAGTCTCTGCCGCTCAAGCTAGTGAGGCCGACTTGGCGATTCCTGAGTTAAGTCAAGCAATGTTTTTGATCATGGGGCATTCGATCGATGGCTGGCATTTACTGTTCTATAGCATGTTTATCACCTTTGGCACGTTGGCAATCAGTTTGTGGTTGCTAAAGCAAATCGTGCAATTGCCTGCTCATGCTTCAATGCTAGTAGTGGCCGACATTATTTTTCAAACCTGTAAAACCTATCTGATTCAACAAGGTAAGTTTTTGTTGATCTTGTTTGCGATTATCTCCGTGACCATGTCCTACTATTTCTTGGTGTTGAAGAATGAAACTTTTTCTTCAACGCTCTTGGTTTTGGCTTTTACGGTGATCGGCATGCTGGGGTCTTATCTAGTCGCCTGTTATGGTATACGAATCAACACCTTTGCGAATGCTCGGACCGCTTTTGCTTCATTGAGAGGGGAGCCTTGGGAGGTGGTCAATATTCCATTACGTTCAGGCATGTCGATTGGCTTGTTTCTCATTTCGGTTGAGCTGTTGATGATGCTGGTCATTCTGTTATTTGTGCCGAATGAAAGTGTTGGTTACTGTTTTCTGGGGTTTGCGATTGGCGAATCGCTTGGCGCTTCGGTCTTAAGAATTGCGGGAGGGATTTTTACCAAGATTGCCGACATCGGTTCGGATTTGATGAAGATCGTCTTTAATATGAAGGAAGATGATCCTCGGAATCCAGGCGTGATTGCCGACTGTACAGGAGATAATGCCGGCGATTCGATCGGGCCGACCGCCGATGGCTTCGAAACTTATGGCGTCACAGGGGTCGCGCTGATTTCATTTATTACCTTAGCAGTACCCGATATTGGCATTCAAGCCAAGTTAATCGTGTGGATTTTTGCGTTGCGCTTGTTGATGAATCTTATGTCAGCCTGTGCATATTTTCTTAATCAAGAACTGGCCAAAGCTGTTTACAAAGGGCTCAAGGAGTTCGATTTTGAAGAGCCATTAACTCGCTTGATTTGGATTGCTTCCGTGTTGTGCGTGTCGACCTCTTTCGGCATTAGTTGGTTGTTGTTGCAAGATGTGACCCTGGTAGGTCTAGTGCTCCCTGGATTATGGTGGAAGCTTTCGACTATTATCAGTTGCGGCACCTTGGCAGCGGTATTGATGCCGGAAGTGACCAAGATTTTCACTAGTTCACATTCCAAACATGTGCATGAAATTGTGATCGCCTCTCGTGAAGGCGGGGTTTCATTGACGATTCTATCCGGGATTGTTGCCGGGAATTTTAGTGCCTTTTGGCATGGTATGCTGATTGTCTTGATTATGACCATTGCCTATATGATCAGTTTGCAGGGTTTAGTTGACGTGATCGGCATTTATCATTCGGTGTTTGCGTTCGGCTTGGTGGCTTTTGGATTTTTATGTATGGGGCCAGTGACTATTGCGGTCGATAGTTATGGTTCGGTGACCGATAATGCCCAATCGATCTTTGAACTCGCCCAGACCGAATTCATTCCGAATATTCACACTGAAATCAAACGCGACTTTGGTTTTCATCCAGATTTTGAGGGTGGTAAACATTACCTTGAGTGTAATGATGCCGCAGGTAATACCTTTAAGGCGACGGCCAAACCGGTGTTAATCGGTACCGCGGTAGCAGGCGCCACCACGATGATTTTCTCAATTATTCTGTTGCTGCATAAGGCCGGCATGCCTCAGTTGAATCTAACCGATGCCCCGGTATTGCTAGGGTTTATCAGCGGCGGCGCGGTGGTTTATTGGTTTTGCGGTGCTTCGATGCAGGCAGTGACGACCGGTGCTTATCGTGCGGTTGAATACATCAAAAAGAATATGGACTTAACTAAGACCACGGCGGATATTGAGGATTCTTCGACCGTGGTTCGAATTTGTACCGAATATGCTCAAAAAGGCATGTGGAATATTTTTGTGGTATTAATTTCAATTACCCTGGCTTTCGCCTGTTTTAATCCGAACTTTTTTGTCGCTTATTTGTTATCGATTGCGATTTTTGGCTTGTTTCAAGCCATCTACATGGCGAATGCGGGAGGTGCTTGGGATAACTCCAAAAAGCTGGTCGAGGTTGATTTCAACGAGAAAAATACTCCGTTGCATGAGGCGACCGTGATCGGTGATACGGTTGGTGATCCGTTTAAGGATACCTCGTCGGTGGCCTTAAACCCGATTATTAAATTTTCGACCTTGTTCGGTTTATTGGCGGTTGAAATCGCAATTAAGATTAAACAAGCGGCGGCGCAGGGTGAGGGCTCCGATTACACCGTGGTGTTAGGCGTTATTTTGTTGAGCATCGCGTTAGTTTTTGTCTGGCGGTCATTTTACGCGATGCGTATTCCGCAGAAGAAGTTAGGAATTTAACTTGATGCAGTGAGCGCCTCTCTCGGGTTTAACGAGAGAGGCTTTTTTTTAGAAACGTTTTTTCCAAGGCTGCTTATCGGCCTCATCGGGTTTAAAGATTGGCGTTTGTTTCGGTAAACCGACAAATTCTAAAAGTTTGTCCAGCTCTTTCGGTGTCATTTCATAGTGACTCTGTACTTTCACGCCTTCCGGCAGAATAATTGGCCCATAACGGATTCGCATCAGGCGGCTTACGGTAATTTGCACAGCTTCCCATAAACGGCGCACCATTCGGTTGCGGCCTTCCGAAACGGTGACGTGATACCACTTATTGGCGCCTTCGCCGCCGTAAAATTGCACATCGTTAAATTTGGCCGGCCCATCTTCTAATTCAATGCCAGCCTTAAGTCGCTCGATCACCTCATCTTTCACGTCGCCCAGGACACGTACCGCATATTCCCGATCAATCACTGAAGATGGGTGCATCAGACGGTTCGCAAGTTCACCATTATTGGTGAACAGGAGCAGGCCGGAGGTATTAATATCGAGGCGCCCGACGTTAATCCAGCGTCCGACCTGGAGTTTTGGTAAACGAGTAAATACCGTAGGGCGATTTTGCGGATCTTTACGCGACACAACTTCGCCGACCGGTTTGTGGTAGACCAGAACTCTCGTCGGTTGTTCGGCGTATTTTTCCCAGACAATCGGGCGACCGTTGACATGGATATGGTCGCCCGGTTTTAGGCAATCTCCAAGATGAGCCGTCTTGCCATTGAGTTTGATGCGTCCTTCGGTAATCCAGCCTTCTATTTCGCGTCGTGAGCCAATGCCACCCCGCGCTAACACTTTTTGAATGCGTTCGCCTTGTTGCGGAATGGCTTTAGCGCTTTGCATAGTTGTCGGTGCTTCGGCGACTTCCTCTGCTGTGCTGGTTGTTGGGGCTGATTTAGGCTTGGGTCTCCGCACCGTCGGTTTCTGGGTTAGGGGTTTCTTGAAGGGATGATTGTTCGGTTTCTGATTGTTCACGAGTTGCCTGCGATAAGGGTTCAACTTCTTTAAGTGGGAGATTCACGTCTTGAATTTCCTGCAAAGTCGGTAATTGGGCTAATGAGGATAAATTAAAATGATCTAAAAATTCTTTAGTGGTTGCATATAAACCGGGCCTGCCTGGAACTTCCTTATGGGCGACAATTTTAATCCATTCACGCTCCATTAGAGTGCGAATAATGTTTGAACTGACGACAACGCCGCGGATGTCTTCAATTTCTGCGCGCGTGACCGGTTGGCGGTAGGCAATAATTGCCAAGGTTTCAAGCAGGGCGCGTGAGTAGCGCGCCGGTTTTTCTTCAAACAAGCGCGCAACCCACGGTGACATTTGTTCTCTTACTTGAAAGCGATAGCCGCTGGCAACTTTTTTGAGCTCAATGGAATGGCTATCATAATCTTCGGTGAGTTCGAGTAAGGCGGTTTCCAAATCGGCACTTTGCGGTTGTTCAAGTTCAGGAAATACCTCTTGCAATGCTTTCAGCGACATCGGTTTATCGCTGGCAAACAGCAAAGCTTCGACAATGTGTTTAAGTTTCATTGATTAAAATCGGGCTTTTGCGGGGAATGGGGCAGGATTAATGACTTCGGACGGCACTTCTGACTTCCAGTAATCCAAACGGTTCGTCCTGAATAATTTCAATTAGGCCTTCCTTGCTCAGTTCCAATATTGCCAGAAATGCAACGACTACCCCGTGTCGACCTTCCTTGAAAGTGAAGAGTTTGGTAAACAGACAGGTACCGTAGGTGTTAAGCTGAGTCAGGATGCTGCTCATGCGCTCTCTAACCGATAACGGTTCTTTGATGATTTGGTGATGGCTGAGCTGTTCGGCGCGTTGCAATACTTCTCGAAATGCTTGCAGTACATCTTTGAGTTCGACATTCGGCAAGGGGCGAACCACGGTAATCTGGCGAGTATCGACAAATAATTCGAAAACATCCCGCTCCAGTCGCGGAAATTCATCAAGCTCTTCTGCCGCTTTCTTGATGCGCTCGTATTCTTGTAAGCGACGGATTAATTCGGCACGCGGATCTTCTTCCTCGTCAGTGATTTCGACCTGTCTAGGTAAGAGCAGGCGAGATTTGATTTCAGCCAGCAACGCGGCCATGACCAGATATTCGGCAGCGAGATCGAGTTGCAATTGATCCATCAGGGCAATATAAGCGATATATTGATTTGTGATTTCCGCAATTGGAATCAGCATGATATCGAGATTTTGTTTACGAATCAGATAAAGCAATAAGTCGAGCGGACCCTCGAAGGTTTCTAAAAAAACCTGTAAAGCATCGGGCGGAATATAGAGATCTTCAGGTAGGTCGGTAAAGGCCGACCCTTGCACCATGATGGTGGGTGCTATATTTTGGGCAGTTTCGGGGGCAGTGATAACAAGTTCGGCATCTTGATGAGAAGATGTGCCTGAAAAAATTTCTTCCGCGACTGGATTGGCTTTGGTATCCAGCATCACAAGCCAGCTAAGCTAAAGAATAACTTCTGCATCTCAAACATCGGATAGGCGAGAATTGCGCTTAAAGCATCGGTTGCCAGCAAGATCATAATGATGATAAAGCCATAGCGTTCGAGTTGATTGTAGCGCCAAGCCCATTGGATGGGTAACACGCCAGTTAAAATTCGGCTGCCGTCAAGTGGAGGAATTGGCAATAGATTTAATAGCGCCAAAACCAGATTAATCGAGATACCCGCCACGCCTGAATAAATCAGGGGTGATGAAATCGCTTCGATATTAAGGCTTACCCCAATTCTCGCTAAAACTGCCCAGCCGATCGCCATTAACAAATTGGCAATAGGGCCAGCTAGTGCAACGATTGCCATCGTTTGCCGTGGCCGGGCAAAATTTCTTGGATCGACCGGAACCGGTTTGGCCCAGCCAAAAATAAAACCGGTGCCCGTCAACAATAAAATTCCCGGAATTAACAAGGTGCCTACCAAATCGATGTGTTTTAGCGGGTTTAGCGTCAGGCGTCCGAGGACCCAGGCGGTTTGGTCGCCGTATTGTTTGGCGACCCAGCCGTGAGCTACTTCATGCACGGTTATAGCAAATACCACCGGCAGGATCCAGACGACGATGCGCTGAATTAAGGTAAGATCATCCATCATAATTAATTTTCCAACATCGGTGCGGGGCCTTTGCCTTGGCGAAGTAAAATCGGGCTGTTGTTTTCGAAACCAATAATCGTTGTCGGTTCGTAGTGAATGATACCGGCATCAATGACAAGATCGATCTCATGTTCCAAACGTGAACGAATATCGTAAGGATCAGCAATAGATTCGGTTTCGCCCGGAAAGATTAAGGTGGCACTTAATAAGGGTTCACCGAGTTCGGCGACTAATACTTGGGCAATGGCATGATCGGGAATTCGGATACCAATGGTCTTTTTCTTTGCATGCTGGAGGCGACGCGGTACCTCTTTGGTGGCATCGAGAATAAAGGTGTAAGGGCCGGGGGTCAAACTTTTGATTAGGCGAAAAGCTTCATTTCCAATTTTGCTGAAAGTCGCAATTTGCGCAAGGTCCTGACAAATTAAGGTGAAATCATGTTTTTCATCCAATTGCCGGATTCTACGAATTTTATCGGAAGCCTGTTTGTCATCTAACCGACAGGCGATCGCATACGAAGAATCGGTGGGATAAGCAATCACACCACCATTGCGAATTATTTCAATAGTTTGACTGATTAAGCGACGTTGCGGATTTTGGGAGTGAATTTCGAAAAATTGAGCCATTGGATATGTTAAGGAATACACTATAAACTTGAACATTATACCTGAAATCGGTTTTACAAAGCTAAAAAGCTAAGTTTATCAAGCTATAGTCATAACATTCAGTTCTTCTAGGCTTCAAAGGAGGGAAGATTCAACTCCGAAGTGCAGTTGCCAATAATAGGATATTAGGGAAGGTTGACTGATCTAGTGCCAAGGATTGACATACCAAATTGAAAAGTAATTGTGGAGAAATGTCTAAATAGATTGCATTTAAATAGGATTTCAGCGTTGAATGCACTAAGGCTAAATTTTAAATCGACTCACCTGATCTTTTAAGATAACCGCAAGTTGTTTAAGCTGATTGACTGCGCTATTTGCATTGTGTAGCTCTGTTGAACTTTGATGAGTCATCTGGGAAATGGTCGTAATATGTTTACCGATTTCGCTGGCGGCAAATTTTTGCTCAGTCATTGCATCCGAAATATCTGATACCCCTTTGGAAGCAAAACTTACAATTTCGCCAGCATGTTCCAATACTTCCGTTACTCGCTTAAGATTGTCCAAACCTGTTTCTAACCCTTCTTGACCGAATTTGACGACTTGATTAACTTTGCTGGATTGATCACCCAAATTTGCGGTGACTTGATCAATCTCCTGAGCTGCTCGGGTCGACTTTTCGGCCAATTTGCGCACTTCATCGGCAACTACGGCGAAACCTCGACCACTTGCTCCAGCACGTGCTGCCTCAATTGCGGCGTTTAACGCCAGTAAATTGGTTTGGTCGGCAATATCTTTGACTTGACGGGTCAATTCGGTGATTGAGGCGACATTGCCGACAAATTCACGCACAGTATTGGTAACATTGAGAATCGAGGCGCCAACGTTAGCCAATTCTTTGACCACGGTTAATAATTGGGTATTGCCAGATCGGGTTTGTTCAAGACTTGATTGGGCGCGTGAGCGAACCTCTACTGCACTATCCGAAACCATTGCGATACTTGCGGAAATCTGTTCGACAGCCGCTGCTGTACTTGATGCGGCTTGATTTTGTTCTACGGATGCTTCGGAGATGCTACTGGTAATGTTGGCTAGACTTTGAGTTGCTTCTGTGACTGCTTGCGCAGAGTCTGCAATGTGGTTAATCATTTCATGGAGTGAATCAAGAAAATCATTAAAAGTGCTTGCGACTCGCCCTACTTCATCATGCGTTTCAATTGATAATCTGGCCCGTAAATTACCGTTCCCTTGCGCTAAGGCGGCTAACGATTTTTGTAGACTTTCAAGGGGATGTGACACAAAGCCGCGCATGACAATGAACAGGGTACCCGTTAATCCAAGCATGATAAAGATTGAGCCAACAATGATCCAGGTCGTAAATTTTGTCGATATATTCATAAATTCTTCAGTGTACGTTCCCACCATAATGACCCAATTCCAGGGCGAAAATGAAGCAACATAGGTGAGCTTTTCACGTCCCTCGGTTTCTCCTCTATCCTTGTTGATCCAAAAATAGCGTAGTAAACCTTCTTTATTTTCAATAGCTTTTCGAATAATGAGTTGCCCATCACTCGATTTGACGTCAAGTAAGTTTTTACCTTCAACAGAGGGATGAATGACCATAACGCCTAAGGTATTGCCGGGTTTGCTATCGATAATCGAAACGTAACCGGTTTTTCCGATGTGAATATTTTTTAACTGCTCTTTAAGATGAATAAATCCTTGACTAAAATCAGTAGATACCCCTATACATCCAATGATTACGCCGTGTTGATCTTTAATGGGCAAATAATTACTCATCCATTCTTTGCCGAACATGCTGATTCGACCGGTCCAGCTGTTACCGGCCAGTAAAGACGAGATTGCCGGAGCAATATTTAACAAGGTACCGAGCGCACGTTCCCCCTGTTCATTTTTAGTAGAGGTTGCGATGCGAATAAATTCATTATCTTTACGCACAAAGACTGACGCGGCCGTGCCAGAGCTTTCAAAAAGATGATCAGCAATCGTGTGATTGTTATTTACAATTTGGTCGCCATTCCGTAATACCGGGACGGCAATAGTACCGGCCAATAAGGATTGACTATTATCAAGCGAGAACAGCGGTTGATAATTTGAATAAAAGATTCGATTTATTTGTTGAGCGGATTCTTCCAGACCTCGGTTATACGTTTCAATATTTTGCAAGATTAATTTGGTTTCTCGTTGTAAATGCCCAATTTCAGACTCTTCTAAGTCTTGCTTTAGCGAATACGTTAAAACGGCTACAGCAACAGCTACGCCGACTGCCAAAATGGCTGCCGAAATACTAGGTACTTTTTTAGCCAGATCTATATTGCCGAGAAAATTCATTTTTCACCTTACTATATATAAATTGATCGTTGGGTATGATTCAATTGAAATGACGTTTCCGATATTGGTTAGGACTGCATTGCAATGTCTGAATTATCAAATATATCTTTAAAAGTAGCAGATTGCTTAAAAAATAAAAGGGATTTATGTCAATTTTAATGTGAGGAGGTAATGAAATAATTAGAATTTTTGATGGGTTTTGAATGGAACAGCGCTTGCTTGAGGTGGGTTTGCATTATTGCTTATTAATCAAACTACGTCAGCAAATTACCAATAAAACGCTATTGGTGTATAGCCTATCGGCAATACACCAAGGAGAAAGATATTTCGAGTGCCAGGCTTGTTTGGCTTTGAGTAGTTCTTGTAAAAATCAGATTTTCTTTACAAATTCGGACTTTAGTCCCATCGCACCGATACCGTCGATTTTGCAATCGATGTCGTGATCCCCATCTACCAAGCGAATGTTTTTGACTTTGGTGCCGACTTTGACGACTAGGGATGAGCCTTTAACTTTCAAGTCTTTGATGACAGTAACGCTATCGCCATCTTGTAATACATTGCCGTTGGCATCTTTGATGACATGGGTCTCACTACCTTCTTCGGTGGTACCGTCCATTGGCCATTCGTGCGCACATTCGGGACAGATATATTGGTTGCCGTCCTGATAAGTGAACTCCGAACCACAGGCTGGACAGGGGGGAAGTGTGCTCATTAAAGCTCCTCGTTTGCAAATTAGTTGATGTTTTGACTTTTAAGATAATCTTCGTAATTGCCGTGGAAATCGACAACGCCGGTCGGCGTTAATTCGATGATACGGGTCGCGAGTGATGATACAAATTCACGGTCGTGACTGACAAACAGAAGCGTTCCGGGGTAATTCTCAAGTGCAGTGTTGAGCGATTCGATAGATTCCATGTCTAAATGGTTGGTCGGTTCATCAAGGACCATGATGTTAGGTCTTTGCAGCATTAACTTCCCGAACAGCATGCGGCCTTGTTCTCCGCCCGACAGCACTTTCACCGATTTAGTGATTTCATCCTGGGAAAATAATAACCTTCCGAGCACAGCCCGAATTGCTTGGTCGTCGTCGGTTTCTTTGCGCCATTGACCCATCCATTCGATCAAGGGGAGAGGTTCGGCAAAATCGGCGGCATGATCTTGGGCAAAATAGCCGACATTAGAATTTTCGGACCATTTGATGATACCGGTGTCGGCAATCAGGTCACGGACCAGAGTTCTCAGTAACGTCGATTTACCAATCCCGTTCGGGCCGATAATCGCAACTCGTTCACCGACCGCAATCATCATTTTGAGATCTTTGAATAAGGCTTTATCGCCATATCCCTTGCTCAAATCTTCGACTTCGAGGGCTAAACGGTGCAGTTTTTTATCTTGGTCGAAGCGGATATAAGGATTGACTCGGCTTGAAGGTTTGACTTCGTCGAGTTTAATTTTTTCCAGCTGTTTGGCGCGTGAAGTGGCTTGTTTGGCCTTGGAGGCGTTGGCTGAGAAGCGACTGACGAAGGTTTGCAATTCGGCAATTTGGGCTTTTTTCTTGGCGTTGCCGGCCAGCAAGCGTTCGCGGGCTTCAGTGACCGCGACCATGTATTCGTCATAGTTGCCCGGATATACGCGCAATTCCCCATAATCGAGGTCAGCCATGTGAGTGCAGACACTATTCAAAAAGTGTCGATCATGCGAGATGATGATCATCGTGCAGTTTCGATCATTCAGAATATTTTCCAACCAGCGAATGGTATTGATGTCGAGGTTATTGGTCGGTTCGTCGAGCAGCATGACGTCTGGATTGGCAAATAGCACTTGCGCCAGTAATACTCGTAACTTCCAGCCCGGAGCGACTGCGCTCATTGGACCTTGGTGCTGTTCGAGCGGAATATCAAGACCCAGTAATAATTCGCTAGCGCGAGATTCGGCGGTGTAACCGTCCATTTCGGCGAATTCGACTTCCAGTTCGGCGACTTTCATGCCGTCGTCCTCCGACATGTCGGGCAGGCTGTAAATTCGGTCGCGTTCTTGTTTTACTTCCCAGAGTTCTTTGTGACCCATGATCACAACATCGAGGACGGTCGAGTCTTCATAGGCGAATTGGTCCTGACGCAAGTTGCCGAGTCGGGTATTCGGTGGAGTACTGACGTTGCCAGCGGACGGTTCGAGATCGCCGCTCAGAATCTTCATCAACGTGGACTTGCCGCAGCCATTGGCGCCGATCAGGCCGTAGCGATTGCCTTCGCCGAATTTGACTGAGATATTTTCAAAGAGGGGTTTGGCCCCAAATTGCATGGTAATGTTTGCTGTAGAAATCAAAATTAAGTTTCCGAAAATAAATGCTGGTAAAGAAAGAGCTTATAGTAAGAGCGAGGTGTCAATCGCAACGAATTCGTCGGCGGCTCGGATTAAACTCGGTGCCGTCAATTGCGGTACGCCATAAACTTGAGTAAGAGCGTTCGAGGTGTTACGAATTTTGTTCAGGAGTAAATCGAAATCCCCGTCACCCGAAAGCAGAATAATCACATCGGCTTGCTTCGTATAGTCGAGCACATCCAGGGTAATGCCAACATCCCAGTCACCTTTGGATGAACCGTCAATGCGTTGAATATAGGGTTTGAGTTTAACGGTAAAGCCGATTCCTTTCAGGATGTTTTGAAAGCCTTGTTGCTTTTGATCGCCTTTATTGATGGCATAGGCAAAGGCCGCGATCACTTCACGTTCATGCGTAGCTTGTTGCCAGAATGCATGATAGTTAAAGTGACGCTGAAAGACCTGTTTGGTTGTGTAATAGATATTTTGTACATCTACAAAGATTGCGACTTTTGGCATCAATAGGATTGATTGATGAGTCGTTATTTTAAAAATGAACAACAATAATCGGCGCCACTGTGTACTTTAAGCGAAAATTTTGAATTGCCGGGGACATCAAATGATTCTCCACCTTTAATGTTTTGCCACTCATCATTGCCCGGCAGCAAAACCTCGAGTTCACCAGCGAGAATTTCCATTAATTCTGGTGCACCGGTGTTAAACGTATAATCACCCGGTAACATGAAGCCCAAGGTCTTTTCAGAACCGTCGGCAAAACGAATAGTGCGGCTGGTTACTTTGCCGTCAAAGTAAACATTGGCTTTTTTGACCACGGTTACATTGGTAAATTCAGACATGCTAAATCCTTAAATATTTATTAATAGAGTTAATTTCAGGTGCGCAATCATACCAGATTGCCGATGGGGGTGGGGTGTTCAAATGGCGCTTAAGCAGACTTTTTTTCGATGATCAAAAGTTTGGGTGCGGAAGGTTTTTGATAAGTGCTCAGATACTCGCTAACAGTGAATTCGTTGCGATCAAGTTGAGCGCTCCAGTCATTGACCGCTTGAGTTTCAATGTCGCCGCCACTATGGCCGGGGTAGGCAAGAATGCTAATCAGGCCAGCGGGTGAGAGTATTGCTAATACGGCATTCAGTGCGCTGATGGTTGAATCGGTTTGGGTCACGATATTTTTATCGGCGCCTGGCAAATAGCCGAGATTGAACATGCAGGCAGCAATGTGGCCATGATGTTCGAGGGGAATGTGTTGAATGAGTTCTGCGTGATTTGCCTGAATTAGGCGAATATTTTTTAGCAGGTCAGCGTTTTGCAGGCGATGCCGGGTTGCCGTTAGGGCGGCCACTTGAATGTCGAAACCGTAGACGAGCCCTTGGGGTGTGACGTGTTCGGCGAGCCACAAAGTATCATGACCGTTACCGATGGTGGCATCAATCGCAATCGAGCCGTTGCTCAGGCGAGCGGCGATCTTTTGGTGCGCTAAGTTAACTAAATTATTGTGCGGTGTGACTGCAGTGGTCACAACATTAAATCATCTTCGATCAAGGTGGAATCGCGCAGGATTTTTTGACCGGGGTATTCAAAACGAATATTATCGAGCATTTTTTGATCGAGTTCTATGCCCTGGCGAACCAGGACGTGATCGTCTTGATTGACCAGATCACCGAAGGTCAGCGCGCCGACATGCAGATAAGTCATTTGATAAAGGCCCAGTTCGTTGTCTTTGGACGGTAAATAAAGCACCGGCACTTTGTCGAGCAGGTTCAAAAAGGCATCAACCAGATTTGGGTCGAGATAGCTGCCTCGAGCGTCGTGTTCGAGGTGTTGGAGCACCATTTTAGGAATTCGGCGATGTTCGCCGAACATTTCACCGACCAGCAGCGTGTCATAGAGGTCGGCAACCGCCATGATCCTTGCTGCTAAAGGAATATCTTCGCCGCTTAACTGGTCGGGATAGCCTTCACCATTATATTTTTCATGATGGTGACGGATCGTAGACAGGACATCAGGGTCGGTGATCACTTTAGCAATCAGCGCTTCACCGACTGCGGAGTGACTTTGTATGGTTTCGTTGTAGCCCGGATGGCTTTTATTAATCGGTATTTCGCTGAAGGTGATATCCAGATTCAAAAAGCCGATATCGTGTAATAGGCCGCTCAGAAATATTTTTTTGTTGAATTCCGGGCTTTCGTCCAATACCTTGGCGAGCTCAAGTGCATAGCAGGCGACGCGTTTACAATGCAATGCTAATTTTGGATCGGCTTTGTGTTGCGCTAGCAGTAATATTTTGAGGAGACCGTTATTCATTATTAACCTTTATAGATCCAACCGATCATCGTCATAAATGATTACTCAGCGAATCAAAAAAATGTTCTCATTTAGAAACAGTATAGTGGTTTTTGGTAAATTGAAAATAGCCCAATCAGTATTCAATTTAACGCTTGCCAAATATTGAAAACAGCATCTTGATTTAAAGAGGCGGTGCGTTGTTGTTCCTTGCACAGCGCGCCTCTGAAACCCAGATAATCGGGCTGGAGTTCAATCAGTGTGGGAATATCGGTCATTTTTAATGAACCCGCTAAACCACACAGTAAATTAAATTGTTGCGCGGTGCTGACAAATTGAGCGATCTGCGAATGCGACATGACCTTGGTTAATGAGCCACGCGTTTTGTCCATAGTATCCAGCATGACACCTCTGAAACCTGCTGCCTTGAGCGATTCAATGAATGGCAGCGGTGGAGCGGTATCCGCAAACAGTACGGCGATGAGCGCGTTATTTTGGGCGCACAGTGGCGTAAGTGCGCTTAGGCATTTCAACCAGTCGCCTCCCGGAAAAAATCCCAGTTTGATATAGTCGACACCAAGCGCTGACATGGCGTTCACTGCGTTGGCGAGGGTTTCAGGCTGCATCGGTAAATCGCCGATGGTGGCACTGATGGGCGTTTTTTCACCGAATTGGGCGACAATATCTCTAATGGTTGGGCTATCTAGCGCGCCCAGCGCACCTTGAGCGGGTTGTTTTAAATCGATAATATCTACACCAATAGCATTAACCAGCCGGGCTTCTTCAAGGCTGTTAACGCTTGCGAGAAATTTACTCATGCGGAATGCTTCTCAAAATGTTGTTCAAAAACGTTCATTAACCAAGTCCATGCCTCCAATTCACGAGGACCTGCGGTTTTGTCGATGCCGATAGTGAGATAGGTCAATTCGGAGCGAATTTTGTCCAACGGTAATCGATCAAGTCGGCTCAGTAAAATTGCAGCTTCCAGAACTGAGTGCTGGGCGCGATTGAAACCTGTAAAGGGAGCATGGTTGACCCAATGCAATTTCCGGCAGAATAATTTGGGACGGATGTCGTCTGCTTCGATTCTGATCAATTCAACTTCGCAATGCGCTAAAGTATTTTGTAAAACTTGTCCGGTTATTTTTTCGGCTTCTTGAAGAGGCCACGCTTTTCTACCGGTAAGGCAGCCTGCAAAGATTCGGACGTCGTCGCAGTAATTAATGACCGCAACCTTGCTGGACAGAATGTTTTCCAGAGTCGTTGAGGGACGAAATGGCAAAATAATCAATTCGCCTGGAGTAACGTGAATACCCATCGGGGCGATATGTGTCACCCCGGCTAGGTTTTGAGTGGTAACGATAACTTCTTGAATCATGGCGTCCGGATGCGAAATATAGCCTCTGCAAAAAAATATTCAGATCAGAGTTGATAATCAGAATAATTGATCGATTATACCCAAATAAAATTTGAGTCGAAATTTTTAAGTGGGGTGGTCAATAGGCTAATTTTCTTGCAGGTAAGCGATGCATTCTTCCGGTAATGGCACGGGTACTGGTTTTTTGGTGATTTTGGGTTGGGTGTCAATTTTGAACCATTCGTCCAGGGTGCTATCGCAACCAGGGCCGCTTTCGATCGGTGGCTGATTTTGACATTGAGGCTGTCCTGGGGGGCAACGCAAGCGAACATGAAAATGATCGGTGTGATGCCACCACGGTCTGATTTTGTGGAGCCACGCTCGCTCATTGGGCTGAGCGGTCTGGCAGAGGTGTAATTTAATCGCCGGATTGACAAAAATGCGCTCAACTAATGGATGTTCGGCGGTTAATTGTAATATGCGACTATTTTCGGGGTGCCATTTTTCCAAATCAATACTTTGGCTATGTTCTATAACCACCGAAGGGGCCTGGAGCTTTTCGCGTTGTTCATCACTTAATAGTTCCGCATTGGCGGGTGAGTCGAGCCAGAACCAAATATCGGCATCCAGGCCGGTTTGATGGCTGCGATGTCCGAACGGCATGGGGCCGCCTTTGGGCATGGATAAGTCGCCTACTAGGAGCGTGCCTAGTTGTTCATTGCTGGCTTGTTGCCCAAGATAGCGAATCAGCTCTATTAAGCCTGGATGTCCGAAAAATCGTTGCCGGGAGAGCCGCATCACTTGATAGCCGGTACCATTCAAGGCTAGTGCCTGGGTATTTTTGATACAACCGTTGCTATAACTGCCGATAGGCCGTGCATCTGGTATCACAGGATGCGGGGTAATTGCGTGAAGTTCGAGCGGAACTACACTCCATAGCAAAAGTAATAGCGATTTTAAAAGATTCGGGTATAAAGAAGGCATAGATATAAAGAATAATAAGCGTGCAAACCATGGTTGATGGATATTATCCGGTAACTTGGTTTTTTTGTGAAATTTTGCATGAGGTATGATATTCAACAATGATGACGGCAAAAATAAATCAGCAAGTGCCTTTGCTGGCAGTTTCAGAATGGGTTCAGGGTGAACCGATCAACTTTGATCAGTTAGTCGGGCAGGTGGTGTTAGTCGAAGTTTTTCAAGTCAATTGTCCAGGGTGTTTTTTGAATGCCTTACCGCAGGCCATTGAGCTACATGAGCGTTTTGGGAATCAAGGTTTGACGGTGTTAGGTGTGGCGACGGCATTTGAAGATTTTGATAAAAATAATCTCGATAATTTGATACGTTTGGTCAATGATGCGGAGGTGGTGGGTGAAACTCGGCAGATGTTAAGTGTGAAAGGTTTATTGAGCAATGATCGTTTGCCTTACCGTATTCCGTTTGCAATCGGTATGGATCGACTGCATAAACGACAGCACGAGGTGACCGATGAGGAGGTTATGGCGTTTATTTTGGAGCGTTTACCGCACTTTGATGAGCAGTCCAGCCATTATCAGCAGCGGTTGCGGGCACAAGTGACCACCTATTTACAAAAACTCGATTATCATGCTGAAACTTTCGAGCGCTTTGGTTTAAATGGAACGCCTTCCCAAATTTTAGTCGATAAACGGGGGATCTTGCGCGAGGTGGGGTTTGGTGCCTTTCCGAAACTTGAGCAACGTGTTCAGATGTTACTTGACGAAGAGTAACTGATTTTATCCTAAGAAAAAAAATAGCTTAACCTATGTTTATTACAACGCTTCCTATCCTGTTTGCCTTTACTCATTTACTGAATCCACTCGAAATTTCCATTTTTTTGCTGGCGATTCTGATCGTGGTGTATTTTATGACTCCCAGTCCAACCAACGCTTACCCTAAACTTCCGTCAGGAGGTTTGTATGATTATTTGTTCTCATCCTGGTCGGGTACCATGCCCTTGCGTTGGGCTTTTTGGCCATTTTTCGTGTTGATCAATGGGGTCTTTGTTTATATTGATTATCGGATTGCGGCAGATACTTATACGATCAATAGCTGGAAAACTGTGCATATGATGGTTTTTTTGCCGGGCGTCTGGTGGATTTTATCGGTTTGGCGCTGTGCTTTAAATTGTCGTTTCAAAATCTGGAGCAGTGTCGCCTGCGCGATGACTATTTATCTGGTATTTGATTTTATTTTGCGCATTACCCTGAGTATTCAATTTCCGAATACCTTGTTTAATTGCAGGTTGTTATTGATTGAATATGGCGACTGTTTGTGACGACGATTTTCAGACTCCATAGGGCAAAAAAAATCCGGCTTAGCGCCGGATTTTTTTTGGATGATCAAGATAATTAATCATCGCCACCGAAAATACCTAAAAATTGCAGCAAAATGGTGAACAAGTTATAGATTGAGACATAAAGTGAAACGGTCGCCAGAATATAGTTGGTTTCACCACCATGAATGATTTCGCTGGTTTGGTACAAAATCATTCCGGACATCAATAGAATGAACATAGCCGAAACTGCCAAGGCGAGCCCTGGGATCGCAAATACCATCGCACCGATACCAGCCAAAAATGCCACTAAAATACCTACCATCAAGAAGCCGCCCATAAAGCTGAAATCTTTCCGGGTGGTTAATGCATAAGCTGATAAACCTAGAAAAATGACCCCAGTTCCACCGAGTGCGGTCATGATTAAGGTATGACCATTACTGAAATTTTGCACGTACATGTTCAGTATTGGGCCTAAGGTGAGCCCCATAAAACCGGTTAATGCAAAGACAAAAACTAAACCTAAGCCGCTATTGCTAAATTTTGAAGTTAAAAATAATAATCCAAAATAGCCAATCATGGTCAACATGAAACCAGGATGGGGCAGATTAAGAAACATCGAGAGGCCTGCAGTTGCTGAGCTGAATAGCAGCGTCATCGCGAGAAGCAGATAAGTGTTTTTTAGGACTTTATTAGTTGCCAGAATACTCGCTTCTGGACGGGTAATAACAGTGTTGAGACTCATTGCAATATCCTTGAAAAGTAAAATTGAAAATAACGACTATAATGACAGCATAACAAACAAAGAGTTTCAACAGAAATATATTTTATTTGGACTTTGAGTGAGAACCAGTGGCTAATGCGACATAAACAAAGCATTTACTGGTTTATGAAGCGATATAGTCGTGTGATTACTAAAACACTTAGTTCAGTTCATGGAACATTAATGTGAATGAAATAACATCTAAAACAACGCCTTACGAGTTAATGGGTGGCGAGCGAGCCATCTTAAGTCTGGTCGATCGATTCTATTTTTATATGGATATTTTGCCGGAAGCCAAAGATGTACGGAATATGCATGCCCAAAATCTTACCGGTGCAAAAACCAAATTATTTAAATTCTTGTCCGGCTGGTTGGGCGGACCTGATCTGTTCGTTGAAGAATTTGGCCATCCTCGGTTACGTCAACGGCATTTTCCGTTTGCGATTGGCGAACCTGAAGCAGAGCAATGGTTATTGTGTATGGAGAAAGCGCTCTCCGAAATGACAATGAATGCTCAATTAAGAGAATCTTTATGGCAAGCCTTACAGCAGTTGGCTAGACACATGGTCAACCAATAAGCGATTCGATGATAGTTTGTCCGAAAAATAACGCAGTTTTTAGAATTCATAAGCTTTAGGGGAATCGTCCGCATGTCTCTATCTAAACAGTTATTCCTATTTGTCTCGGTATTGTTTTTGATTATTTTCAGTCTTAATTTTATTTTGAGCGTTAACAACATTAAAAGTTACCTCGAAATTGAGTCACAGGTACATGCCCAGGATACGGCGACTTCATTAGGGTTATCTTTGAGTCCCTATATCGCTAATGAAGCCGATCCTGTCATGGAAACCATGATCAACGCCATTTTCGATATGGGCTATTACCGCGAAATCAAATTAGTGAATCCTGAAAATAAGTCTCTCGTTTTCGTGACCAATAAAAGTGGCTTTAATGATGTGCCTCAGTGGTTTGTCGATTTATTGCCGATGAAATTGGCTACCGCGAGTAGTGAGATCAGTTCCGGATGGAATATTGGTGGGATCATTTATGTCACGATCAACCCCGGCTATGCATATTTGAAACTTTTCGAGCAAGTAAAAAGTACCTTAATTTATTCATTTATAACCTTTGTTGTGGCGATATTCTTATTAGTTTTGGTCCTCAGATTTATTTTACTGCCGTTACAAACGATTAATAACTTAGCATTAACTATCGCGGATGGACAATTTGCCACCATCGACCAGCTACCTTGGACAAAAGAAGTCAGAAACGTCGCGATTTCCATGAATATCATGTCTAGAAAACTTGAAGGCGTAATCAGTAGTTTAAACAGCAAATTGGAAGGCTTAGGCAAAAAGTTGCTACTGGATGATCTGACGCGTTTGTTAAAAAGGAGTAGTTTTGAGACGGATATGAAGCAGTTGACCATAGGTGGAGACGCCGAAGCCTATATATTTCTGATTAAAATCGATAGCTTGGCCACCTTAACCAAAGAGCATGGTCCTGAGAGTATTGATATATTTCTTAAAAAGTTTGCCAATAATTTAATTCAATTATCCGAACAATATGCTTCGGGAGTGTTGACCGCTTACCGCTTTTTCGGCGCAGAATTCGCTTTGCTCGCTCAATCACTTTCTAATGAACAGGCTGAAAGTGTTGCAAAACAAGTATCTAAAATTCTATCTGATTTAGCTGAAGAATATAATCGTACTGATATTGGTCATATTGGTGTGACGCGTTTTAATTCAATGCGAACATTAGGGGAAAGTTTGCTGGCAGCAAATGAGGCTTATGAACAGGCTCAACTGATCGGTGCAAACAGTTATTATTTTAGGACCACTGATGATCATGCCAAAGATATTGAAGCTTGGAAAGATTTAGTCTTTAAAGTAGTCGATCAGCAAGCTTACTCGGTGGTCTTTGCGTCACCGGTCATCGAGTTTAAATCTTCGGATGTCTTGATAGAAGATGCTCAAACGCAAGTATGTGACTCAGAAAATAATGAAATCGTACCGATTGGGATATTTGTCTCGATTGCAGAAAAATTTTCCAAAATTGTCGATCTTGATCAGGGGGTTACCGAAAAGGCGATTGATTACATCATTAATCGCGCTATTCGGCATGAAGTTGCCATTAGTCTATCAACGCGTACGGTTAAAAATGCTGATTTTCGTGCTTGGTTAGCTGAACATATTGGCAATCAGGCAATTGCCAAGCAATTGGTCTTTAGTGTTTCGGCCTATGCGGTAGCTAAAGAAACTGCGATGTATAAGGAATTTATCGAATTCATTCATTCGTTAGGCGCAAAAGTGATGTTGCGGCGCTTTGAAACTCAATCCCTATCTCTGGAAATGGCCAAAGCGCTTAAGCCTGATTATATAAGGCTCGCGCGAGAATTAAGCAACGGTTTGAGTTTTGATCATGGCAAGCGTCATTTTGTTGAAACGATGCAGGAAATTGCAAATTTAGTGGATATTGTGATTTTGGCTGAAAATGTGCTGTCGGATGATGACTATCGGTTAATCAAAAGTTTAGGCTTGGCTGGTGCAAGTCGCTAGTTGGCCACGTATTATGTGCAAATTATTGCCTACTAGGTCAAGAACTAGAATCTTTAGAAAAATTACCCTGTTTTTGCAGGGATTTTTCTTCAGTTGTATAGTCTTTGCGGGTTTTGAGATAAGTCAGGAGTTGCTGGCAAAAATCGAATCAAAGTATGGTAAGGTCGCGACGGTGCGAGTATCCGAGTGGCAACAGTTGATGTTGGCTAATCAAGCGTTACCGGAAAATGAAAAATTAGCAAAAGTGAATGATTTTTTTAATCAAAGTATTAATTTCGTTGATGATATTGCGCTCTGGAATGTTAATGATTATTGGGCGACTCCGGTGGAGTTTTTGGCTCAAGGTGCCGGAGACTGCGAAGACTATGCTATTGCCAAGTATTTTACCTTAAAGGAATTGGGTGTTCCTGAAGAAAAGATGCGGATTACCTACGTCAAAGCAATTCAGTTAAATCAGGCGCATATGGTTTTAACCTACTTTGAAACACCACGCGCAGTGCCGGTGGTTTTGGATAATTTAATTCCTGAAATTAAGCTCGCTTCGACGCGTGATGATTTAGTGCCGGTGTATAGCTTCAACGGTTCGGGCTTGTGGCTTGCCAAGTCGAGGGGAAGTGGACAACGCGTCGGAGACGCTGATCGATTAAGTTTGTGGGCGGATTTAACGCAACGGATTATGCGTAATGATCTGTAATATTGAGTTATGACTATTGATTATCAGATCAAACGGAGTAAACGAGCCGTTCGGGCACGTATTGTGGTGACTGCCGAAAAAGTCGCGGTAGTGGCGCCAGTGCGCATGCATGAACAGAAAATCGCGCAATTTGTGAAGTCTAAGCAGGAGTGGATTACTGATGCAATGTTGAAGTTGCAGTCCAGGCTTCATGCCAATATCCGGATCGCGCCTGAAACGTATATTGATGGCGCTTTAATACCTTATCAGGGCCGACACTACCCGTTGCAAATTCAATCGTCGCAGCTCAGACGTATTAAAGTTGAGTTTGATCAGATTCACTTCAGGGTATTTGTGCCGAATTTATGTGATGATCAAGAGTCAATTAAATTGGCGCTGACGGCGTGGTTTAAAGCGAGAGGCAAAATGCTGGTCAATCAACATGTCTCATTTCATGCACCTCGCTACCAATTAATGCCTAGAAGTTGTCGTTTGAAAACCCAAAAAAGCCGTTGGGGTAGCTGTGGCGCAAATAATGATATCAATATCAATTGGTTGTTGACTCTTGCGCCGCCGGAGATTTTAGAATATGTGGTGGTCCACGAGCTTTGTCATATTCAAGTCAGAAATCATTCGAAAGATTTTTGGGATCTTGTCGCCCAGCATCTTCCGAATTTTCATGAACACCGTCAATGGTTAACTGTTAATGGAGCGAGCTTGATGCGCGGTTTATAGCGCGATGTCAGTAGGCTTTGATGAACATCTCAAGAATACGAGTGACGTTAGCCATACCTTCATGCAGATTCTGTTCGATCTCTACCATGGTAATTTCACCCGCCTGAAGACCGGCTCCCCAGTTGGCTACGACGGCCAGGGCCGCATAATTAAGACCAAGCTCTCTCGCCAGTGCCGCTTCTGGCATGCCGGTCATGCCGACTAAGTCACAACCATCCTGATGCATCCGGCGTATTTCGGCGGCAGTTTCAAGTCTAGGACCCTGGGTGCAGCCATAGGTGGCTTGGGTGCTGACCGGTAAGTTCGATTGGGTTGCCGCGCCAATTAACGCTTCTCTGAGCAAGTTCGCGTATGGATAGGAGAAGTCGATATGTGTTACGTTTGCTAAATCGTCTTCAAAAAAGGTATGTGCGCGACCATAACTATAATCGATGATTTGATCCGGTATTGCAATATGGGCCGGTTTCATTTCAGCACTAATGCCCCCTACGGCAGCGACCGCGATAATGTCGTTAATGCCGAGCTCTTTAAAGCCCCAAATATTGGCGCGGTAATTTATTTTATGCGGAGGAATTGTGTGTGGATTTCCGTGCCGTGCTAAAAAAACGACTTCATTGCCATACAGTTCACCATGCACATAGGCGGCAGAGGGTTCGCCAAACGGCGTAGCGATCCGACTTTGTTTTTGGATATTGAGGTGCTGCATTTGGGTAAGACCAGTCCCCCCGATAATGCCAAGTATTGCCATTAGTATGTTTCCTTGCAGGCGTAGATACCTGCAGCGTTACGTAAGTAACCTTTGTAATCCATACCATAACCAAATAAATAACGGTTTTCAACTTCTAGGCCTACAAAATCCGCCTTGATCGGTTTGGGATGGTCGAGTTGTTTATCAAGCAATACGGCGGTGTAAACTGAGGTGGCGCCTTGCTCAAGGCAAAAATCATGGATACAGCGTAGGGTAACGCCTTCATCAAGAATGTCATCTACAATCAGCACGGTTCTATCGGCAGGCGATGTATTGGGCTTTTGCAGCCAAGTAATTTGATTGCCACTGGTGGAGTTGTTGTAACGCGTTGCATTGAGTGAATCGAAAGTCAAGGGGACAGTCAGGTGAGTAAGTAGTTTGCCGGCCAAGACTACACCACCGTTCATCGCACATAAAATCAGTGGATTTCTATCGCTGAGTAATAAATTGATCTGTTCTGCCATTTTCGCGATGGCGGCTTCAACGTCCGATTTACTATAGAGTAAATCCGCGCTAGCTTCCACCTGTTTTATTTCTGCAAGAATGTTCATAACATTATGTGACTGATTTGTTGAGAAATTTGTTGCCATTCGCTACTGGCCAGCAGTGTATCGCGTGTCGTCGAAAATTTGCCGCGCATCGCCAGTAAGCGTTGGTCTCGTAATGGATTTTCGGTGATCGGTAGCGCATCTAAAACGGCATCGGCAGCACTAGGATTATTACAGACGAGCAGCATATCACAGCCTGCCTCCTGGGCACGCTGAGCGCGTTCAGGATACGAACCTGCTATTGCGGCACCCCCCATGCTTAAGTCGTCACTAAAAATGGCACCATTGAACTTCAGGCGCTGGCGTAAATGATCCTGCAACCAGAATCTTGAAAAACCGGCAGGATCATTATCTATTGTCGAATAAACAATATGGGCAGGCATAATGCCTTCGATCCCCTCATTGATCAGACGTGTAAATGGGATTAGGTCTTTTTGAATGAGTTCGTCTAGTGAGCGTTGATCGGTAGGTAATGCCAGATGAGAATCAAGTGCGACGGCGCCGTGTCCTGGAAAATGTTTGCCGACTGCGGCCATTCCGGCTTTATGCATTCCGCGCATAAAATCGCTGGCCAAGCTTGCGACCAGATCGGCATTTTCATTGAAGGAACGATTGCCGATAACAGTGCTCACACCGCAATCGACATCTAACACTGGAGCAAAGCTGAAATCAACCCCATGGGCCAATAACTCAATCGCCATCAACCAGCCTGCAGATTCTGTTAATTCCGGATGGTTACGGTAATGGGCTGCCGGAGGGAGGCGTGAGAATCCGGATTGAAAGCGTTGCACTCGACCACCTTCTTGATCAACCGCAATCAGGATTGCACCCTGTCGAGCGTTTCTGATGTCAGTGCAAAGCGAAGTCAGTTGCGCTAGGTCGGCATAATTTCGAGCAAACAAAATAACTGCGCCGGTATTGGGATGTTTAATTTTTTCAATATCATAAGTGCTTAATTTCAGCCCCTCAATATCAAGCATAACCGGACCAAATGCGGGTTGTTTCGTCATATTTTTAGTTTGAATTAGGTTCAAAACACTATTATATAGCCTATACTATAAGCTTTTATGGTGGCACGGGAAGTTTTATATGCAAATTTTTGTTCTGTTAATCGCTTTGTGGTTTATGCCGGTTTGTTCATGGGCAAATAGTGGTGGCGAGGCTGCTGATGAATCCGAGGGACCGGTAACTGAGTATATTGAAATGAAACCCAAATTTACCGTGAATCTGTTAGAGCCTAAAAAATATTTAATGGTCAATGTACAACTTTTGGTAGAAGGCGCCGCTAACGTAGAAAAAATCAAAAAACACATGCCAGCGCTAAGAAATACCTTGATTATGTTATACAGTGGCTTAGGTATCGCAGACGTGCAGACGATGGCGCAACGCGAAGCGTTACGCACGAAAACCAAGGAAGAAATATCAAATGCTCTGGCTAAATACTCAAATATTGACGGATTCCGCGATGTGTTTTTTACGGAATTTTTTGTTAATTGATGCTGATTAACGTGGTTAAATATTTCTTGAGTCGATTTTTTTGTTCGGTAATTGCGACTTGGGTATACGCGATGGCCGGTAATTTTCCCCACACTGGCGCAGGCCAAGTCTTATCGTTTTGATAGCGAACAATATGATGAATATGCAGTTGCGGTACTAAATTGCCGATTGCAGCAATATTCATTTTATCGGCGCTATAGCACTTAGCCAGTTGTTCTGCGAGATAACAGGATTCGAGGCTTAATTGCTGTTGATCGGCTATATCGAGCTGATAAATTTCTGTAATGTCCTTTCGTTCTGGCACCAGAATAAACCAAGGATATTGGCTGTCGTTTTGCATACGTAATTGGCATAACTCAAAACGTCCTATCGCGATACTGTCATGTTCAAGGCGCGGGTGAAGCTCGAAACTGCTGGTTTGTGGCATAGAAAAATATTGGCGTCGGCCGGTATTATTGCGAAGTTGGTGGTTGGCTTGTTTTGGATAGCTGTTTAAGTTTCAAAAGTGCTGCTTTCTGTTTTTCTGCTCGTTCTCGTTGCGCTTCTGCTTGTTGTTCTAAACGAACCGCCCGTGTTTCATAACGTCGTTTATTCAATTGAGCCTTTTGATGTTTTTGTTCGGCGGTTAAATCCATATGGGTCGGCCTGATTTCAATGCAGTTGACCGGACACGGTGGCAGGCATAATTCGCAGCCGGTGCATTCATCCGTTAACACGGTATGCAGCATTTTCGACGCACCGATAATTGCATCAACCGGGCAAGCAGCAATACATTTGAGGCAACCGATACAGCTTCCTTCGATGATCACCGCGACTTGCGCAGGTTTGTGAATGCCAAAAGCTGGATTCAATGGATTGACTGGCCTTGCTAATAAGCTTGCGAGTGCTGCAATACCTTCGTCACCCCCAGGCGGACATTGGTCAATGTCCGCGCTGCCGGATGCAATCGCCTCGGCATAAGGGCGGCAGCCTTTAAACCCGCATTGTCCGCATTGGGTTTGTGGGAGTAGGTTGTTGATTTTTTCGATCACGCTGTCAAAATCCGCAAGGTTGTTATTTCACTCGCATCCCGGCGACCGCACCGTTGTCGGGGCTGAGTACCCAAATATCTTTCCCGCCAGGACCTGCTGCGAGCACCATACCTTCTGATAAGCCAAAGCGCATTTTTCGGGGAGCAAGGTTTGCTATAACTAAGGTCAGTCGACCTTCCAAATCTTCCGGAGCGTAGGCGGATTTAATTCCGGCAAAAATCGAGCGAGTTTCATCGCCGATATCCACGGTGAGTTTTAGTAGTTTTTCGGCGCCGTCGACATGTTCAGCTTTAATGATTTTAGCGATGCGCAGGTCTAGTTTAGCGAAATCGTCATATTCGATGGTGCTTGCAATTGGTTCGAATTGTTTTGCTTTTACAATAGGCGCAGTTGCTTGAAGGTTTTCTTTGGAGGCTAGGACAATCGCTTCAATTTTTTCAGCTTCCACTCGTGTCATTAACGGAACAAATGGCTTGATCGCATGATTGACCAAGGGGCTTGCTTGCTCTGGCCACGGTTGGGTGGGGATATTTAAAAACTGCTCAGCCTGGGTCGCAAGACTTGGAATGACCGGTTTTAAATAGACGATCAATAATCTAAACAAATTGAGCGCCATCGAACAAACTTCCTGTAGTTCCTGGTCTCGATCAGGTTCTTTTGCGATTAACCACGGTTTTTTGTCGTCGATATACTGATTGGCTTTATCTGCTAAGGCCATGATTTCACGCATCGCCTTGCCGTATTCGCGTTGTTCATAATGTTCGGCAATAGTCGCCTGGTGAGTGACAAAATATTGAAATAATTCCGGTTCGCTACAGGTTTTGGCGAGTAAGCCTGAGAAACGTTTTTGGATGAAGCCGCTTGAGCGGCTCGCGATATTGACTATTTTGCCGACTAAGTCTGAATTGACCCGTTGGGTGAAATCTTCAAAGTTAAGATCGATATCGTCGACCCCTGCATTAAGTTTGGCGGCAAAATAATAGCGGAGATATTCAGGATTTAGATGGTCAAGATAAGTGCGCGCTTTAATAAAGGTGCCGCGCGATTTTGACATTTTTTCACCGTTGACGGTTAAAAACCCATGGGCAAAAATTGCGCTCGGTGTTCTAAAGCCAGCGCCATCAAGCATTGCGGGCCAGAACAGCGCATGAAAATAAATGATGTCTTTGCCGATGAAATGATACAGTTCTGCTGAGCTGTCTTTGGCCCAAAAACTGTCGAAATCGAGACCCTGTTTATTGCAAAGGTTTTTAAAACTAGCCATGTAACCAATGGGGGCATCCAGCCAGACGTAAAAATATTTACCGGGAGCGTCTGGAATTTCAAAGCCGAAATAAGGCGCATCGCGTGAAATGTCCCATTCCTGTAGACCGTGTTCTAACCACTCATTAAGTTTATTGGTGACTTCTGCTTGCAAATGGCCTTCGGCAGTCCAGGTGCGCAGCATCTCGCTGAAATTGGCGAGGTTGAAAAAATAATGTACGGATTCCTTGGTGATTGGTTTTTCGCCGGAAAGCGCTGAAACGGCATTTTTCAAATCCGTTGGTGAATAGGTCGCTCCGCAAGCTTCGCAGCTATCACCATATTGGTCGGCAGTGCCGCATTTTGGGCATTCACCTTTGATAAAACGATCCGGCAAAAACATTTCTTTAACCGGGTCGAAGGCCTGGGTGATGCTTCGCGAATTGATATGTCCAGCATCGCGGAGTTTTTCATATATATAAGTAGAGAAAAGTTTGTTTTCTTCGGAATGAGTGCTGTGATAATTATCAAAGGCCACGCCGAATTCGACAAAGTCGGCGAGATGCTCTTTGGCGACGCGTGCTATTAACGCTTCCGGGCTAATGCCTTCGTCGTTAGCTTTAAGCATAATTGGGGTACCGTGCGTATCGTCAGCACAAACGTACCAGCATTCTTGTCCGCGTTGCTTTTGAAAACGCACCCAAATATCGGTTTGAATATATTCAACCAGATGACCTAAGTGAATCGGGCCGTTGGCATAAGGGAGGGCGCTCGTAACTAATATTTTTCTTTTCGACATAGTGAAAAACAATAATCCTAATCTAGGCGGTAAATAATCCGTTATTATGTCATAAATCATTTTGAGAGTTTGGAGTGTGTTGTAATTCGTGCTATTCGGTCATTAAATCTCGGTTGGATAATTTCTTAATGGAATGCTGGGTTATTGACGCCAGATGCTGACACCTAATATCATGTTCATCATGTGCAGGCCTTTTATACAAGGTTTAAGTTGTTCATATCTTAATTTTAACCTGGAGTAAAAAAACCGTGAGTATCGAAAAAACTGATGTGCAAAATCTACTGAAAACAGTGATTGATCCAAATAATGGGGTTGATTTGGTAACGGCGAAAGCAGTTAAGGCCATTACTGTAGAGAATAATGATGTCAGTGTGGCTTTGGAATTGGGCTATCCAGCTAAGAGTTATCTACCTGAGCTTAAGAAAGTGGTCGAGCAACTCCTGCAAACTTTAGACGGTGTAAGCTCAGTGAGTGTTTCTGTGAACGCTAAGGTTATTGCGCACGCCGTTCAGCAATCATTGAAGCCCTTACCCAATGTAAAGAATATAATTGCCGTTGCCTCTGGTAAAGGCGGAGTAGGTAAATCCACTACGGCAGTCAATTTGGCGCTGGCGTTGGCTGTTGAGGGTGCATCGGTTGGTATTTTGGATGCCGATATCTATGGTCCAAGTATTCCGACAATGTTGGGGCTTTCCGGATTTCCAGAGAGCCAGGATAATAAAATAATGTTGCCTAAAGTCTCTTTTGGAATTCAAACAAATTCAATCGGCTATTTGGTTGATCCCGATCAGGCTATGATCTGGCGCGGCCCAATGGTAACCGGTGCCTTGCAGCAATTGCTTAAGGATACTCGTTGGACGGATCTTGATTATTTAATTATTGATTTGCCTCCGGGAACTGGGGATATTCAACTGACTCTGGCGCAACAGATTCCGGTCAGTGGTGCTGTTATTGTAACAACGCCACAGGATATTGCCTTGATTGATGCTCAACGTGGTTTATCGATGTTTGAAAAAGTGAATATTCCAGTATTGGGCATTATCGAAAATATGAGCGTGCATATTTGCACCAATTGCGGTCATGCAGAGGCAATCTTCGGTGCAGGTGGTGGAGAGGCGATGGCGGAAAAGAACAATGTTGAGTTATTAGGCGCTTTACCGCTCGATATTAATATCCGGCAATTCGCTGACGCTGGGCGTCCTACTGTGGTAGCGGATCCTGATGGTCAGGCGGCAGGCATGTATCGTGCGATAGCGCGCAAAATGTCGGCTAAGTTGGCGTTGAGGGCTAAGGATTTTACGGGAAAGTTTCCTAATATTGTTATACAGAATACCTAATAATTCCATGCATAATGGGTTTGGTCTGGTGTGTCTGAGTGAAAAAATAATGAGTTTAAAAGTGATGTGCAGTAAATTAGATCATCATGTTTTTGTAGCTTAGTTCACTGATTCTTGGTTCGAGTTTGGTTATCCTTAAATCGTGATCTTCAGCAACTGTTTAAAAAGTAATGGCGATATTGTGGTGAATACGCAACTTGTTGATGGTGAGTTTATGAAGTTAGATTTTTTAAAATCACAACTTTAAAGCAATTGTTTGGTCACAAGTGAATATCTATGCCGGTAAGGTTGAGAACTGCAAAAATTGTTAGTAAATAGGTTTGGATTGTACGAAATTTGCAGAGCGGTAATTTTGACCCAAACGGGTTGTTATAAGTTAGTATTGAATATTCTTGCTTATTAATGACTTGTGTATTTTTGGTTAACTGGCATGAATTTTGTTTAATAATTGTTGTGATTCAATATTTTGCACTAAAGTAATAAATTGATGATGAAGTAATGAACTCTAAGTTGGCTTGCAAGCTTTATTCTGCCTGTTTGTTAGAGTTAAGTAGGCTAATTCATAAAGTTACCTTTAGATGAATTATTACTATGCAACCTTGCAATTAAAATTATCATCGTTATAATTTGAACTGGAAGTTAATGTAAAATGTAAGCAATGTGTTGCTTATGCTCTAAAAATAAAGAATTGATTTAGGTGATAATGACATATTACATAAAGCAGTACGTAAGGTTGGTTTGGATATTAGCCTTATTAATATTGGTTGGGGGATGTACTTCGACTGATAAGCAAGCGCTAACTGCGGAAGAGGTTGTTAAAACCAGAGCTGCGGAAAGATGGAACGCATTGATCGAGGGTAAGCTTGAAACTGCCTATGGCTATGAGTTGCCTGATTATCGAAAAGTCTTCACTTACGAACAGTTTCTTCGCAATATTCATGGCGGAGGGATTTGGCAAAAGGCAGAAGTCAAAAATGTTGCGTGTACGGAAACATGTGTTGTGACAATGCAAATTTATGTTACAATGAAGCTTGCTGGATTTGATGAGCCCATGAACGCGAGTTCGATGTTGGAGGAAAAATGGATGAAAGACGAAGAATCTGGTGACTGGTTTCATCTGTCGAGTAAATAAATTTTAATTAATTAATTTAAATTGTTTAGCTTTTAACTAAAAGTAGGAGTATTTTGATGTTTAAGAAAACTAAAATCGCAGCAGCAACTGTGGCCTTATTAGGTGCTGTCGCTGCACAAAATGTTTCGGCAGTGGCGCTTGATGAGTCAGGTAAAAGTGCACAGGTATTGCTGTTCCCATACTACAATGTAAACAATGGCTTTATTTCGATGTACAACATCAGAAATACTCATAATGAGACTAAGGCTGTTAAAATTCGTTTCCGTGAATCAAGAGTATCTAATGACGTATTAGACTTTAACGTCTACATGTCACCGTATGACCATTATTCATTCTTTTTACAATATGATCCAGCTGCGAAAGTGGTGCGTATCGTGACTGGTGATAATACTTGTTCATACCCAAGCAAAGATCTAGTAAATCAGCAAACTTTCTTACAAGCTTATAAAAATACTGAATTATCAGATTTGAACGAAGGTTATATTGAAGTTATCGAAATGGGTAACTTGTTGGATGGTATTGATGCTGGTAAAGCAGGCGATGCTGATGGTCGTCCGGCGTTCGATGCTGACCCTTCTACTTCATCTGTAGATGATATCGTTAAGGCTGTTAAGCATGGTACCAACAAAATTCCTGCTAATTGTGGTTTAGTCACAACTGCTTGGTCAAATGGTGGTTTTACTCAAGGTGGTGCAATCAATAGAGGTACTGCTGATTTATATCCCGCTAATAATGGTGGTGATTGGTACTTAGATTCACCAGCAAATAACCTTGATTTCTACGGTGGACACAGAAATCCTGCAGGTCTTTATGCGCCAACAGGTGGCTTGTCTGGTTATCAAGCGTTGTTAGACAGTGCTAGCGGTTTAATTTATGCACAACCTGCAACTACAATCAGAAACTGGCAGACAGCGGTTGCTCAGCATTATAGACCAGATGATACCTCGTTATACTTATTGCCTTCATTGGCGTCAGGTAACGTAGTCACTACGGTTAAGTCTAATGCATCAGGTACTGGTAGCACTTACCATGTATGGGATGGCGTAAGAAAAGACTTCAGCGAGTATGATCCTAACTTAGCTTACAAAGATGGAACTAATCCAAAAAGAGGCTCAGGTGTCAACCCATTCCCAGTTTCTGACGTTCTTGCTGCGACTGGTTTGCATAATGACTACTTGATGAGTGTTACTCCTGCTTGGTACGGTCAAACTGATTGGGTCGTGACATTGCCAATGCGTAAGCATGGTATTTTCAACAACTATCGTTTTGATAACCTTGTTGATGACGCAGGCAACACAACTCGCTCCAACAACAAGACTGACCCAACCGTAAGCGTTTCTTACTTCAAATACGTAGGTAAAGATACAGAATTTAGCTATGTTGCATACGATAGAGAAGAGCAAAAACCAACACCTAATGTTGGGTTCTCTCCAGCAGTTCAACAAACAAGCACTAGCTACTTGGTACGTGAAGCAAACGTTATTCAATGGAACTTTGTCGGTAACCCGAATCCATCATTGGGTGTATTAGGTACTCCAGCACAAAATGCTATTCCATTAGCATTGGGTGGCGGTTATACTGAAGGTTGGGCTGAATTAATCTACAAACCAGGCAGTTACCGTGGTACAAGCTTGACTGATTTGGCATTAGGTAACTATTCTCCGCTGCAAAACTGGGTAGTGGTTAGAAGTTTAACTGGCGTCGCTCCAAATCAAGTTCCTGGTACAGGTGCTGATGCAAATGGTACAAATGCCTTGATTTCTCAAGGTGTATTTGGTGTACCTTCAATCGGCTTCTCTGCGTTCAAAGGCGTATTCCCAGGCGGCAAAGGTCTTGGTGAAACTGTTGAGCATGTCTTTTACCGTTAATAATTTTTGATTATTAAGACTGGTAAGTGATATGACAAGAATGCTCAATATCTGATTGGTATTGATGTAAACGACAAAAAGGCAGACTTCGGTCTGCCTTTTTTATTGGAGAAGAAAATGAAAAAAAATAAATTGAGTTTGATTATCTGTGTTAGTTTGATTGCGTTTTCGCAGGCTTCGGTTACAAAAGCCGATGGTGAAAAATTAATTAGTGATAAAAACGGGCTTGGAGTTGATAAGGGAGATTTTGATTTACTGCTTAAGCCTGCATCGCCTGAAAATCAGCTCAAATTGTTAAAAGATCGAAAAGATATTGTTGAAAAAGCTAGGCAAATTTATTTGACCAAGGCTATTGGGTCTTCAGTGAAAGAACAAGGTGGTTTGTTGCCTGAAATTCAAGCTGAATTAAAAATTGCCGTTGATTTGCTCTATTTTCAAGCTAAGATAAAACAATTAACTACCGAGAATCTGCCGGATTTTGAATCGCTAGCTAAAAAGGAGTATGGCGCTAATAAAGAAAAATATATGGAGCCTGAAAAAGTCGCGGTTGAGCATATAATGATTGATAACCGTAAGCATGGTGAAGAAGCTGCGTTAAAGCTTGCGGATGATATCAAGCAGCAACTTTCTAAGGGGGCTGATTTTATAAAATTGGCGGAGAAATATTCTGAAGACCCCAGTTTTAAAACAAATCACGGTAAACTAGAAGCTTTTCCAAAAGGTGGTATGATTCCTGAATTCGATTCGGTAGCCTTTGCGTTGAAAATGGGAGAAGTGAGTGATGTCATTAAAACCGCTTATGGAGCTCATATCATCAGAAAGTATGAGCATAAAAAACCGGAGCCGAAAGCATACGCTAGCGTTAAGGATGAAATTGTTGCCAAAATCAAAAAGGAATACCTTGATTCCCGCTTGAATGAATATTACGAAAAGATTGCTCAGCAAAACCAAATGAAAGTTGATGATAAGGCAATGGATGATTATTTAGCTCAGAAAGCTTTACAGTTAAAAGCATTGGTTGCTGCTCAGCCGGTTAAGGCTGATGTTAGTGGTGGTGATGTTAAAAAAGATGCCTTGGCTAAATAATAAGATTTGGCTTATAGTTATAAGGCTTCGAATTGGAGAGAAATGATGGCCTGCTTTATAAGAAATTTTGGTCATTGAAGTTCTCTCATAATTCCTTAATGAGTTCAAAGATAATTCCTCAAATGATGTTGTTTTAAATGGAAAATTTTGGTAATTACGGAGTAACGTAATTGTTTTTTGAAATAATTAATTTTCACTCCACCGATAACTTTAGTGTTAAACAGTTATTGGAGCGAAGCGCAGAAAGCTTAAAGATATCATTAAACGGCATCAACTTGTTGTGTGAATAATATCAAACACCTCTAATGGATAAGGGTAGGGCTCATTGAGGGTACTGGAGGTATTGTTGATAGCCTAACTTTTTCCGATTTTATTGACGGGGTTTTATTTTCTTAGAGGTTTTTGGGAAATTTAAGCAATCTCTTAAGTACAGTAGTCGGGTTTGGTTGGGTGAATGGATTTGGTATGGATCAGGCTGCAAATTTTGTAATGAAAATCTTGTAATTAATGCAAAAAATGTATTGTGCATTAATTGCTATATGGTCTTAATTATCACTAAGACAAAAAAAACTATTATAATTATTTGGTTATAAGTTGCGTAAAGAATTAAATAGTGTAGGCATATTTATTGCTTGGTATTGTATTGTAATTCAGGTTTTTGACCTAATTCTTGGTGGGAGTCAACAAATGGAGTTTATAAATTAGCTGAGCAATTGAGTTGTTCAGTTAAATGGTCAAACGAGAATTGCGTAAATGTTAGCGTTGTTCAAAGAGTTTTTGGTAAGTAGTAGGGTAAATCAACTTAGGAAATACTGATGATGCAGCAAATGTTTTGTTTTCTATTTAAAGATTATTAATAAGGTTTAAAAGGTAGTCTCTTTAGTTTTAAAGTCTAATTTTTTGTCACGTTGACTAAAGAACTAAAAAACCAGTGATTATCTTTAATGTTTTAGATTTGAGGATTGTTTATTTATGTTTAGAATCAGTATTTCAATTTTGTTGAGCTGTATAGTTTTCAGCTTGAGCAACATGGCTATCGCCGACTACTATAAGGTTTCCAATAGCGGCAAGGTGTTGCCTGCGAGTGCAACTTTAGGAACCGGCTCAAATGATTGGGGGTGTACGTGGGATAGCAGAGCAGGTTTGTTGTGGGAAATTAAAACGACTAGCGGTACCCGCAGTCAGGATACCTCTTATAAGTGGTCAGAATCTTCCGGATTTGTCTCAACGGTTAATCGATCCAATTTGTGTGGTAATTCTTCTTGGCGAATGCCAACCAAGACTGAATTAGAATCGCTTATTTATTGTCCCGCCGGTAAGAGTACTAATTGGGTGGAAAATTTTCGGTGTATTAGCTATCAGAATGATGGCGTCGATCCTCAAATCAGTCCAAATGCCTTTCCTAATACCGCAAAAAGTTCATCCTATTGGACATCTGACAATTATCCAAATATCGCAAATACTGCCTATTTCGTTAATTTTTATACAGGAGACTCAGATTTTACGACTCAATTTGATCTTAATAAGATTCGGTTAGTACTACCGGTGAGTGGTTTGGATACAAGCACTGGGAGTGCGATTGGAACAAGTAATAGTACTACTCCCACAACCTCAAATGGTGCCACTACGACAACGCCAACTACAGTTGATCCATCCGCATGCTTTTCATTTATTCCTGGCGGACCGTGCGTTAATCTTGGTTCTACAAGTATCACCACACCTACAAATAAACCTCCTGTTGCTGCTTTTATCGCAACTGCTAATGGGTTATCGATTGATCTTGATGGTAGCACTTCGACAGATAGTGATGGTTCGATCAATAGTTATGAATGGACGATTGCGTTAACTGGTCAAACAACATTGACAGCAACTGGGATTAAGCCAGCTAGTATTAAAGTCGCGAAAGCAGGGACGTATACTGTAACTTTGAAGGTGACCGATAACTCCGGTAAAACTAATAACACTAATAGTAAGTCACAGTCGGTAGTTGTTTCAGACAGCGTTATCGCAAATGCTAAACCAGTCGCTAATATTACTTATAAGCTTTCACCGCAGGATGGGATTTTATCGGCCACGGGCAGTGTCATTGTGTCGCTTGATGCTACAGGGTCTAGTGATAGTGACGGTCAAATTAAAAGCTATTCATGGAGCGATAATATCAATCAGTCATCCGGAGAAAGTAAAGCAACATTTACCTACAAAGATGCAGCAACTTATAGAGTAACGCTGACTGTTACTGACGATAAAGGTGCTACGAATTCTACAGTACAAAGTATTACCATTGGACCAAAGATCGTGCCCGTTGTTGAGAAGGCTTCGACTAAAGACTTTTTCAAAATTTCGATGACGGGTGATGTTCTGCCAGATAGTGCTACAATCGCTGATAAAAATTTCACGGCGAATGATTGGGTTTGTACTTACGACAGTCGTACTAATTTGATTTGGCAAGTCGTGACAATCGAGCAGACGCTGAATACCACTGTGGATGGGCTTACTCAAAGCTTTAACGCTCAGAATGCGTGTGGTGTGACTGATTGGCACGCTCCTGGAAGTGATGAGCTTAGAAGTTTGATCATGTGCTCTTCCGGATTGCCGCAGCTTTGGAACAAAGTAGCGACGGGTTGTGAGGGGACATATACTTCACCTACGGTTGATGTTAGCTTCTTTCCAAATACCACCTCTGGCCCTTATTCTTCGACTACGTTCTATTCTAAGAAATTGGAAAAAGGTCGTTCGGATAACGTCTGGTTTGTAGATTTTTCCGATGGTAGTAGTGGCTTTGTTTCGAAAACGAAAGCAAATACAATCCGCTTGGTCAGTGGCGCTCAGGTATTTGATTATCTCAATAATCCGACTGCGAATTATGATGATAGTACGCGCTTATTAGTCATTGATTCTATCTTGAGTACAGATGGAAAACTCTACCACTTTGAGTTGGAGCGTAATGATTACTGGCAGTTTACTGTTAAATCAAGATATGTAATCACAGGTGGTCAAGCCAATATTGCTAAATTCGTGGGCGCTAATATCGAAATTGAACGTGTCTATGCTATGGACCGAGTGTTTAAGAATGTAATAATGGTTTATGATCCAGTAAACTTTACTTATAGTCTTAAAGGCGGTAGTTAGTTTTTAATCGCGATTGTCAATTTCGTTTAATAACAAACCCTTGCTACGAGAAAACCGTTGCAAGGGTTTTTTGCTTGTCAAATATGATCAATGCAGCATTTTATGTTCTGGACAACAGTCAGTTTATCCGGTGCTGATGGGTTCTGCATAAGTCACTGAATCAGTATGACTCCCCTGACCCTGAATTTTTTAATACCGACTAGGGAGCTCAATTTACCAGTGATGATTGGATTCAGGGACTGAAACGCAAAGCTATTAAAATCAGCATGGATGGGCGCGGTCGCGCCTTGGACAATATCTTTACTGAGCGGCTTTGGCGAAGTTCAACAATGATCAGCTAAATTTTTCCAATTCAGTAAAAAGGAATTATCGAATAACACCTATCTTTGCGTACCGTTGATTAGTAATAATATCAGAGAGGGAGCTTCCGTAACCCATGTAAATTTCAGCATCTTTATATAGAGTCAAATCGACACTACCATTTAAGATGGTAATCGTTTTTAAATCTAATTTACCGTTTTGGTAAGGTGCTAATACACCGTTCAAGCTAGGCGAAAATCCGGCGGGTGTTAATGAAAACCATTGATTATCTTTGGTCCTTGCAACAATCATCAAATCAGCACTCGCATTCTGATGATCCCTAGCCGGACGCAGTATACCCGTCAAACCGTAATTACTTATCTTACCCACGCTGACGCCCGCAATACTGCCAGCTTGTGGTAAATCCAGTTCAGAACTGTACGTGCACTCAGGGTTTTGATCATGCCATTTAAGTTGATAGCCTTGAAGGGCAATGTTGCATAGATTATGTAATCGCTCTGAGGCCGTACCACTGGTTAAAGCGCGATCCATTAAAAAATTTACAGCATCTATTGAAGTAGGAGCGGGAAAACCTCGTGCCGGTGTGATTGAATCAGAGACATAGGATTTTGTTGCCATCCAGGCAGCAATTTCCTGATAAGCATAATTGACGGCATCACGAGAGCGATCCGGCAAGGCGGTTTGGCCAGTTTCTGGATAATGTAACGAGACGTGTGCTGCCGTTCCACAAATATCCGGATAAAACAGATAGTAATCGGCGGCGGTTTTTGGCGCCCCTTCGCCAGTCCAGGTGGTGCTTATATAGCTTTGATCAGAACAGTAGTGATGAGAAATGCGATCTGCCATCGCATGTAAGTAAATGCCCAATGCTTCAATCGTCCCAGCTTTCACACGGGCATAATCACGGTTATAACAATCACGAGTATCGCAATTGCCGGTATTTTGATTGATGCGCTGCCATCCCAGAAGCATGGGTTGTTCTTTGGGTTGAACCCGAATGTCGACGACATTATTAGGCCCAGCGAGTATCGGCACATCATAATATAAGCTATTCGATGTCAAACAGTTACCGATCGCTTCTTGGGTATCGGTCATTCCGAATTCACACAGATCTTTTTGTAATCCGAATGCCCAAGCTCTTAAATGTGCTAAAGGCACTTCTTGAGCAGGGTAAGGGGATGCGTTGCCAGAATTGGGGGTATAAGTGAGTTCCGAATTATGTTGCGTAGACCCTGTGGTTTTTTTCCAAGGTATAAAGTGTAACCAAAAGCCATTGGTCGCCATATTAGTACGGACAACCCCATTTATATTGTCGCTCACTGCACTTGTCATTGGAAGTCCTTGATAATCATAATGCTGATAGTTGCCTAAATCGGTAGCTTCAGTATATATGGCAAGTTTCAACGCGTCCTGCTCCTTCATGCCCTGTAATCTGGCTGATAACCAAGTTATATCAAAATGGATACTATTTCTGGCATGAAAGCCACCGAAGGTTGCATCGGCATAACGTGCTAATCCAGTGACTACGCAGGACGAGGCGCTATTGGGTACTTGACTAGTCGCGCCATCCCGACACTGCAAGTCCCAACAATTAAAAGGCGCGGGATTAATCGGTCCGGTTTTATCCGTTGGATTTTTATAGTAGTAGCAAATATCTTCAGAGAAGCCCCAAGCCCTTGAGGAAATCGCTATGCTAAATAATCCGACTGTCCAGATTGAAAGTGATTTGTTTGGATGCATAAAACCTCCTATGCTGATTTTTAATTATTTATCGTTCAAAGCCTTTATGCGTAAGCAGAAACGTCCGAATAAGACGCTATCCTTGCTTCCGAATCCAGCCAATATTTTATGATCCGCAAAACGGGATGAAAAATTGAAATGGCTTTGGATAGGTATAGACTAAAACCTTTAATTTTCAAGCGAATTAAACCTATTTATAAACTTGTCTGGCTGATGTTGATAGGTGAATTTGGTTTAATCAGTTATCAATTGAGGCGTGATTCTGGATATGTTTATTGCGTTGTTGTAAATAATCTTTCTGATGTTATAAGTAAATTATCAACACATAGATAGGTCTGATGTCAAGAGGTCGCTTCTCTTTAGCGGTATACGAAATGAAATGAATTGAAATGATATAAAAGGTAGGGTCACTATTGTCCGGGTTAATAATCTTACAAATCCAATTGCTTATAAGCTTCTGGGTCATTGCTTTTGTCTTGGCTAAATTATAAAAGCTTGTTGCATTGGTATTTTCTCAAATAACTTGACCGATAATATCTGTAGCAAAGTGTAAACAGAAGCATTCAAATTGAGTCACTTTTTAATAATTGCAACCAGTACATAAACCGAAACAGCTATCCAGATTTGGGATTTGACTGCGTTTAGGTTTTCGTTTGATTTTCAAAATGCACGGTTTAAATCTTAGGCGGTGTATAATAACGAATTCAGTAAAGTTATAATTTTAAACAGTGAGGCAATATGAAAAAAACACTCGGGTATGCGTTAGTTTTATGTCTTTTTTCCGCTGTAGCTTATGCTCACGGACCGGTACGTCAAAAAACTCAGGAAAGCATTACCATTAATGCACCGGCTGATAAGGTTTGGGCGATTATCAAAAATTTTGATGATCTGTCATGGTTACCTCCTGTTGCAAGTGTTTCGGCGAAAGGCGGCAATGAGGATGGAGCGACTCGTGTACTGCACTTGAAAAGTGGTGGTACGATTAATGAGGAGTTAAAAAAGCATGACGATGCCAAGATGTCTTATGCCTATAAAATTACTGACATGAGTACCGAGAAAACGATTACTCACTCAGGCCAAGAAGAAAAAGTGCCGGTATTACCTGTTGGTAACTATGCTGCAGATATCCAGGTGAAACCAGAAGGAGCAGGGTCTGTTGTTTCTTGGAAAGCGGGATACTATCGCGCTTATATGAACAACAATCCACCGGATGAAATGAACGAAGACGCCGCAAATTCAGCTGTAGAAGGGATTTTTAAAGCAGGTCTCGAAAATATTAAAAAGTTAGCTGAAAAATAAAATTTCGCTGCTTGAATTTTCACAAAGCTGTGGCAAATATCATTGCCACAGCTTTTTTTATGTTCAGCGTTATGTGAAAAAAACGAATTGATGTACACTCAAGTGATTGCGTGACTCTTAATGTTGATATTTAAAGTAATGAGTTGTAACGTAACTCATCAACTAGATATCTTATTTATTACCGAATAATTTTGAAAGTAAGGATTTAAAAAGGTGTTTAAGTATTCTATTCAAATGTCATGTTCGCTTAATACCTCTGAGTTGCAACAGTTTTGGGATTCAATAAAATGCTCACTGTGGCGAAACGTACTCGGTATTATCTTGGTAGCATACGGATTTGCTTGTTATGCTCAACCTATGGCTTATATCACCAATCAATTAAGTCATGATGTTTCGGTGATTGATACCGCCATGGGTAAAGTGGTTACCACAATCCCGGTGCCAGGAGGTCCAGCTGGAGTTACCCTAGCGGCAGATGGGAGTCGAGTTTATGTGAGCACCCCGGAAGCTAAGGGATTTGCTGTTATTGACACCAAACAGCATAAAGTCACCAATCAAGTTAAAGCAGGTGATGGAGGATTGTTAGGCATTGTTGCTGATCAAGCTGGCAAACGCATTTATGTAGCTGACTGGTATGAAAATACGATTTCAGTGATTAACGTTGCTGATCTTAAAGTTGTAGCGACGATTATGGTGGGTAAATCGCCTTCGGGTATGGCGATTAGTCCGGATAATCGCTGGTTATATGTTGCTAATCGCCTGAGCAATTCAGTGTCGCAGATTGATCTAAATACTTTAGAAGTTAGAAATACCACAAACGTAGGTCAGCATCCTTTTGGCTTAACGCTGGATCGAAACGGGCAACGCATTTATGTGGCCAACGTTGAAAGCGATGATGTGACGGTATTGGAAAATGCCCATTTAAAACGCGTCGGATCAGTAAAAGTCAAAACGCTTCCGTATGCGACTGCACTGGCTTTGGACGATAGTCGTTTATTTGTGACTAATCAAGATGATGGTTCGGTATCGGTTATCGATACCGCGACTTTGACTGAAATTGCGGTGATTGAAGTTGGAGAAAAACCTGAAGGTATCAATACGCATCCGGATGATCGACATGTCTATGTGGCGAATTGGTTTAGTAACTCGGTGTCGGTGATTGATGCGAAAACCTTAAAAGTGGTCGATACGATTGAAACAGGCAATGGCAGTCGAGCATTTGGTCAATTTATATCTCGATAATTGTCGATAAATTTGTAAGTTATTTTCTAAATGAGGAGTGAATATGGCCGAAACCGTGGATGAATTAACAGTGAGCTATGAAGAGGATGGGGTTGAAACCGTTAAAGAATTAGATAAAAAAATTCTGACTAAAGGTGCTTGGGCAACCATAATTTTTCGTTATCAGGATTGGAATCGTGCGAAAGAAGAATATGGCCCTGATAAATATACGATTCGTCGTTATCAAAAACGAGATGGTGAGTATAAGCAAAAGTCTAAATTCAATATTTCGAGTAAAGAACAAGCCCAAAGCATTATCGCCGCCTTGCAAGAGTGGACGGTGGAGTAATGCGCTAAGTCGGTAAAAGTTTTATTGCTTAAACGAATGTGGGGTGGGCAACGATTTTTTGCCCACCATTGCAAGCTAGTTAAGCCAAGCTACGTTGAATTTCTTAACCGGTATTTTGAGTTGTTGGCCATAACGTAGATTTTGCTTAGCGGAGAGGCGGTTGGCATCAAGAATAGCCGTTTCACTGACTTGATAACGTTTGACCAGCGTTTGCAGTGTTTCGCCTTTTTTGACTGAGTGGACGATGATTTCTTGATGATTTGAGGCAGTCACTGGCTCATTAACTAGGATCGATAGATGATTGAGCGGATTTTGGTGAAGTACGCTGGTTTGAGGTTTATCGTCGTACATGGTCAATGATAAATACGGTGAACTCAGGTGGTCGGGTGTTTTATCTTTTAGCAAAGTCGCAACATACGAAGTGGGTAAATTGCGCTGCGGTGTCTCAGGTGCTATTTTGGCAAGTAGATGTATATGTGTCGAGAAATGCTTGGCGTTGGCTACCGGTACCAAAAAATTCAACGGTTGTTTTGACATTAAGGTAGTGCTTAAGAAACCCGGATTGAGTCGGTTGAATTCCTCAATACTTAAATTTGCCAGTTGAGCGATTGCAGTAAAGTCTTTATCGACTAAAAATTTTCGTTCAGTTTCATGGGTCAGATTAACTTTGGCAAAATAGGCTTGGTCAGGAATTTTCGCTAATTTGACTGAAAATTGATCAGGCGTCGAAAATATTTTCGCCAGTGCTAATAGGCGAGGCACATAAGCCTGAGTTTCTTCCGGTAATTGTAATGACCAATAGTCGCTGGGTTTACCGTTGGCGACGTTGCGGTTTATCGCTTCATCTACGGTATTTTGACCGCAATTATAGGCAGCCAGAGCCAATAACCAGTCGCCTTTATAATGTTGTTTGAGAAAGCTTAAATAACGAATCGCTGCATCAGTTGAGGCGACAATATCTAATCGGGCATCATAAAATTCATTTTGAACCAGATCGAAATCCAGGCCGGTAGTTGGAATAAATTGCCATAAACCGGCGGCGCTTTTGGGCGATTGAGCCTTAGGTTGGTATGCGCTTTCGACAATAGGCAATAACGCCAATTCCATAGGCATTTTGGTTTGGTGCAGACGTTCGACAATATGATACAAAAAGGGACGTGCTCGTTCGGTTACTTGAGTTAAATAACCGGCGTACTGTTGATAGCGTTTCACATATTCCTGAACGCGCTCAAAACCAAGTGCAGGGTCATCTGAGAGAGAAGAGGTGTTCTGAGGGAGGGTTGTATTAACCAGATGGGTATTCGATAATGTTGAACAGGGCTTACTATTAAGCGCTTTAGATTCCATAATGGCGCTTTCGTTTTGGATGGATTCTTCGCCACCTAATTCCATGGCATCTTCTGGACTCAGATTTTCCGAAACTTGGGTCAGATAAAGTTTATGTGCCTGGGCTTTTACATCTAAGCGAACGTGAACGCGGGCGGTAGGTGCATTTTTCTGCGCCAGCGCAGTGCGTCGTTTGGCAGCAGCCGACTTGCGATTTTGGTAACGAATAGCGCCGGGAGATGAACAGTCGACCAATGTAGACGTCTGAATGTCTGATCCGGTTAGACTCTCTTGATATAATGCTGGAGTCGCTGGCTGAGGAAGTGGAATTTGCATGCCTCCTCTAACACGTTCCCAAATGTCGCGCGGGGCTTTAATTTTAGAGGAATTGACTAGTTTGGTGCTTTTGGTCTTGGTGGCTTTCTGAGCATTTGCCGCAAGGGCAGCATCAGTGCCGGTTAATAAAGATGCGCTAATAGCAATATTTAATATCATTAATCGCATTATTACCTTCTATAATTTGAAGTGGTATTTAAAAAGAGCATATGCTTTTATAATACTTTACTCTGGAAAAATAATAAACAAATATAATATTTTCAACATATAGGTTTAATTTTGCCATTCGATTATATGATCTTCGAGGTCCTCAACATCTTGTTCTTTCATGGCGTAACTGCGCACTGAAATACCGGCCTCATGCACACTGTCGGGAGTTCCTGAAATGAGAGGATGCCAGTCGTGAAGTGGTTTGCCGTCAATTAACAAACGATAGGCGCAGGTACTCGGGAGCCAAGTATATTCAGCAAAATCATGCTGTTTTAAATCAATGCATTCAGGGACCAGACGGCAGCGGTCTTGATACTGTGTGCAGCGACAACGTTCTAAATCAATCAGGTTACAGACGACACTGGTAAAAAAAATCTCGCCGGTATCTTCATCCTCAAGTTTATGTAAACAGCATTTGCCACAGTTATCACATAAAGACTCCCATTCCTCATGGGTCATTTCTTGAAGTGATTTGGATTCCCAAAAGTTCATATTACAATTCGCCTCATTAAATAACATAGACAATCTTGACGAAGAATAGTTTCATCGGCTACCCGCTTAAACTCGGACAAAAATAACAAATTGTCGATGTAGTCTTGTACGATATGTTAATAATCTAAAAAACAACTCAACACAAAAATCACAAACAACCAATCATTTAATTATCGATGAAGTTGCTAGAAGTGGCAAATAAAGCTTTCGCAAATGAGCGACGCTGACTCGATTTAATAGCAATATTCAGAGACACCCAAAAGCTCTTCAATAAAGCAGATGGCCTGATCGGCATGACTTAATGACCAGTTAATCGCTAATAGCTAATCCTAATTCCCAATTCTGCGCTGCGTCCTGGTTCAGGCGCAAAATTGCGTAAGTACGAAGTTGAGTTGCGAATATTTTCATCGAGTAGGTTTTTGGCTTTGGCGAACACCAGAATTTCGGTGTCATAAATTCTTGATAACCGGTATTGGGTGCCTAGATTGAGCAGCAAGTAGCCGCCAGTGTTAGTTTCATTGTCGCCGGGGTGGGTTGGGGCTTCGCCGCGTGTTAAGCGTATGTTACCGTCCAGTCGGCTTTTTCATGATTTAACTGAAATCCGAAGCGTAACGGCGGCATGCCCGGTACATCCGCGCCGTTGTTGAAGGTGCCGCGCGTATAGTCGCTGAACAAACTCAAGTCGACTGCGCCATAGGAATTATTCAGCAGCGGCAGGTTGATTTGTGCTTCGAAGCCTTTAAAGGTTGCGGCGCGCTGTTGGGTGTTTAACACTGGAAAACATTTGTCGCAGAGTTGATCAGGGCTTTGGAAGCTTTCGTCGTCTTCGTTGAACCTAAATAGCGCCGTTCAACGCATAGAAAACCGTTCGTGCTGAGCCCAGTCGAAGCATGGACGGTTTTCTATGCGTTCACCCAGACGGTGAGACCTTAAAATCCCGTTCAACCCTTCGATAAACTCAGGGCGAACGGAATTTTAAGGTCTCAACTG
>CANNKG010000005.1 GCA_947505105.1 Methylococcaceae bacterium | reverse complement strand
TTTTCATTTTTTCCATCTGCGCGAGCAACAGTGGAATATCGTCTACCCGTTCGGTTCTGGTAATGTTGATTGAAGTTTCTAATGGTAAATGCTGATATCTTGCCATAATTCTACGAATCTTGGGTTAATTTGAGCGAACGATGAGTATAAGGATTTAGTGCCGCAAATTGAAATTAACTTGGGCAATAAGGACGACCCCGATCGTAAAGTGTCTATTCTTGAATTGGCACACCGGGCAGGCGATGCGGTGGTGCGTTCTACTGACGAATTAGCGGCTGAAATTGATTCAGCATTCAAGGAGTTATTAAGAACTCACAACGCCTTGCCATTGGCAAAACTGGCTCCAACTTCATTGGTTTATGGTGCTTGGGATTCGAGAGGGACTCAGGTTAAACGTCCGCGTTTGATTCGCTCTATTATTCGTGCCGAGGATGTGGAGGTTTTGCATAGCGCCTCTCAATATAACAGTGTTTGGAAGCTGTTGGATGATGATCAAAAAAAGGTGTTAACTGATGAAAAGAAAAAGCAAGGAGTAAAGTTATCTGTTAAAGGTTTTAACGATGTTCCGTCAGTATTTAGAAAAACAAATGACAAACTTTCCAAATTTATCAGTGGCCACGTTAACGACGAAGCACGAGTACTTGGTGGCATCATCGCCCGTGGCCCGATTACCCGCCAAGTCACCATCAACTTAATCGCTTTGCAATCGATACGTGGTGATAGTGAACAATCTACGCAACAACTAAAACGCTATTTATTGGGGTTAGCCCTGGTTGCAGCGACTGCCGAAACCGAACTGTATTTACGAGAAGGATGTTTACTGCGTTGTGCTGATGAAACCGATGTTTGGGAAGCGGTGGTTCGACGTGGCGAATCGCAGTATTTCAGTTTGTCGGCAGACCAAGCGTTAGCGCAGATCAACACCTATGCCAAGCAAGCAGCGACGAGTTTTGGTGTTAAACAACCCGAGAAGACATATCAATTCAATATCAAAAAAGCCAAAGAGCTCCTGGCCAAGAAAGAGGAAACGGACAGCGATGCTACCGAGTGAGGGTTAAGCCATGAACCAACAAGCGTTAATCATATCCGTTCGCTTACTTGATGACCGTTATCACGGCAGCGGCTCCTGGCCTCCATCACCGTTTCGTTTGTATCAGGCGTTAGTGGCGGCGGCTTATACCGGCTCCACCGCTTCTGAAACAGAAGTCGCGGCGTTGCGCTGGTTGGAGCAATTGCCGCCACCCGTGGTATTAAGCCAAAAGCATAAGCAGTCAACCTTGACTACTTATTATGTGCCACGTAATGGAGCTGATGCGCAACAAGGCAATTTAGCCGCCGCTGCTAAAAATCGTGATGCAAAATTAGACAAACCTTGGTTATTCGATGCCCGGCAACCGCTGCAATATGTTTGGTTTTTTGATGAGCAAGCAGGCGAAGCTGAAACCCTGATTCAACTCAGTGAGCGCGTGTATCAATTGGGTCGTGGCCTAGATATGGCGTTTGCCTGGGCTGAGCAATTGGCATCTGATAAAGCGCAGCAAATCATTATTCAGCACGCTGGTCCGGTATTTCGGCCAACGCCGCAAGGGGTTAGTAATACACTGGATTGTCACAGTCCCAACCAATCGTTTGATTCGTTAGTGAACCGCTATCGAGGTCAATCAAAACGGCTGAGGAAAGGGGAGTTTCATAAGCCGCCGCTGCCGGTATTCGAACCCACCGGTTATAACTGCCCATCGTCGCTGTTGTTGTTTGATATTCAAAATCAAGCGGGTGAGCTTATTCCTCAACCGTTTACCAGTGCTGGCTATTTGACTCAACGCTTGGTTGAGTTGGCAAAGCAACGTCTGAAACCGCATTACCCGGAATATGCTGAACGTTATATCAGCGGAATGGGTGCGAAAGATTCGGACAAGGCTTTGCGCATTCGGGTTATCCCTTTGTCATCGATTGGTCATGAATACACACAAGCTGATATACGTCGGGTATTAGTTGAAGTGCCAACCGACTGCCCTCTGCATTTGGTTGATGTTGAGTGGGCATTTTCAGGCTTGCCGGTAACTGTTGATCTGGAAATCGGTGAAATTGTCACGGCATGTAAGTACCATGTGGTTTGGATACCCAAATACAGAAAGAAAGCGCTGTATGTGGAATTGAGGAAACATTTGGGTGAACTGTTGAAAGATTTAGCTGCCCAGAAGGAGTGCAAAATATTGGAAGGGCATTTGGTGTCCGACCATGTGCATATGTTGATCTCAATTCCGCCCAAATATTCCGTTTCGCAGGTGGTTGGCTTTATCAAGGGTAAAAGCGCAATCGCTATAGCTCGCAATTATATGGGGCGAAAGAAAAACTTCATAGGTCAAAGTTTCTGGGCGAGAGGCTATTATGTATCAACAGTTGGCAAAGATGAGGAGATCGTCCGCGAGTATATCAAGCATCAGGAAGAAGAGGATAGGCGGATTGAGCAACTGAGCCTGTTTTAGCATCGCCACCCTTTAGGTGGCACAAATTTAACCCGCTTTGAGCGGTTCACATTATAAAACCCCCGGCTTTGCCGGGGGATATTTACTAGGTGCTGAATCCTAACAACAAAATTCCGCTATTAATATTATCAAACATCTCTTGGTGGCAATCTGACCGGCGAGTTGATAAATACCCGCTATGTTGAGGCGCGCCTTTGTCTATTGCGCTCTTCAACCATTCAATCCTGAATTTAGCGATAAGCAATAGTTGCTTTAATTGCTAGGGCTCTATATAATCGCAAGCTGTTTGAGTTGGAGTTAAGTGTGCTGAGCCAAAAATACTCGACGGTCAACAAAGTATTGAAACTACAGATGTTGTTGGTAGGTTTAGTGAGTATTTGTTTTGTTTTTTTTAAAAACGAAGACTTTGCGATTTGGTCGCTGTTAGGTGGTTTGGTTGCATTTATTCCCAACGTTTATTTTGCTTTCAGAATTAGAAGTTCTCATGGGCAGGAAGCAGGAAAGATTGTCAAGGCATTCTATATGGGGGAATCAGGCAAACTGCTTTTGACTGGACTGATGTTTGCGTTGATTTTTCAACTTCCGGATGTGAAATTATTACCGCTGATGACGGGTTATGTCACGGCATTATCTGTTTTCTGGTTCGCGCTAATGATGCGCGATCAAAATTTTAAATAATTGTAGAGAGGATCGATGGCTACTGAAACACATGCCGCCGAAGGTGCAACAGGCTATATCATACACCACTTAACCCCTTTGACTGCGGGTGAGGGTTTTTGGACGTTGCATCTCGATACGTTGTTTTTTTCAGCATTTTTAGGTGGAGTGTTTGTCTGGTTTTTTAAATCAGCTGCAGATAAAGCAACATCAGATGTTCCTGGTTTGGCGCAAAACTTTGCCGAGATGTTGATTGAATTTGTAGATACGCAAGTCAAAGATAGTTTTCATGGTAAAAGCGAATTAATTGCGCCTTTGGCATTAACTATTTTTTGCTGGATCTTCTTATGGAATCTAATGGATATGTTCCCTGTTGACTTATTATCAACAGTTGGCGCGATGATGGGTCTTGAATATTTGAGAGTTGTGCCAAGTACAGATCTAAATGCTACCTTTGCGATTTCCATATCAGTGTTTTGTTTAATAATTTTCTATAATTTGAAAATTAAGGGTTTGTGGCACTTTTCAAAAGAATTATTATTTCATCCTTTTGACCATCCACTATTAATTCCATTCAATATATTACTGAACTTTGTCGAATATCTCGCCAAGCCTATCTCATTAGCGCTGCGGTTATTTGGAAATTTATACGCGGGTGAGCTGATCTTTATTTTAATTGCTTTGTTACCTTGGGGTATTCAACCGTTATTGAGTTTTCCTTGGGCGGTTTTTCATATTTTGATTATTACGCTTCAAGCGTTCATCTTCATGGTGTTGACGATTGTCTACCTGAGTATGGCGCACGAAGACCATTAAATTTTACAGATTTTTTAACACACTACTTTTGGAGATATTATGGAAATTGCAGCTTTAATCGCTGATGTGCAAGGTATGACTGCTATTGCAGTAGGTTTGGTATTAGGTATGGGTGCATTAGGAACGGCGATAGGTTTCGGTCTATTGGGTGGTAAGTTCCTGGAAGGTGCGGCGCGTCAACCTGAAATGGTGCCAATGTTGCAAGTCAAAATGTTCATTGTTGCAGGTCTATTAGATGCGGTAACCATGATTGGTGTTGGTTTGGCATTGTTCTTCACTTTTGCTAATCCGTTCTTGGCTGCTGTGAAAACAGCTGCAGGTGGTTAATCAGATTCGTCTGTATTTTTAACAGCAATAAGAGGAACTCATCGTGAGTATCAATGCTACTCTGATCGGGCAAATGATTACGTTTACGCTTCTGGTATGGTTTACCATGAAGTACATTTGGCCGCCGTTATTTGAGTCTTTAGAGCAACGTAAGAAAAAAATAGCTGAAGGTTTAGCTGCGGCTGAAAAAGGTCATGAAGAAATCCTATTGGCTGAGAAAAAAGCTAAAGGGATACTTGTTCAGGCTAAAGAAGAATCAGCTACGATAGTTAATTCTGCTCAAAAACGTGCAAATGAGATCGTGGAAGAATCGAAAGAAACTGCCAAGAAAGAAGGTGAACGTTTAATTTTTGCAGCTAAAGCTCAAATTGAGCAAGAACTGCAACAGGCTAAAGAAGGTTTGCGTAAAGAAATATCTGCTTTGGCTTTGAGTGCAGCAGAACAGATTTTAGGTGCTGAAATTGATAGAACTAAGCATCAGGAAATTTTGAGCAAAGTCTCTAATCAATTATAAGGTAATGGCCTCATGAGCGAATTAGCAACATTGGCACGACCTTACGCTGAAGCGGCATTCAAAAGGGCTAAAGAAACCAATACAGTCGGACAATGGTCAGATTCCTTAGCGTTTTTATCCGCTGTGGTAAAAGATAATGAAATTGCCGCGGTCATTCAAAATCCAAAGATACCTAAAGATAAATTAACGGGTTTACTGTTAGATATCTGTCAAGGAAAACTGGACGTAGAGGGTGAAAACTTTGTAAAAACGCTGATTCAATATCAAAGACTTTCCTTAGCGCCTGCAATTGCTGGGTTGTTTGAAGAACAGAAAGCCTTATATGAAGGTTATGTGGTTGTTCAGGTGAGTTCGGCTTTCCCTTTTACCGATGAGGAGCAAGGAAATTTTGCTTCAAACTTGGAAAAGACTCTGAATAAAAAAGTCCATATGAATGTTCAGGTGGATCAATCATTACTTGGTGGTGTTCTGGTTCGTGCCGGGGATCGAGTATATGACGGATCAGTCAGAGGCCAGCTTCAACAATTAGCAAAAAGACTATAAGGCAATTCGCTATTAGAGAATTAACCTGTCTACGGTTGGGTAAGTTGGCGGTATTCAAATACTATAGCCGCCCTACGCATAAAAGTGAGAAATAATCAACATGCAATTAAATCCATCTGAAATAAGTGATCTGATTAAAAAGAAGATCGAAAACTTCAATTTAGGTATTGAAGCTCATACCGAAGGCACCGTAGTGACTGTGACCGATGGTATTGTTAGAATTCATGGTCTTTCGGAAGCAATGCAAGGTGAAATGCTTGAGTTTCCTGGAAATACCTATGGAATGGCATTGAATTTGGAAAGAGACTCAGTAGGTGCGGTCGTTTTGGGCTCGTATCAGCACATTTCTGAAGGAGATACCGTTAAATGTACCGGTAGAATTCTTGAGGTGCCAGTAGGTGAGGCGTTATTGGGACGTGTCGTCGATGCATTAGGGAATCCGATTGACGGTAAAGGTCCTATCGAAACCACCGAACGTTCGCCAATTGAAAAAATCGCACCAGGCGTAATTGCCAGGCAGTCAGTTGATCAACCCGTACAATTAGGTTTGAAATCAATCGATGCGATGATTCCGGTTGGCCGTGGTCAACGGGAATTAATCATCGGTGACAGACAAACCGGTAAAACAGCTATTGCCGTTGATGCGATCATCAATCAGAAAGGTACTGGAATCAAATGTATCTATGTAGCGATCGGACAAAAACGTTCATCTATTGCTAACGTAGTGCGTAAACTTGAAGAGCATGATGCGTTGGCGCATACCATTATCGTTGCTGCTTCTGCATCCGAATCCGCAGCGTTGCAATTTATTGCACCGTATACGGGTTGTTCGATGGGTGAGTTTTTTAGAGATCGTGGCGAAGATGCACTGATTATCTATGACGATTTAACCAAACAAGCTTGGGCTTACCGACAAGTATCTTTACTTCTACGTAGACCTCCAGGACGTGAAGCTTATCCGGGAGACGTTTTCTACTTGCATTCGCGCTTGTTGGAAAGAGCTTCACGCATCAGCGCTCATGAAGTTGAACGCCTAACAAATGGTAAGGTTAAAGGTAAGACCGGTTCACTGACCGCATTGCCGATTATTGAAACTCAGGGTGGAGACGTTTCTGCCTTCGTACCAACCAACGTAATTTCAATTACTGATGGTCAGATCTTCCTCGAAAGTAACTTGTTCAACTCAGGTATTCGACCTGCGGTAAATGCTGGTTTATCTGTTTCACGAGTGGGTGGTGCTGCACAAACAAAAATCATCAAGAAACTCGGTGGTGGTACGCGTCTTGATTTGGCGCAATATCGCGAACTTGCTGCTTTTGCTCAGTTTGCTTCGGATTTGGACGAAAGTACCCGTAAACAGATTGAACGTGGTCAACGTGTTACCGAATTGATGAAACAGAATCAATATTCACCAATGTCGGTAGCGCAGATGGGTATTTCGTTGTTTGCGGCGAATGAAGGTTTTCTGGACAATGTTCCGGTAAATAAAGTTCGTAGTTTTGAAAGCGCTTTACATTCGTACATGAAATCAGAGCATGCAGCATTGATTGATAAAATCAATGAAAAAGGTGACTACAACGACGAAATCCAAAAAGGCATTAAAGACGCCATAACAAATTTCGTTAATACGCAAACTTGGTAATAGGGTTGTATTATGGCAGTTGGTAAAGAGATACGCACCAAGATTGCGAGTATTAAAAATACTCAAAAAATCACCCGCGCTATGGAAATGGTGGCTGCGAGTAAAATGCGTAAAACACAAAGCAGAATGCTGGCAACTCGTCCTTATTCCAAAAAAATTGGTCAAATTATCAGACATTTGGCTCATGCTAACGCCGAATACAAGCATCCTTATTTGGTTGAGCGCGAAACAAAACGTATTGGCGTGATTGTCGTAAGTTCTGATCGTGGTTTATGTGGTGGTTTAAATTCTAACCTGTTTAGATTGATTGTGAAGCAGTTTAAACAATGGGATGAACAGTCGCTTGAGGTTGATGTTTGTACGATTGGTAACAAAGCCACGAGTTTTTTTGGTGTTTTGAAGAAATGTACTTTGGTCGGTCAGGTCACAAAACTGGGCGATACTCCGCATCTGAGAGATATTATCGGTGTTATCAAAATCATGTTGGAAGCTTATGAAGCAGGTAAGATTGATGCTTTATATCTGGCAAGTAACGGTTTTGTCAATACGATGACTCAAGAGCCGACATTGGAACAAGTTTTACCAGTCGTTGCAGATGAACTTGAACCTGAATTGAAAAAGCATTGGGATTATTTGTACGAGCCGGACGCCAAAGAAGTGCTCGATGAGCTGCTGGTTCGTTACATTGAATCCATCGTGTATCAGGGTTTAGTTGAAAATAATGCCTGTGAACAGGCGGCTAGAATGGTGGCCATGAAGAGCGCTTCGGATAATGCCGGAAATCTCATCAAGGAATTACAACTTGTGTACAACAAGGCAAGACAAGCTGCCATCACTCAAGAAATATCAGAAATTGTTGCCGGTGCAGCGGCTGTTTAACGCAAACGCATCAGCTTGCGTGTACTTCCACCAACCACGGCAGTTGCACCGCGAATGCGTAAGCAACGCGGCACTTAAGCGAATATAGAATAGTATTAAAGAGGACGACATAATGAGTTTGGGTAAAATCGTTCAGATTATTGGAGCGGTTGTTGACGTAGAATTTCCACGCGATAACTTGCCGAAAGTATATGATGCGCTAAACGTTAAAGATAATGGTATCGTGTTAGAAGTTCAGCAGCAATTAGGTGATGGCGTTGTCAGAACTATTGCGATGGGTTCTACCGACGGTTTAAAAAGAGGCTTGGAAGTTGATAATTCAGGAGCGGCAATTGCTGTTCCTGTCGGTCAAAAAACGCTAGGCCGAATTATGAATGTACTCGGTCAACCCATTGATGAGAAAGGCCCCATTGGGGAAGAAACCCGTTGGGGTATCCATAGAGCAGCACCTGCCTATGATGAACAAGCCGCTGCCAATGAATTACTCGAAACCGGTATTAAGGTTATCGATTTGGTTTGTCCGTTCGCAAAGGGTGGTAAAGTCGGTCTGTTCGGTGGCGCCGGGGTAGGTAAAACCGTTAACATGATGGAATTGATCCGTAATATCGCGATCGAGCATAGTGGTTACTCGGTATTTGCAGGTGTTGGTGAACGTACTCGTGAAGGGAATGACTTCTATCACGAAATGACTGATTCAAACGTTATTGATAAAGTATCGTTAGTATATGGTCAGATGAATGAGCCGCCAGGAAACAGACTTCGGGTTGCGTTGACCGGTTTGACTATGGCGGAGTATTTCCGTGATGAAGGCCGTGACGTACTATTCTTTGTAGACAATATTTACCGTTATACCTTAGCAGGTACGGAAGTATCGGCCTTATTAGGTCGTATGCCGTCTGCGGTAGGTTATCAGCCAACCTTGGCTGAAGAAATGGGGGTATTACAGGAGCGTATTACGTCTACCAAAATTGGCTCAATTACCTCTATTCAAGCGGTTTACGTGCCTGCGGATGACTTGACTGACCCATCGCCAGCAACTACCTTTGCTCACTTAGATGCGACAGTGGTATTATCACGGCAGATTGCTGAGTTGGGTATCTATCCTGCGATTGATCCACTGGACTCGACCAGTCGTCAGCTTGACCCATTAGTGATTGGCCAAGAACATTATGATGTTGCTCGTAGCGTTCAGGGTATCCTGCAGCGTTATAAAGAATTGCGTGACATTATTGCCATCTTGGGTATGGACGAATTATCGGAAGAAGATAAATTGACGGTATCGCGTGCACGTAAGGTACAAAGATTCCTGTCTCAACCGTTCTTCGTTGCAGAAGTCTTTACTGGATCACCAGGTAAGTACGTTTCATTGAAAGATACTATTGCTGGTTTTAAAGGTATTATTCAAGGCGATTACGACGATATTCCCGAGCAGGCATTTTATATGGTCGGAACTATCGATGAAGTGCTTGAAAAAGCAGCTCGTTTAAAAGGCTAATCAGATAGGTAAGCCAAAATGACAATGACAGTCCATGTAGACATCGTTAGTGCTGAGTCGCAACTGTTCTCCGGTTTGGCCGAGATGGTTTTTGCTCACGCTGAACTAGGAGAGGTGGGTATTGCTCCACGGCATGCTCCTTTCATCTCTAAATTGCGACCCGGTGAAGTGAGAGTGAAGGTCAACGATACTGAGAGTTACCCGTTTTTCGTATCCGGGGGTATCATTGAAGTTCAGCCACATACTGTGACGATTTTGGCCGATACCGCAATCCGAGCGAAAGACATTGATGAAGCGGCAGCATTGGAAGCGAAATTAAGAGCTGAAGAGTTTCTTGCCAACACCTCCAATAAAATGGATTATGCATCTGCTCAAGCAGAATTGCTTAATGCAATTATGCAGCTCCGAACTCTGGAAAGACATAGAAGACGCGGTGGCTGATGTTGATCTTTTAGTCGGCTAAAATATAATGAAAAGCCCGATGACGGATACGTTCTCGGGCTTTTTTATTTTTGTCGCCGCCTTTTTTCAAGTCTGTCGCTATGGTTAAATTAGCGTTTATCAGCAATTCTCAATTTGGACAACCTAGCGTCGTGAAGGGTTAGTCGAAGAACGCCGTAAACCCATCCATGGGGACTCGACGGCAGCATCCATGCTGCCGACACCTTTATTTGGCTTCAAATTGAGAATTGTTGAGCGTTTATGTGAGCTTATTAATTTAGTAAGGTTTTGAAAAAAATACTCATTACTCAAAAGCTTTTGCTCATTAAGCTATACTCTAACGAGCAACAATCTTCTTTATATTTTCAAACTTATCAAGGTTAAATCATGAAAATTTCGACAATTATTTTAGCTGCCGGTAAGGGCACGCGAATGCGTTCGGAAAAGCCAAAAGTCATGCATGAGATTGCACATAAACCTTTACTGAAGCATGTTTATGATATGAGTCAGCAACTGGAACATAATTCAATCACCATAGTGTACGGCCATGGTGGCGAATTGTTGAAAAATCATTTTGCCGATTTGCCGGTCAACTGGACTGAACAAGCTCAGCAGTTAGGCACAGGTCATGCGGTCCAGCAAGCGTTACCCTTCATTCAAGACGATGATCAGGTGTTGATTTTGTATGCGGATGTGCCGCTTCTAAAATTAGCGACGGTTCAGCGTTTATTGTCGTTGAGCGATAGCAATACTTTAGCGTTATTAACGGTTAATCTTTCCAGTCCCAAAGGGTATGGACGCATTGTGCGTTGCGCTCAAAATAACGTCCAAAAAATTGTCGAAGAAAAAGATGCTACAGAAGCTGAAAAACTCATTCAAGAAGTGAATACCGGGATTATGGCGGTCCCAGGCAAACGCTTGAAAAATTGGCTGCAATCGCTCACAAATCATAATGCTCAGGGGGAGTATTATTTAACGGATATTATTGCGATGGCTGTTGCCGACAAGGTAACGATTATGACGACTCAACCCGAAGATGAGGATGAGGTATTAGGGGTCAATGATCGCAATCAGTTATATCATTTAGAGCGAGTTTATCAGTTAGAACAGGCGGGCTATTTGATGGAGCAGGGTGTGACCTTGATCGATGCCAAACGCTTCGACTTGCGGGGGAGGGTTGAACAACTTGGACGCGATGTTGAAATTGATGTTAACGTTATTTTAGAGGGGCAGATTCGACTTGGCAATAACGTTAAAATTGGAGCGAATTGTGTCCTAAAAAATGCGTTTATTGGTGATGATGTTGAAATTCTAGCCAATAGCATCATTGAGGATGCTGTAATTGGTGAAGGGTGTCGAATTGGGCCTTTTGCAAGAATTCGTCCCGGCAGTGAAATTGCAGATCATGTGCATATCGGTAATTTTGTCGAAATCAAAAAATCTACTATTGCCACCGGGAGTAAGGTCAATCATTTAAGTTATATTGGCGATACGACCATGGGCAGTAAAGTTAATATTGGCGCGGGTACCATTACCTGCAATTATGATGGTGTCAATAAATTTAGAACGGTTATCGAAGATGGGGTGTTTGTGGGGTCAAATACCCAATTAGTGGCCCCGGTTAAAGTGGGGAAAAATGCCACGATTGGTGCCGGTTCAACCATTACCAAGGATGCGCCGGACAATCAATTAACCCTGGCAAGAGCCAAACAAGTGACCATCTCAAGTTGGCAGAAACCCGTTAAAAAGGAGCAATGAATATGTGTGGAATAGTCGGTGCAATCGCACAACGAAATGTCGTACCTATTTTGATTGAAGGTTTAAAACGTCTTGAATATCGCGGTTATGACTCAGCAGGACTTGCGGTTATTGAAAATAATGGATTATCAAGAAGACGCGCGCTTGGCAAAGTTAAATGGCTTGAGGAATTGATTGAGAGTGATCCCATAGTAGGATCAATCGGAATTGCTCATACGCGTTGGGCGACGCACGGAAAACCAAGTACCGAAAATGCCCATCCGCATATTTGTCGTGAACAAGTCGCGGTGGTTCACAACGGTATCATCGAAAACCATGTCCAATTGCGCAATCAACAACGAGCCCAAGGCTATCAATTTACCTCTGAAACCGATACCGAAGTTATCGTTAATCAGATATATGCCGAAATTGAACGGACTCATGATTTACTTAAAGCGGTTAAATTAACCTTAACGCAATTAGAAGGCGCTTATGCGCTTGGAGTGATTTCTCCGGCGTTTCCAGATCGTCTGATCGCTTGTCGAAAGGGGAGTCCCTTGGTGATCGGAATTGGCATTGGCGAGTGGTTTGTAGCTTCCGATGTCGCGGCGCTATTGCCGGTGACTCAACGCTTTATGTTTCTCGAAGAAGGCGATATTGCTGAAATAACGCTTCAAAAAGTAGTTATTTACGATAAAGACGATCAATTGGTTGATCGACCCGTCGTTGAAAGCCAATTAACGGCGAGTGCGGTCGATAAAGGTAGTTTCAGGCATTTCATGCTGAAGGAAATTTATGAGCAGCCGCATGCCATTTCTGAAACCCTTGAAGGTAGATTTATCAATAACCGTCTGGAAGATCATGTCTTTGGACATCAGGCAGCTGAAATTTTTGATAAAGTCAAAGCTGTTCAGATTCTCGCCTGTGGAACCAGTTTCCACGCAGGTTTAGTAGCGAAATACTGGCTTGAAAAACTCGCAAGAATTCCGTGTCAGATCGAAATTGCCAGTGAGTTTCGTTATCGCAACCCCGTATTGGCAGATGATGTTCTTGTGGTCACCATCTCACAATCGGGCGAAACGGCAGATACTATGGCAGGTTTACTTGAGGCAAAGCGTTTGGGAGCAAAATACTCTCTGGCCGTTTGCAATGTGCCCGAAAGCTCCCTAGTGCGTGCTTCCGACTTGGTCTTGTTAACGCGCGCGGGTCCAGAAATCGGGGTTGCTTCCACCAAAGCGTTTACCACACAATTGACTGCCTTGATGTTACTGGTTATCGCGTTGGGGCGGCGTTTTCAATTATCGGAGGAACTTGAAGCGAAAATCACGGCTGAGCTCTTTAAGCTACCTGCATGGGTCGAAGCGGTGTTACAACTTGATGATGCGATTAAGCATCTCGCTGAGCAGTTTGCGGAAAAACAACATGCCTTGTTTTTGGGTCGAGGCTCTCAATATCCGATCGCTTTGGAAGGTGCATTAAAATTAAAAGAAATTTCCTATATTCATGCGGAGGGCTATCCTGCTGGTGAACTTAAACATGGTCCTTTAGCCCTGATTGATGCGGACATGCCGGTTGTAGTTGTTGCGCCGAATAATAATTTGCTGGAAAAATTAAAATCTAATATTCAAGAAGTCACTGCCCGCGGCGGACAACTTTTTGTATTCATAGATGAAACTTTGGAGGTTGAAAATCAAGATAATATTCAAATTATCAAGGTTCCGGCGGTAGAGAATGAAATCGCACCAATTATTTTTACGATTCCGTTACAACTATTGTCCTATCATGTGGCGGTCTTAAAGGGAACAGATGTCGATCAACCGCGTAATCTTGCAAAATCGGTGACGGTCGAATAGCTTTAAAAATTTTTTCAGGTCAGTGTTTGGTGAGAGTAAAGTTGTTTTTTTGAGGGCATTTGGGTTTAGGTTAAAGATAGATTTCAGTGATGACAGTTTGGTGTCGTGTCATGTGTAAATCTAAAATCTAAACCCAAATAGATCAAGCTCTTATATTAAAGGATAAAATTGTTTTCTATAAAAAATAATCTGGATTTGCAGGTGTTTAATTTTGCGCCTTTACTCCCACTCGATGGTCGCAGGTGGCTTGCCCGAAATGTCGTAAGTGACTCTTGAAATACCGGCCACTTCATTGATAATGCGTCGAGCCACTAAGTCCAGAAATTCGTAGGGTAGATGGGCCCAACGCGCGGTCATAAAATCGATTGTTTCGACGGCACGAAGGGCAATCACGTAATCATAACGTCGCCCATCGCCCATCACGCCGACTGACTTTACCGGCAAGAATACCGCGAAAGCTTGGCTAACTTTTGAATAGAGTTGGTGGCGATGTAATTCTTCGATAAAAATCGCGTCCGCAAAGCGGAGGAGGTCGGCATAATCCTGTTTGACTTCACCAAGAATTCTGACGCCTAAGCCGGGACCCGGAAACGGATGACGAAAGATCATGTCATAGGGTAAGCCAAGCTCAAGGCCAAGTTTTCTGACTTCATCTTTAAATAATTCACGCAGCGGCTCAACCAGTTTGAGCTTCATATTTTCGGGTAATCCGCCGACATTGTGGTGGGATTTTATGAGATGTGCCTTACCGGTTTTTGAACCTGCCGATTCGATTACGTCGGGATAAATTGTCCCTTGCGCCAACCATTTGGCAGAACTGAGCTTTGCAGCTTGTTCATCGAAAATTTCAATAAATAAATTGCCGATAATTTTACGTTTTTGTTCAGGATCCTGAATGCCATATAGCGCGTCAAAATAGCGTTTTGCAGCATCGACGCGAATCACTTTGATACCCATGTGTTCGGCAAACATCGCCATGACTTGATCGCCTTCATGCAGGCGCAGCAGGCCGGTATCGACGAATACACAGGTGAGTTGTGATCCGATGGCCTTATGGAGCAGGGCGGCCACGACTGATGAGTCGACGCCACCCGATAAACCTAAGATGACTTCATCGCTACCGACTTTGGCTTGGATGGCTTCAATGCTTTCATCGATGATGTTGTCAGGCGTCCATAACCGTTCACACCGGCAGATGTTGACGACGAAGCGTTCGAGAATTCGTCCTCCTTGAAGGGTATGGGTCACTTCGGGATGAAATTGGACGCCATACCAATTTTTGGCTTCGTCGGCCATGCCGGCCATTGGCGCGCCTTCGGAACTCGCAATCAGTTTAAATCCTTCCGGTAGTTCGACAACGCGGTCGCCATGACTCATCCAGACATCAAGGAGTCCAAAGCCTTCGGTCGAGGTGTGATCTTCAATGCCGATCAAAAGGGCTGAATGTCCGTGCGCGCGAATTTGCGCATAGCCGAATTCCCGGTGTCCAGAGCTTTCGACTTTGCCGCCAAGCTGTTCGGCCATGGTCTGCATGCCGTAGCAGATTCCCAGTAGCGGAATACCCAAGTCGAACACGATTTGTGGTGCTCTAGGGGTATCGTCACTGGTTACCGTTTCAGGTCCCCCGGAAAGAATAATTCCGTTCGGTGCAAATTGGCGAATTTGTTCGGCATCGCAGTCGCAGGCATAAATTTCGCAATAGACGCCAATTTCCCGGATTCGTCGCGCAATTAATTGTGTGTATTGCGAACCGAAATCAAGAATCAAAAGTTTATGTTGATGGATGTCGGTGTTGGATGCTTTGCTCACGCTAAACTCTATGTAAAATTGGGAAAACCGAGATGGCTTGATTTTGTTGGAAAAACGTTAATCCATGCGATAGTTTGGGGCTTCTTTGGTGATGGTCACGTCATGGACATGACTTTCCCGCATACCCGCATTGGTCACACGAACGAATTGTGCTTTTTCGTGCAATTCCTGGATGGTTTGGCTGCCGGTATAGCCCATGCTGGCTCTAACCCCGCCCAATAATTGGTGAATAATCGCCGTCAAAGAGCCTTTATAAGGGACGCGTCCTTCAATCCCTTCCGGAACGAGTTTTTCGACTGAATCGGCTTCTTCCTGAAAATATCGATCACTGGAGCCTTGTTGCTGAGACATGGCACCTAGCGACCCCATGCCGCGATATGCTTTATAGGAACGGCCTTGATATAGTTCGACTTCTCCCGGCGCCTCTTCGGTGCCAGCAAATAAACCACCCAGCATGACCGCATGGGCTCCGGCAGCTAACGCTTTAGCGACGTCACCTGAGTAGCGGACACCGCCGTCTGCGATTAATGGCACCCCGGTACCTTTTAACGCCAGGGCAACGTTGCTGACTGCGGTCATTTGTGGGACGCCGACGCCGGCGACAATTCGGGTTGTGCAGATGGAGCCCGGTCCAATGCCGACTTTTACGCCATCGGCACCTGCTTCTACCAGGGCAAGGGCCGCTGCGGCAGTTGCGATATTGCCGCCAATTACTTGAACGTGCGGATAATTTTGTTTGACCCAGCGGACTCGGTCCAGAACTCCTTGCGAATGGCCGTGGGCAGTATCGACAATAATGACATCAACACCAGCCGCAACCAATGCTTCAACGCGTTCCTCGGTGCCATGTCCAGTGCCCACTGCCGCGCCTACGCGTAGACGTTCCTGTTCGTCTTTGCAGGCTTGAGGGTTGTCTTTGGCTTTTTGAATATCTTTAACGGTAATCATTCCGCGCAGACAAAATGCGTCATTGACGACCAGCACTTTTTCGATGCGATGCTTATGCAGAAGGGCAATGGCTTCTTTGTGGCTGGCGTTTTCGTTGACCGTAATCAGACGTTCTTTCGGTGTCATCACTTTTGAAACCGGTTCATCAAAACGAGTTTCAAAGCGGAGGTCTCGACTGGTGACGATGCCGACTAATTCGTCGCCATCCACGACCGGGACGCCCGATATATTTTTGGCGCGGGTCAGCGCTAGGACATCTCTAATGCTGGCGTCAGGTCTAACCGTAATCGGATCTTTAATAACGCCGCTTTCATATTTTTTTACGTTGCGAACTTCCAGAGCTTGTTGCTCAGCGGTCAAGTTTTTATGGATAATGCCTATCCCGCCTTCTTGGGCAATGGCAATCGCTAGGCGCGCTTCGGTAACTGTATCCATGGCAGCCGAAATCAGCGGTATATTAAGGCTAATGCCTCGGGTTAACTGTGATTTTAATTCAACATCGCGAGGTAAAACAGTTGAATGGGCTGGCACGAGCAATACGTCATCAAATGTTAATGCTTCTTGGATAATTTGCATAAACGACACCTACAAACTTTAAAAATTAACCAATAAATATAACATAAATTTAATTAGATATGACAAAATTATCTGATAAGATTTGTTGTTCCTTGCTTGAGATTTAGCCGGGCAAGGTGAACTTTTCCCCATTGAGGAACTAAAAAATTGTAAACTATTATAAATGAAAGAATTTTAACAGTCTAACTCAATCGGATTACAAAGTCATGACAAGCTATTCATCACAAGGTCACCTTATGAAAATTATATTTTTTATCTTCTTATTGTTTTCATTACAAGTACAAGCTCAGTTTATTAAAGTAGATGCAACAGGTGCGAAGCTTGCGGATGATGCCAAAGAATGGTCCTGTGTTTATGATGAAAGTACAAATTTACTTTGGGAAAACAAGACTGAAGCCAACAAAAAATACACCTATAACTGGTATAGCCCTTCAGATTATTACGGTTTGGAAAGTAAGGGTGATTGCCAATTTCAAGGTAAGTGTGATACCGATAAATATGTAAAGTATATGCAGGGCTTATGTGGAGTTAACGACTGGCGTTTACCGGATAAGAAAGATTTGGAATCGTTGGTGGTCTGTCCATTGGGTAAGAGTCAGAGCTGGGTAAATAATTATGAGTGTAATAGTTACCAAACAGATGGTTTGAAAATTAAAGTTAACGCGACGTATTTTCCAAATATGAGTTACAGCTATTGGTCAAATGATGTCTATGAAGAAATCACTTCAAGCGCGTACTATGTTAATTTTTATACTGGCGGCACTGACCGTGATATTAAGTCGACTCCCATGAGCGTTATGCTAGTCCGTTCCGGCTATACGCCGACCGTTAAAGAAGAACTGCACTATCCTACTTGGGATAGTGCAACTCATACCCTTACCATACCGAAATTTGACGCTTCTGCACCGGTAAGTTCGGCGAAACTGCGTTTTGATTTTGCCAACGGGACATTCGAAATATTGGAGTCTAAAGAACCCGTTGCTTCGGGAAAAAAATAGGATCCTAGGCATGCTCTGATATCAAGGTCAATGGCTTGATTAGCCATGTAATCGAAGCCATTGAAAACCTAGGGCTACACAAGTTTAATGTCCGGCGTGTTCTTTGGTGGATTTAGTGACGTCGGTTCGGTGCAAAATATAGCGTTCCGCATCTTTGCCGGATATGGGTTCCCCATGATTATCCAGCTGGGTCAGGGCGTTTTCACTAATAGCGTAGTGATGAGTGACCGAGCCGTCGCGAGACGTCAGGATAATGGTGTCCTTTTTCGTGCCCCAGGTGAATTTGCCTTTTTCGGTAAATTCTCTGGGAGATTTGCCGGTCATTTGGGTCATTAAAATATAAGTATTATTCTTATTTAAAGCTAGTGAGGTTTTGACTCCATAACAGTCGGCACAGGGAAGCATGCCGAAATAAATGCCTGGCCAGTCCATGGAGTGCTGTTCGTGACCTGCGTTTTCAGTCTCCGGACTGACTGATCCAGCGTAACCGACTGAGGAGCTTAAAAACGCCGTGACGAAAAAGAGTAGCGTAACTGACTTTCTGACTGTGTGCATAGTTTGCTCCTTAATAAGGGCGATGAGAAAAAATAACGAGCGTGGTTTGGCAGATTGATGATAGGCCGATTTTGTGATTTTGGCGATAGCGTTTAACGAGGTTTCCAGCTAACCACTCATCAATTTGCATAGTTTTTATCGGATATATCGTTCAAAAATAGCGCCAAAATCGTAGTTCTGAATTTCGTTGCGTCGGGCATTAAAGTGCGCTTCAACTTGTTGGGTGGTTTGAGAGATTAGATCTGGAAGGCTTAATACGACAGATTCGGGTAATTCGCGCAGCAGAAACATTCGATTGATCGCTTCGTGAGTATCTTCCAAGGTTTTCATATATTTACGAATTTCCTTGCATTTCTCTGAAATCATAAATAAAGCTTTATAAAGATTTCTAATTTGCTCCATTTGTTTTTTGTCTATATCAATGGAAATTTCGTGTTCGCCTGTTTTGAATTTGATTTCGGCATCCAGATCGACAGTGCCGGCAGTTTCGATCCGAACACCGCTAATTGCATGGTGTTTATACAGATAGCGATGCAAGGTTTTCTTTTTACTGACTGCAATATTGCCATCCAGATGGATAAATGCCAGATTGGTAAAGCAATATTCATCGGTTTTGGATTTGATGACCACGTAGATTTTTTCATGATCTTCCTGAAAGACATATTCATCAATATCGGTCTTGTCAAAATCTTTGGGCTCAATGATTTTGCCGATATCGCTTAGTCCCAGAACGTCGGCGGCTAAATTTTTAAACATGTTTCCTCCTTTTTTAGAATGGACAGGTCTTAAATGCCTGCTAGATAGTTGCGTCTCAATTATCGAAAGCTATTCTATAATTCCTGAGGCGAGAATGCTATGGACAGCGAGTAGGAGGACGACTATTTTTGTACGTTTAGACATAAAATTTTAACCATAAAAGAACCATCTGTTTAGGTAAAAAGTCAAACAATGAATAACTTCGAACTGATGACTCAGGTTCCGACAACTCCAGCGTTCATTCTCGATCAACAGCAGTTTCAGTTAAATTTGCAACGACTGAGTGTTTTCAAGCAGCAATCCGGATGTAAATTACTATATTCCATTAAAGCGCTCCCATTGATGAAGTTGCTAGATGCGACACTCGACATTGTAGACGGTTTTTCAGTTAGCTCTTTGTTTGAAGCGCGTCTCGCCAATGAGGTTTTAGCGGGGCGAGGCAGTATTCATTTGACGACACCTGGAATTCGGGAAGATCAAATTGCTGAGTTGGCGAATTTATGTAGTCACATTAGTGGTAATTCATTGAGTCAATGCCAACTGTTCGCCGAGAACATTATGTTGGGTGAATGCTCTTTTGGATTACGAATCAATCCGCATTTAAGTTTTGCTTCGGATCTTCGTTTTGATCCGTGTCGGCCATATTCTAAATTAGGTGTTGATATTCAAGGGCTGCAAGCTTCAGATATGCCAATCAATATTGAGGGACTGCATGTTCATACGGTTTTTTCGGCGTTAGATGTTGAGCCACTTTTGAAAACAGTAGAGGTGTTGTTGACCCAAGCTGAGGCGATATTACCTAGACTCAAATGGCTAAATCTAGGTGGCGGTTATCTCTTTGACCGGATTACTGATTTGACGCCTGTTGTTGAGCTCGTTAAACGCATCCAGTCACGCTATGATCTACAGGTCTTTATTGAACCCGGTAAGGCTGTGGTAGGGAGTGCGGGTTACTTGGTGAGTTCGGTGGTCGATTGTTTTATCAGCGATGACAAGGCCTTAGCGGTTTTGGATACCTCAGTTAATCATTATTCCGAAGTCTTCGAATATCAACGTGAGCCGGCGTTGATGGGGCATCTTGAGCGCGGTGTATTTCCAGTGATGCTGGTCGGTTCAAGTTGTCTTGCTGGCGATATTTTTGGCGAGTATCGTTTCAATCAACCCTTGCAGCGTAAAGATCGAGTCGTATTTAATGATGTCGGCGCCTATACGTTGATCAAGGCGAACCGATTTAACGGTTATCCTTTGCCTGATATATACTGGCTAAATGCAGGTGAATTGACCCTGGTCAAACGTGATAGCTATCTCGACTATCGCCGCCAATGGACGGAATAAAAGTACCCAGAACTTTATGCGAGGATTATTCATGAAAGCAATGGTAATGACGGCAGTCGGTAATACCGATGTGCTTAACTTGGCTCAGTTGCCTGAACCGGAAATTATTTACCCAACCGATGTCAAAGTGAGGCTTTATGCGGCTGGCGTAAATCCGGTCGACACTAAAATTCGTCGAAATGGCTTATTTTTCGATTTACCGTTACCGGCAGTGCTGGGTTGTGATGGTGCCGGTGAAGTGGTAGCGGTCGGTGAGGGGGTATATCATGTGAAGGTGGGTGACAAGGTTTGGTTTTGTCATGGGGGCTTGGGGCGTGAACCGGGCACTTATGCTGAATTTAGTGTTCTGGACCAGTGCTTGCTCGGTGTGATGCCGAGTAATCTCGATTTTATTAACGCCGCAGCCTGCCCTTTGGTATTAATTACCGCTTGGGGGGCGCTGTTTGATAAGGGGGCGTTGCGGGCGGGGCAATCGGTTTTGATTCATGCCGGTGCCGGCGGTGTTGGACATGTCGCAATTCAATTAGCCAAGATGCACGGTGCGCGAGTGATAACCACAGTGGGTAGTTCGGAAAAGGCGCAGTGGGTTCGTTCTTTGGGGGCTGATGAGGTCATCAATTATCGAGAGTATGATTTTGTCGCCGCCGTTAATGAGTTGACTTATGGACAAGGTGTTGATCTCGTAGTGGATACTGTTGGCTCGGAAGTGTTCAAGAAAAGTATTGCGGCAACTGCGCATTTTGGGCGTTTGATCACATTGCTGGATCCGGGTAATGTTGATTTGAAAGAGGCGCGGCTCAGAAATTTATTGATTGGTTTTGAGTTGATGCTGACGCCCATGTTGCGAGATTTGGCGGTCGCCCGATCACATCACTTGACGATTCTTAATCAGTGTCGGAAATGGATTGAGCAAGGGAAGCTATCCATTACGGTCAGTCGTTGCTTTCCCCTTGATCAGGCGCGTGAAGCTCATGCCGCAATTGAGACAGGACATACTCAGGGCAAGCTTGTGCTGACGATGATTTGAATCGCATGAAGGCATATAGCTCGTTACTTTTTGTTTATGGTTCATTGATCAACTTAACGAATAACAGTCACCATGCTGAGCTTAAGCCATATTGTCGATATTTTGGTGAAGGGATTTTGCAGGCTCGATTGTATAGGGTGCAAAATTATCCGGGTGCGGTATTGTCGGAATGTGATAATGATCAAGTGTATGGTGAGCTCTACGAGATAAGCGATATTAAAAGAGTCTTGGTCTATCTTGATGGCTATGAAGAGTGTTCCAATGCATTTCCAGAGCCTCGTGAATACCTTCGGCGATTGCTACCGATCAATGTCGGGCAAAGCATTACCGTGATGGCCTGGACCTATCTCTATAATTATGATATTTCGAACCTTGAACGTATAGCTTCGGGTCGATGGTGTGATTAAGGATATGGCTGTTTCTTGCGAGATATCGTAAAATTTTCATACTAATATGATTTGATAAAGAAATATTTTTTTATTATGTTAAGAAAGAATTTTCAGAAAAATAAATTCTGTAAATTGCTTGTAGATAATTGAACTTAAGCTATTTTGTTAGCTTGAATTTTCTAAAGTTTAATTGGACAATGACTCAGTTTTTTCATCAAAAGTAATCATTCATTTTTTTATAATTTACTGTTTTTTTGTTTTTGAATGTCTCATTTTTAATTTCCTGTCCGTTTATGAGTGTGTATCCTTATGGTTGAAACACCCCACGAAATTACCGAAGAAGTTTCTCAAAACATTTTAAAAGGGATAACCATTCCTCCTCAGCCACAATTGGTCGTTGATATTCAGATGGAAATGGCTTCGCCGAATACCAGTTTGAATAGGGTTGCTGCTATTATTACCAAAGACATGGGGCTTTCGGGAAGTATTCTGAAAGTAGTTAATTCGCCCTTTTTTGGTTTGCGTAATAAAATTACCTCTATCCAGCAGGCGCTAAGTCTTCTGGGAATTAAGAATGTCGTTAACATTGTAAATTCCCTATCATTACGCAGTGCTCTTTCGCACCATTCCATTATTGAAATGACCAAAGTGTGGGATAGCTCGATGGATATAGCGATTGCGGCGTCAATTATTTCCAAACAACTTAAAATAGCTTCGGCAGATGAGGCTTATAGTTTAGGATTATTCCATAATTGCGGAATTCCACTTTTGATGGCGAAATTTCCCAATTATTTAGCGGTTTTGAAACAGGGATATGCTGAACCTGAGCACTTTATTACCGATATTGAGAATGAACATCTTGGTTGTAATCATGCAGTGATCGGCTATTACGTTGCGCGAGCCTGGAAGTTGCCTGATCATATGTGCACGGTGATCGCTGATCATCATAAATCTGAAGCGATTTTTACAGAAAAATTGCCTTGCATTACCCCCGCAAAAAATCTGCTCGCAATTTTGAAACTAGCGGAACATTGCTGTCATACCTACCAAAGTTTTAGTCACGCAAAAATTGACTATGAATTCGAACGTCAAAAGCACGATTTGTTTCTTTACCTAGGCTTAAGTGAGTATGATTTTCAAGATTTGATCGGGGAAGTGGCTGAGATAGGGCATGCTAGTTAAATGGTGAACAATGTTCAGCGTTAAACTTATCGATTAATTGACCAAGCTGACATAGCAGCGGTAACTTGCAATGCCTGCTAATGCGATGAAAATATAACCACTAATCCTATGTAGCAATGTTAACGGGATTTTCTGTAGTACAGTACGACCAGCGAGTATTCCTAAGGCGGAAGTAGTTCCGAGTGCGAGAGTCGCGCCAAGCCATACTGCCATCGGAATCCCGGTACTGCTTAATCCGACCACGGCAAGTTGTGTTTTATCGCCAAATTCTGCAAGGGTAATCATAAGTAAGGTTGTAAAAAAAATTCCGTGACTACTTTTTTCACGCACTTCTGTATCGTCATCAGCCTCTTCTTCATTGCTTAGCAAGGCATGTAGGCCAAACCCGGCAAATAATAATGCGACAAGACCTGCGACCAGGAATTCGGGTAGCCAGTGCGCTATGGCCAGTCCAAAAATGACCGCAAGCGTATTGAGTAAGGCAAATGCCGATATGGCCCCCAGTAGTATTGGTAAGGCGCGGTGTCGAGTCGCGAGGGCCATGCATACCAGCTGACTTTTATCGCCAATTTCCGCCGCCGTGATTAACGCGAAGCTGGTCGCTGCGGTGCTAACACCTTGTTCCATCTGAGCGGTTTGTAAAAGCAGCTCACTGGTTAACGAATGACTTAAGTTTTGAGTCAGGGCAAGGAATTGATCAAAAGTTGTTGGAATCGAGAGCATTGGCTGGATGTACTAAAATATGAACGAAGAAAGGATTCGGCAGGTAAATGTTAAATATTTCCGCCGGGATGCGAAGAGCAGTGGAAAGATCTGTCTTCGCCTCTCCCGTGTTATCAATTCATCAGATTATCGAGTACCATCATGATGATGAAACCTATCATCAAGGAAAACGTGGCATAACGTGAGCGACCGGCTGAATGCGTTTCAGGAATGATTTCTTCGCTGATCACAAATAACATGGCACCCGCGGCAAAGCCCATCGCGAACGGAAGTATCGGTTCAAAAACCGTAACCATCGTGATACCGAGCAAGCCACCGATCGGTTCAACCAAGCCGGTAAGCGTGGCAATGCCGATGGCGCGCCACTTGTTATAACCAAGACCTAGTAATGGTAAAGCGACCGCTAAACCTTCCGGAATATTTTGTAAGGCGATGGCAATAGACAGCACCAAGCCGTTTTTTAACTCGCCTGAGCCAAAACTTACCCCGACCGACATGCCTTCAGGGAAATTGTGGATGGTGATGGCGATAATAAACAACCAGATTTTTTTTAACGAGTTTAATTGGGTGTCTGAAACCGAGTCAAAATGGACATGGGGCAGTTGGCGATCAGCATAGTGCAGAAAAAAAGCGCCAATCATCATGCCAAGTGATACGACATAAATGCCTTTACCCGGCCAGATTAGATTGCCGCTGGTAATGCCTGGAACTAATAGCGAAAACGCGGTGGCGGCAAGCATAACGCCCGCCGCCCCACCAAGCATGCCGTTAAACAGATTATTCGAAATCTTTTTGAAGAATAGCGCCGGTAATGCACCGACGCCGGTCGCAAGACCTGCCAGTATGCTGGCAAGAAAGCCGATCACTACAATTTTTCCGAAAATCAAATATAGTCCGCCAAATATGACGACTTGCGAAGCCGCAAAGAGTGCGATGATAACCAGGATGCGTTGCAGTAAAGGCAGAGCCATTAGGGCATGATAACGAGGATGCGCTTGCATTTGCTGGAATTGCTGGCTAAAAATGAGTTCGGAGCGAGTCATGATATTTTGAATATTCATCGGCTTTCCTGTAGATAAGAGTTATTGGGGTTAGTGATTTTGTTTGACATTATAACGACGAATGTCTCTGTGAATTAAGGTAATTTACTTAATATTCGAAAGTTCAGTGATATTTTGAAAACGTTATCTGATTATGCGAAGGTTTTTTGAAACGGGCAAATAGATTAAAATAGCGCTATGGAAACTTTACCTTGCAAACTTTATACGGCCGCGCAATTGCGCGAATTAGATCTGCTTATTCTTGAGCAAGAGAATATTACCGGTTACACCTTGATGATGCGGGCAGGGGAAGCGGCGTTCGTTCAATTGCGAAGCTATTGGCCCGCTGCAAAAAATTATCTTGTGGTCTGTGGCGTCGGTAATAATGCTGGCGATGGCTACGTGATTGCTCGTTTGGCACTTACTGCAGGCTTCAACGTCCAGGTGTATTCGCTCTCTGATCCTGGTCAGTTAACTGATAGTGCATTGCAGGCATATCAAGCTTTTCTTGAAGTTCACGGTCAAGTGCAGCGCGATTTGGCGCGCGTAAACTGGTCTGCCGATGTCTTGGTAGATGCTATATTTGGTATCGGTTTATCTCGTCCGGTCACGGGGATGTATGCACAAGTGATTGATGTGATCAATGCGAGTGGAATTCCGGTGTTCTCTGTGGACATTCCTTCCGGAATTGATGCGGATACCGGCATGGTAATGGGGAAAGCGGTTTATGCTGATCTTACCGTAACTTTTATCGGTTTAAAACAGGGGCTTTTTACCGGTAAGGCCGTCAACTACTGTGGCAAAATTCAATTCGCAAAACTGGCTCAATCTGACCAGGTTTTTACACAAATCGCATGCGCCGTCGAGCGCATAAAACACGAGCCCTTGCCTAAACGACTCCGTGATACACATAAAGGAGAAGCCGGCCATGTGTTGATCATTGGTGGGGCCTGCGGGTTTTCGGGGGCTGTGATGCTAGCTGGCGAAGCTGCGCTAAGCGTTGGTGCGGGATTAGTGAGTATTGCCACTCGACCTGAACATGCCGCTTTTTTAAATGGACAACGTCCTGAATTGATGTGTCATGCAGTAAAGTCGGTGGACGAGCTTAGCGAACTTGTGGAAAAGGCTAGAGTCATTGTAATCGGACCGGGTTTGGGGCAAAGTCACTGGTCGAGGCAGCTATTTAATTCGCTATTAACGTTCGAAAAGCCCATGATAGTCGATGCGGATGCCCTTAATCTTCTTGCCGATCAGCCCATTTATAAAACGAACTGGATACTTACCCCGCATCCCGGCGAAGCAGCACGCTTATTAGGCATTTCGACAGAATCGGTTCAGCAGGATCGTTTTGCAGCCGTGCGAGCTATTCAACAGCGTTATGGTGGTATCGCCTTACTTAAAGGTGCAGGAACCCTCATTGCCGATCATGCGAATGTGGCGATCGCCACGACCGGCAATCCCGGAATGGCGAGTGGCGGCATGGGGGATGTTTTATCCGGGATAATTGCTGGCCTGGTTTCTCAAGGACTGGTGCCAATCAAAGCTGTTCAACAAGGTGTTTATGGGCATGGTTGGGCAGCCGATCGTGCTGTCCAGCAGACTGGGGCGGAACGTGGCCTGTTGGCCAGTGATTTGATGCCTTATATCAGAGATTTTGTGAATTCATGATTTTTTTAGCCACCACTGACGCAACCGAAAAGTTTGGTGGGCAGTTATTCTTTAGCTTACCAGCACGTTGTTTGATCTTCTTACGGGGGGATCTTGGTGCGGGTAAAACGACTTTAGTCAGAGGTTTTCTAAGAGCTGCAGGCTACACTGGTATTGTGAAAAGTCCGACCTATAATTTGGTGGAAGAATACCAAATTAAGGGTCGTCAAATATTTCATTTCGATTTATATCGATTGTTTGATCCTGAAGAACTCGATGCAATGGGAATTCGTGATTATTTTATGAATGACAGTATCTGTTTTATTGAATGGCCCGAAAATGGGCTGGGATTTTTGCCTGCGCCGGATTTGGAGTTACGCTTAACGAGGCAGGGTGAGGGACGAATTCTGGAATTTCATGCGTTTAACCCTAATTTAAAAATAAGTGAGTTAACAAGCGTGAAAAAACAAAGAGATATTGGTATAATTTAAAGAAGAATGTTGAGTTTGAGGTAATGATAATGCGAAATATCCGGATATGCTTTTGGATAGTGGGGTTGCAGTGCTTTTTTAACTTGGCATATGCCCAAGTTTCAACTGTTAAATCAATGCGTTATTGGACACAGTCGACTCAGGCCCGTTTGGTCTTTGACATGACGGATTCTCCTGAGCATAATGAACTGTTATTGCAAAATCCCCCGCGTTTGGTGATCAGTATTGAAAATGCCAAATTGCATCATAACATCGGTCAGCCCGCCCAGAATAACGTTTTGCTCTCAAGCATTGCGAGTAGCGAAGCTGGTGACAAGCACGTCGAAATTGTGCTGGCGCTGAAGAAAAACGTCAATTTCAAAAGTTTTGTCTTGAAACCAAGCGGTAGCTATAGTCATCGATTAGTGATTGATGTCGTTGATACGGGCTTTGAAGGTTTCCAGGAAGATAAAGCTCCTGTTACCACAAGCAAAGAAAATATTGCGCCGACCAAAACTACCGATAAATTTGTGCTTAACTCGGGGGTATCTTCCCAATCGAATCCAATCAAATTAGCGCAAAGTTCCTCTGTTCAAGCGACTGCAAATCAGGATGTGAGCAAAGAGGTCGGAAAGATACAACAAGCGGCGTCGATAATTTCAAGCAAGCCTAGACTAACATTAACTCAAAATAATACACCAATAAAGAATAATCTCCCTGTGGTGGATAAATCTCCCCACATTCAGTCCGATGCATCAAGAAGTGATGCGACCAAAATTGCATCCAAACTTACCAATAAAATAGTTGTGCCTCCCCCAGTTAAGGATTTAGTGATTGCAATTGATGCGGGTCATGGCGGACAGGATTCCGGCGCCAAGGGGCCTTCCGGGATTGAAGAAAAACAAGTCGTTTATGAAATTGCAAAAAAACTTGAAGATTTGATCGATCGACAACCGGGCATGAAGCCATTGATGATCCGTGATGGCGACTATTTTATAAAATTGAGAAATCGTATTCATATCGCGCGCGTGGCCAAAGCGGATTTATTTGTTTCAATTCATGCGGATGCATTTAGAAATACCAATGCAAAAGGCGCATCGGTATTTACCCTGTCGAGCAACGGCGCATCGAGTGAAGCGGCACGATGGTTGGCTGATAATGAAAATGCTGCGGACTTAGTCGGTGGCGTCAGTTTGGATGATAAAGATGACATGTTGGCTTCGGTATTGCTGGATTTGTCCCAAACAGCCACTACGGAAGCGAGTGGTAGCGTGGCAAGGCATGTACTGTCTAATTTCAAGTCGATCAATCCTTTGCACAAAACTTCAGTTCAAAAAGCCGGTTTTGCGGTATTAAAATCTCCCGATATTCCCTCGATTCTGGTTGAAACAGCATTTATTTCAAATCCTGATGAGGAACAAAAGTTAAGTAGCGACGCCCACCAATTAAAAATTGCCAAGGCAATATTCAAAGGTATCGTGGCTTATTTTAATCAAAATGCCCCAGTCAAGCCTGCTGTAAGAATGGCTAAAGCAACCAAAGATCGCATTAAAGCGGAATTCACGACCAAGCATGCGGTGAGTCCTGGAGAAACTCTCTCGGATATTGCGCAGCAGTATGGGGTAAGTATGAGAGATATTAAATCTGCAAATGCGATGAATACGGGTCTGGTTCGGGTAGGTCAAATACTTCGAATTCCAGTTGATAGTTAACCTTTTTTATCTCAAACAGGCTTTAATAATGGCGCAATTTTCCAATGCCGATAGACCTGACTTAGACTGGAGTCAGGTTCGTGAAACTGTCAGGTTGTTGACGGTTTCCGTTGCTCAGGTCGAAAACAGCATGAAACATGGTGATAATTCGGTCGCGACATTGACAGGTAGTTTTGCAATTATGGCAGAGCAATTGCTTGCGATTCAAAATGCGATACAAACCATGCCGGAAGACTCCGATTCCAAAGCCACCGCTCTAAAACATTGTTTTGCGGCAACTAATACGATTAGCTCTACAGTGGTCGCATTTCAGTTTTATGATCGATTACAACAATGCTTGGCTCACGTTTCTAAGAGTTTAACGGGTTTATCCGAGTTAGTTGAAGACCCTGCCAGATTATACAATCCCATGGAATGGCGAAAATTCCAGCTCGAAATACGCAATCGGTATACCATGGAATCTGAACGAGTTATGTTCGACGCGATTTTGGCGGGTAAGGGCATGGATGAAGCGATAAGTTTAGCTTCTAAAGTTGTCTGCAACGAAATCGTCGATGAAGACGATATAGAACTATTTTAACCACCTTTTGAAGATGACTAATAACAAATTAATTCCAGTATGTATTCTCGTTGTGCTTCAGTTTGGCTGTGCGGAACAGGTCATTCGTCAGGAGCCAGCCCCTGTTCATCGAAGCCAGACAAAAATTAATCGGAATAATGCTTCCAAATCAGTGCAAACTTTTAAATATCCAGATCAGGCTGAAGCCGGAAATCTTGCTCAAATGCAAGAAATAGTGCCGGAGAATAATCAAGCAATTAGTTCTGCCCCTCCAGGTCCTAACATACCCTCTGAACCTTTTTCTCCACCAGTTCTGGCCTTAGTTTCAGAAGCCGAACAAAATACTCAGGCGGGTCAGTATGAATCGGCAGCCGTAAAAATAGAACGAGCGCTCCGTATTGATCCTCGTAATGCGCAGCTCACCTATAAATTGGCGAGTATTCGATTAAAACAGGAACAGCCGCGCTTAGCCGAAGACTTGGCCAAAAAAGCGGCTTTATTAGCAGGGTCAGACCGAAGTCTTAAAAAGCAAATTTGGATTTTGATCGCCGAATCCAGACGGTTACAACAGGATGCAGCAGGTGCAACTCAAGCCGAACAAAAGGCAGCCGAATATTAATTATTCAAGGCTTAATATGTTTAATGGTATTATATTCACAACAATTGTTTCCAAAAACCAACATTATTTATTGCAGTTCTTAGTTGTTTGCGATTAAAATAGAGGCCATAAGTGTTTGTCGTGCATTTAAACTTTAATGTTTAGTTTATTGCTTTTACAGGCATCCTTATTTGTGGTTTATAGACATTCTTAAATATTGTGTTTTTAAAATTCGAAATCACATGAGCTTATTTGATATAGTTTTTGATTTCGAATTTTTGAATTTTTAGAAATGTACTAATTATAATGCTTCATCAAAAAGGAAAATATTATGCTTAAAAAACATTTACTTGCGTTAGCTACACTTGCGAGTGTAACAGCAGTAGCTTCAGTGCAAGCTGAACAACTTCAAGATGATCGTTGGTATGTCGCACCATTCGGCTCTTTTATTCACACAGGTGGTGATCGTCAGTCCAGCGATGGTTGGGGTGGTGGAATGGGCATCGGCAAAATGCTTGATAAACATTTTAATGTTGAATTAAAAGGTTACTATCAAGAGTTTGGCGGCACAAATGGCCCTTGGAGCTTAGCCGGTGGAAGTGCAGACGTTCAATACTTCTTCATGCGTGACACCTTTTCACCTTATACCGTTATTGGTGTGGGTGCTCAAAATACCTGTGCTTCAGCAAATTGTGGCGTTGGTTTCATTGGTGAGGCAGGTGTAGGTTTTACTTACGAATTGCATGACAATTTATTGCTGCGTAGTGATGTCCGTTACCGCTACAATCAAGACTTCAATGCTCACGTTCAACCAGGCACTGACGAATTTCATGATATGGTCGTCAATGTTGGTTTCGTGATTCCTTTTGGTGACAAACCTAAAGCGCATAAAGCAGTAGAAGCTCCAGTTGTTGAAGAAGCTCCAGCACCGGCCCCAGTTCCAGATTGTTCAACTATGGATTCCGATGCTGACGGTGTGAATAACTGTGTTGACAAATGTGATGGCACAATGAGTGGCTCTCATGTTAATGCTTCTGGTTGTCCAATGACCCTGGAATTGAAAGGTGTTAATTTCAAAGTAGATTCTGCTGAATTAACGCTTAATGCCAAGTCTATTCTGAATGAAGTTGCTGATAACTTAATTCGTTATCCGCAAAAGAACGATATCGAAGTTCAAGGTCATACCAGCAGTGAAGGTTCAAACGCTCACAACATGAAGTTGTCACAACGTCGTTCACAATCAGTAGTTAACTACTTGAAGAGCAAAGGCGTTACTAATAAACTTTATGCGAAAGGTTACGGTGAAGATCATCCGGTTGCTGACAACAGCACTGAAGCTGGAAGAATGAAAAACCGTCGTGTTGAGTTAATTTGGATTGATAATTAATTCTTAGCGATTTAGTTGCATTTGTCGCAATTCAGACTAGAAATTTTTGGTTTGAATTGCGGACAGAATGTAGACAAGGTATTCGCTTTACATTGAAAAACAAAAAACCCGCTTATGGCGGGTTTTTTGTTATTTACTCGTCGCGATATTTGTCATTTCCTTTGATCACGTTCCTTAGTTGTCTCTCTCGCAGTCGAACAGTAGTTGCACACTTTCCTGACGAGTGAAAACAGGCTGCCGACCTGAAAACAGGTGTGGGAGTAAGGATGGGCTTTGTTCAGAATTTACGTCCCCATAGCGTTAATTTACTCAGAGGGTGAATGTTCGTCAAACAGAGCTTGGGAACGAGACAGTCCTATATCAACCGGCGGTTAATTCGGACTTGAATTCGGTTAGAGGATTATCATGTAAAACTGTCAAGTCACAAAGCCCTATTCGCGGGTGATTAATTTAGACTTTTCCAATACTCAGTCATTTATTTAATAGTCGTTTGTAATTGAACGATTAGAGCCGGAATATCATCCTGAATAATACTCCATAATGTGTCGTTATCAATCCCCAAATATCCGTAGATTAGACGATTTCGTATTGCAATAACCTGGCCGTCAAGGAATAGCCGAGTATATTTCGCGAATGTCAGCAGGAATATGGGTAGCTGCTTCACCGATTAATTCTAAGTTACGAATGGTTGCATCGTAATTCAAACCCGTGGCGACAAAACTATCCTGGTCAAAACCTTCAGTAAAGGCCAAAACATTCTCTGAAAAATTGAGCATATCGTGCAGATAAAACCGCCATTCGCGCTCAGACATTGATGGCTTCACTTTCTATAAAGGGGCGCAATTCCAGTCGTATGGATTTTTCAGTGACCAAATCAACCGAGGTACCCAAAGCGTCTTCTAAATAAAATTGCACACCAAAATACTTAGCAGAAGTTGCCGGACCATCAAATGAAACGACAATATCAATATCGCTCTGTGGATTTGCTTCATTACGAACGGTAGAACCAAAAAGTGCCAATCGGGTTATACCGAATTGTGTAACTAACGCTGGCTTAAGTTTGATCAATGTTTCGAGTGCTTGTTGTCGATTCATAATAGCTCCAAAACTTGCAACCAGTATATCAGGATATTTTTTCACAATACCCTATTTCCAGTGCTGAATACCATATTGTAAGAACTTTCAGCGGAGGGGGACTTAAGTATACACAACAATAGGAACCGTCACAAAGCCAATCAGCGGGCGGTTAATCCGGACAATTTAGGTGCGGGGTTATAAACCCCGCACCACTCAAATACCTCCTCACGCTCAGCAAAGTCAGGCGCGAAAATCCAGCCGGACGGGGCTTGCAGCCTCTAGCTGGACGGATTTTGCAAACCCGTCAGTAACGATATTGCCAAACTCAAACAATAATTTCAGCCTATTTTTAAACGTTTAGGGGCGGGGTTATAGATCCCGTCATGCGCAAGAATTTTATAGCAGCTACGTCCCATAGAGTTAATTTACTCAGAGGACCGATGTTCGTCAAGCAGAGCATGAGGGAAGGCATTCCCAAGCAGAGCTTGGGAACGAGACATATCTTCAGTCTCTTAAATTCTGTCCAATTGCGCTCTGTTACTCACGTTACTAAGTGAGTTTTAACCGATATCCAACCCCAGATTCAGTCAATAAAATTTGGGGTTGAGTGGGATCGGCTTCGAGTTTTTGGCGTAATTGACTCATATAAATACGTAAATAGTGAGCATTTTCCTGGTATGAAGGCCCCCACACTTCTTTAAGTATTTGTCGGTGGGTTAAGACTTTGCCGGCATGTTTAATTAATACCGTTAACAGGCGATATTGAATTGGGGTTAAATGTACCTCTTGATTATCGATGCTAACCAGTCTATTCACCAAATCGACACGGAGGTTGGCTACCGTAAAAATTCCGGTTTGGGTCTGCTCCAAAGATCGATAAGAATGACGTAGTGCTACTCTGATTCTGGCGAGCAATTCGCCAAAACCAAACGGTTTGGTCAGATAATCATCAGCGCCAGCATCGAGGGCTGCTATTTTTTGCTGTTCGCTATTACGTGCCGACAGAACGATAATCGGTAATTCCGACCAGTTACGAATGGCTTTAATGACCTCTACACCATCGATATCGGGTAAGCCAAGATCAAGAATCACCACATCCGCTTTACGAATGCTGGCTTCAACAATACCTTGTTTGCCGGTTTCGGCTTCGAAGACATTAAATCCTTGCGTTCTAAGACTGGTCAGCATAAAACGCCGGATCGGCGGGTCGTCCTCGATAACAATAATAACCGGGTCGATTTTAGTCATGATTTTGTAATTGCGCAGAATTTTCTTGCTCAAGCGTAATTGAGGGAGGAGCTTGATCCATCGGTAAAATAAAACTAAACATTGCCCCGCCACCGGGGCGATTTTGAGCAAAGATGCGTCCACCGTGAATTTCAATAATGGCTCGACAGATCGCGAGTCCAAGTCCTACACCACTCTGAGCCGCTTCATGACGAATCTGATAGAACTTTTCAAACAGTCTATCTTCAAGTCCTTTGGCAATGCCGGGACCATGATCGGCAATTGCGATTTGTAAAGCGTTCACTAATATTTCTGCACTAATATCAATATCGCTGCCTGCAGGACTGTAGCGTAAAGCATTTTCGAGCAGATTGATCAAGACTTGTTCGATCATCACCGAGTCTACGAAAATCATCGTTAATTCGGGCGGTAGTTTCACCTTGACCTGACGCCCGGCTAGATGTTTGTGTAATCGTGTCAGTACCGTGCCGATAATTTCATCGAGCGGATGCCACTGCCTGTTAAGTTCAACGACTCCGGCATCTAGTCTGGCCATATCGAGAATGTTATTCACCAGATTCGACATGCGCTCGGCCTCATCGACAATTGCTCGGCTTAATTCCAGTTTATCTTGAGCTTGTAACTGCCCGTTATCCTCGGCCAACGCACTGGCCGAACCGATAATGGTCGAAAGTGGCGTGCGCAGATCGTGCGAGATCGCGCTGAGTAAAGAATTCCGCAGGCGTTCGGCTTCAATCTGCATTTGGGTGGTCTTCGCCTGTTCTGAGAGGCGAATACGCCCAATCCCTTGGCCGATCTGACGTAAAAAAGTTTCGAGTAATTTTTGTTGTTCCGGTAAAAACACCCGCCGCAAATTGATAGGCAACAATGCCAAGACGCCGACTACCTTATCTTCATTATGAATCGGGTAGTAGATGGCTTGTGCACCCGGCAAAGTATTTGTGCCTTGCCCGGCCATTTCATTATGATCGAACACCCATTGGGCAACGCTCAGGTCGGCGCCGTGTAAAGATTCGATAATGCCTGGATTTTTGGGATAGCTAATTCGCCCGGAGGCATCGGGAAATAAAATCACGTTACGGCTGCTGAATTCCGAGTGTACATGCCGAACCGCGATATTGACAATGTCGATTTCGGTTTGACTGCGGGTTAATTCCTTGCTCATCGCATACAGGGCAGCCGCTCGTCTTTCCCGGTGAGAAGCGACTTTGGCCTGAGAGCGGACATTGATCATTAAGTTACTAATCACGATGCCGACAATTAACATCGTTATTAAGGTAATTAAATATTGGCCATCGGCGACTGAAAGACTGTAATATGGTTTTACGAACAAAACATCGAATAAGATGACGCCGAAAACTGAGGCAAAAATTGATGGCCCGCGACCGTAACGGGTAGCGATGAACACCACTGCCAGTAAGAAAATCATAACGAGATTGGCGAGCTCGATACGACCGACCAACAAAAATGCCAGCAAGGTGCTGGCTAGGGTAATCAAACCTGCCCACAGATAACGTAGCCAATATCCCGGCGGTTTTGGACGCGCACGCACAAGAATATTGGGCAAGATCCGCCGACGCGAGGACTGGGGTTCGTTACGCTCATCGGTCAATAATTGGGGGCTACCCAGTAAATAGATATTAATATTGTGCGCTTGACTGATCAATTCATCGACGACCGACCCCAGCAACCATCGTTTTAAACCACGCCTTCCGGGTTTCCCCAGCACAATTTTGTTGATGTTGTGTTTTCGGCAAAATTCAATGATTGCTTCAGACATGTCGGGTGCGCTTAAGGTGACCGCTTCTGCACCAAGTTGTTCAGCCAGACGCAGGGCGCGTAAAACTCGATCCCGCTGTTCGGCGGGTAATCGTTGCAATTTGGGCGTTTCGACATACAACACGCCCCACTGCGCGCGGAGCCCCACGGCGATGCGTTTACCGGCTCTGACTAAACGTTCGGCAAGTGGATTGGGGCCAATGCAGATCAAGAGTCGTTCGTTGACTTGCCAAACTTCATGAATCGCGTGATTTTCACGGTAATCGAGCATTTGAGCGTCGACCCGACTGGCGGTCTGGCGTAGGGCCAGTTCGCGCAAGGCAATCAAATTACCTTTGCGGAAAAAATGCTGAATCGCCTGCTGAGCTTGATGCGGCAGATATACCTTGCCTTCTTTGAGGCGCAGCAATAGTTCATCGGGCGGTAAATCCACCAGTTCGACTTCGTCAGCGTCTTCGAATACCGTATCGGGGACGGTTTCCCAGACGCGGATGCCGGTAATCTGGCCGATAATGTCGTTAAGGCTTTCCAAATGTTGGACGTTGAGCGCGGTATACACATCAATGCCGGCGGCCAGCAATTCATGCACATCCTGCCATCGCTTGGGATGCCTTGATCCTGGCGCGTTAGTGTGCGCCAGTTCATCGACCAGAATAATTGTCGGGCGGCGTTTCAGGGCGGCATCGATATCGAACTCATACAGAATAGTGCCTTTATAGCCGATGGGCTGGCGAGGTAGTACTTCCAGACCTTCTAGTAAGGATTGGGTTTCCTTACGTCCGTGGGTTTCAATAATGCCCACCACAACGTCAATATTTTCGGTGCGGCGTTCGCGCGCGGCTAAGAGCATTGCATAGCTTTTACCGACTCCGGCTGCCGCACCGAAAAAAATCTTCAGGTGACCGCGCTGTGCTTTAATTTGCTCGCGTTCGACGCGAGCCAGTAATGCATCAGGATCGGGACGTTTATCGTTCATTAGTGGCTACAAGTTGGGTTAACGCCCGGTTAAGTAACAGGACATTGACGCGCGGCTCGCCCAAAATGCCCCATTGTCGTGCCTCGGCGAGGTCATCAACTAACTTCTGGATGCGTTTGGGTGATATTTGATTGAGTCGGGCGATGCGAGAAACCTGATAGTGCGCCGCCGCGGGACTGATGTGGGGATCAAGCCCACTCGCGGAGGCGGTGACCAGATCAATCGGAATCAGGAAGTGGTTGTCAGGATCAGCTGCTTGAAACGCTGCAATTCTGGCTTTGATTAATGCCAGCAGGGCAGGGTTGGTTGGGCCTAAATTCGAACCGCTTGATGCCGCAGCATTATAAGGAAAGGGCTGTGTCGCCGACGGTCGTCCCCAAAAGTATTTCGGATTCGTGAAGGCTTGGCCGATCAGTTGAGAACCATTTGGAACGGATTGGGCGTCGTAAAGTAAACTGCCGCTGGCTTGATCTTTAAAGAAGGTTTGAGCATAAAGTGTCACGAGCGCGGGATAAATCACTCCGGTCAATACGGTCAAGGCTAACAACATGATTAGCGCGGGTTTGATAGGGTTTAACATCGGAGATTCTCCTAAACAAAGTTGGCAGCCACTAATAACAGATCTATGGCCTTAATGCCGATAAACGGCACAATCAAACCACCTAAGCCATAAATCAGCAAATTGTTTTGTAACAGTATTTCCGCGCCAACCGCTTGATAGCGAACACCTTTTAAGGCTAATGGAATCAGAGCGATAATAATCAGCGCATTGAAAATTACGGCCGATAAAATGGCGCTTGCTGGCGTTGCCAAGTGCATAATGTTGAGGACATTCAATGCCGGATAAGTGGCAGCGAAGGCGGCCGGGATGATTGCGAAATATTTGGCGACATCGTTGGCAATGCTGAAGGTCGTCAATGCGCCTCGGGTTATCAGCATTTGTTTACCGGTTTCAACAATTTCAATCAACTTAGTCGGATTGGAGTCCAAATCGACCATGTTACCGGCTTCTTTGGCCGCCTGGGTGCCGCTGTTCATCGCTACCGCGACATCGGCCTGGGCGAGTGCCGGTGCGTCATTAGTGCCGTCGCCGGTCATCGCCACCAGCCGTCCTTCGGCTTGATGCTGACGGATTAATTTGAGTTTGGCTTCCGGTGTCGCTTCGGCCAAAAAATCATCTACTCCGGCTTCTGCGGCAATCGCGGCGGCGGTTAGCCGATTATCGCCGGTGATCATAATGGTTTTGATACCCATTTGGCGCAATTCGATAAAGCGTTCTTTAATGCCGCCCTTGACGATGTCTTTGAGTTCGAGTACACCCAGCGCTCGTGCACCCTCGGCGACGACCAGCGGGGTACTTCCCCGGCGTGCGACTTCATTGACCAGATTTTGAATATCTTCCGGAAATTTTCCGCCTTGTTCAGTGACAAAATGACGAATCGCATCAACGGCGCCTTTGCGAATTTGCCGACCTTCCAGATTGACGCCGCTCATCCGGGTCTGGGCGCTGAAATGTACGAAAGTCGCGCCTAAAGAATTTAGATCGCGTTTGCGTAAGCCGTATTTTTGTTTAGCTAAAATCACAATACTTCGACCTTCCGGAGTTTCGTCGGCCAATGACGCTAATTGAGCCGCATTGGCGAGATCCTTTTCCGCCACGCCGGGTACCGGAATAAAGGCCGATGCTTGACGATTGCCCAGGGTGATCGTACCGGTTTTATCAAGCAACAGCACGTCGACATCGCCTGCAGCTTCAACGGCGCGTCCTGAAGTGACCAGGACGTTCTTTTGCATCATGCGGCCAATACCGGCTACGCCAATCGACGATAATAAACCGCCGATCGTGGTCGGAATCAAACAGACCAGCAAGGCAATGAGTACGGTAAGACCGATCGGTTTTCCGCTTCCAGCGCTTTCGACACTATAGAGAGAAAACGGCAGTAGCGTGACGGTCGCCATTAAAAATACCAGGGTCAATGCGACTAATAAAATAGTCAAGGCGATTTCATTCGGAGTTTTTTGCCGTTTTGAATTTTCGACCATCGAAATCATCCGATCAAGAAAGGTTTCGCCGGGATTGACCGAAATTTTGACGATCAACCAATCGGATAAGACCCGCGTCCCGCCGGTGACAGAACTGAAATCACCGCCTGATTCTCGAATCACCGGCGCACTTTCACCGGTGATGGCGCTTTCATCGACCGAGGCGACGCCTTCAATGACCTCGCCGTCACCTGGGACAAAATCGCCCGCTTCAATCAAGACGACATCCCCTTTGCGTAAAATTGTTGCCGGGACCTGCGCATAATTTCCGCCATAACGCGGCTCTTCGAGTCGCTTGGCAGCAATATCACGTTTGGCGCTGCGCAAGAATTCCGCTTGGGCTTTGCCACGCCCTTCGGCCATTGCTTCGGCAAAATTGGCGAACAAAACTGTAAACCAAAGCCAGCTGGTAATGGCGAAGGTAAATCCGGCAGATTCTTCACTTTCACCCAGGAGTGCGTTTACCCACAAAATTGTCGTTAAGAGGCTGCCGAGGTAAACCACGAACATGACCGGATTTTTCGCTTGTTGTTGGAGTGACAACTTACCAAAGGCCGAGATAATAGCCTGACGCAAGATTTGCGGATCGATTAATGAAGCGGTTTTTGGTTTGATAACCATTATTTCACCTGCCATTTAACGACGTATAACCGGACATTTGGAGATGTTCGATGATAGGACCCAAAGCCAATGCGGGCACAAAGGTTAACGCCCCAACCATCAAGACCGTCAGCATCAACAAGAGGACAAATAACGGCGTATGTGTTGATAAAGTACCGGGCCCGACCGGGATACTCTTTTTAGCGGCTAAAGCACCAGCGATCGCCAGCACTGGAATCATCAAACCAAAACGTGACAATAACATAATGCCGCCTAAAAGGAGGTTGTAGAGTAGGCTATTGGCTGAAAGTCCCGCGAAGGCGCTGCCATTGTTATTGCCTGCTGACGAAAAAGCATAGAGGACTTCACTAAAGCCGTGAGCATTCGGATTTAATATTGCAGCTCTGCCGGAATCGAGCATAATGGTTAGCGCAGTACCGCCAAGTACCAGTAGTGGTGGAATCAAGATTACCAAGGCCGCCATTTTCATTTCGAATGCTTCGATTTTTTTGCCCAGATATTCAGGTGTGCGACCAATCATCAGGCCGGCAATAAATACTGCAACAATCGCAAAGACGATCATGCCGTATAACCCCGATCCAACGCCACCGAAAATGACTTCGCCCAATTGCATCAGGCTCATTGGAATCATGCCGCCGATCGGGGTAAACGAGTCGAGCATCGCATTGACCGAACCATTGGAGGCGGCAGTGGTCAGAACCGCCCATAGGGCTGAATTGACGATGCCGAAGCGAGTTTCCTTACCTTCCATGCTGCCGCCGGACTGTAAGTTCGAAAACTGTTGGTCAATGTGGAAGGCATTGAATAGCGGGTTACCGTTTTGTTCCGCCCATACCGAAATGAAGATCATCGGAATCAGCAGCAGCGCCATCGCTGTAAAAAGTGCCCATCCTTGACGCGTGTCTCCGATCAGCATCCCAAACGTGTAACACAGGGCTGCCGGGATCAGTAAAATTGCCAGCATTTCGAGAAGGTTCGATAAAGGCGTCGGATTTTCGAAGGGATGGGCGGAATTCACGTTAAAAAATCCGCCGCCATTGGTGCCTAATTGTTTGATCGCGATTTGCGAGGCGACGGGACCAAGTGCGATGCTCTGGTAGTTGATAGCTTGCGAAATTTCGGCTAATTCTGCTGGAGAGCTATGCGGTTGGTGACTTTCTTGGAGTGTTACGCTCTGATAAGGCTCAAAGGTTTGGACAACGCCTTGTCCGATCAATAGGATCGCCAGCAACAAGGCGAAGGGCAGCAAAATATAGAGTGTGCTGCGGGTCATATCCAGCCAGAAATTGCCGATGGTTGACGAATTGCGTCGACTAAAGCCGCGAATCAACGCCACTAACACGGCCATGCCGCTGGCGGCCGAGAGAAAGTTTTGTACGGTAAGTCCCAGCATTTGAGTCAAATAACTCATATTTGCTTCACCGCTATAGGCTTGCCAGTTGGTATTGGTCACGAAACTGATTGCAGTATTCAATGCTAAATCAGGATTTACCGCTGGCAAATGCATCGGATTGAGCGGCAATATCGCCTGCCAGTGTTGCAGGAAATATAGCGCAAGCATGCCCAACAAATTGAAGGTCAATAATGCTGCCGCATATTCGGTCCAGCGCATTTCATATGCCGGGTTGATGCCACTGATTCGATACAATAAGCTTTCGAAGCCGCAGAACCGGCGATTAAGCAGATTCGAGTCATTTTGATAGACCTTTCCCATATACCAACCTAAAGGTTTGACGCATGCCAAAAGGACCAATAAATAAAGCATAATTTGCAGAAAACCTTGTTCGTTCATCAGAATCGCTCCGGATAAAATAAGGCAATAATCAAATAGATAAACACCACCAACGCAAAACAAGCACTCAGTAAATACAGTGAATTCATTGTTTCTCCCGTTTGGATTCGTCAAGTCAAAAAATACCCAATATTTTCAATCATTTACCTATAAAACTAATTTATATAGGTTAGTCATCGCCTAAAAATTATGAGTCAGTTCAATTCTGAGCGTTTTACTTGAAACTATTCAGGTTCCTATTACCCCTCATCCAAGTCTTTACCGGCAGAGCATCAAAGGAAGGGGGTTGGGTAGTGGTTTTTACTTTACCGGATTGATTATAAAAATATCGTAAAAAAATATGATTGAAAGAAAAGCAACTATCAGCACTGACTTCAGCTGATACTTTGTATTGTTAAAACATTTTTTTCGAGTAGGCTCAAAATATCCTGATTGATGAAATGCCAAGCTATTTGCTCAAAGTCTCTGTCGACAATGCTAAAGAGATTTTTACTAACTTACGCAATTTTGAGCTTATGCGGTAGAATTTGGAAATTAGTTTGTCTATATCTCTACGGGCCTGAAGTCTTCAGGTTTACTTGTAATCCAATTCAGCGAGGATGATGTCATGAGCTACCAAATTCCAGCCGTACCGATTGATACCCGTGTCTTTCCCGAACATTATGCAATTGCGCGAGCTGAATGGCTGGAACGCCTTGCTATGCTTGAATTGCCTTCCGAACATGCTTATTTTCCATGTCGAGGTGGCGGACCCGATGGTGATTTGCTGGTGACCGATGTGGTCTGGATTGGTCCGTCTTCGGCGCGGCGGTTGTTGGTGTTGATTGGAGGAACTCATGGGATCGAGGGATTTGCGGGAAGTGCTGTGCAGCTTGATTTTATGCGGTTGTTAGCCAACGGGGAATTTGAACTGCCTGACGATGTCGCGGTGATTCTGATTCATGCGCTTAATCCATGGGGCTACGCGTGGTTGCGTCGTTGTGATGAGGATGGGGTTGATCTGAATCGGAATTTTGTTGATTTCAGTCAAACACTTCCGCCAAATGCGCATTATGATGAATTACGACCTTGGTTGTTTATTCAGGATATTCAAAAACGCAAGCAATTCCTCGCGGAATGGCAGAGCAAGCATGGGCGCACTGCTTTGGAGCTTGCTATTAGCGCGGGGCAGTATCATGATGCTTCGGGACCGTTTTATGGTGGTACCAAACCTGCGCATGGCAGAGATGTTATTGAACATATCATCGAGAAATTTGCGCTGGCGGATAAAACGCTCGCGGTCATCGATATCCATACGGGTTTAGGTCAATATGGCTATGGCGAAATTATCTGTGATCATGCCCCGGATTCTGCCGGGACTAAAATGGCGCAGCGTTGGTATGGCGATTCGGTAGCTTTGCCGTTGCTAGGAACTTCAACGTCCGTACCTAAAACTGGCTTATTGGATTATGCATGGCATCAGCTTATGAATGCGCAAAGTTGTTATGTCACGCTTGAATTTGGGACGTTCAGCACCGATGCGTTGTTTGAGGTATTGCTTGAGGATCAGCGCGTTTGGGCCTTGCATGACCCTTTAGCCGCTCATGCTGAACATGGTCAGATTATGCATCGGCATTTTTGCCCACAAGAGCGGGCTTGGCAGGAAATGGTATTATTTCGTGCGCGTCAGGTAATTGCTCAGGGGCTTTTCGGGGTTGCCAATTGATAATGGATGCACCGATTAATATCCGCATCGCCACACTCAATGATTTGGATGCGCTGTATGCTTTAGAGAAGGAAAGTTTTGTCACGGATCGCTTGAGTCGGCGTAGTTTTCGCCACTGGATCGGCGCGGAGCATCGTGCGCTACTGGTAGCCGAGTTATCGGGTGTAGTGGTCGCCTATGTATTGATCATTTACCATCCGGGTACCCGACTGGCGCGGGTCTATTCATTGGCGGTGTCGACAGACATGCGTGGGCAAGGTGTTGCGCGAAAATTAATGCTGGCGGGTGAGCGGGCCTCGCGTGAGGCGGGACGGTTATATTTGCGTCTTGAGGTCAGTGTCGATAATGTTGCTGCGATTCGGCTCTACGAATCACTCGGTTTTCAAAAATTCGGTCGTTATCTCGATTATTATGAAAATCATAGCGATGCATTGCGTTATCAAAAATGTATTCGTCGTTATCAACCCGTTCTTGAACATCCTCATGTCCCGTGGTTTCGGCAAACGACTCATTTTACTTGCGGGCCGGCAGCGCTGCTAATGGTCATGAGTTCTCTCGATAAAGGTTTTGAAGCGACTCAGGAGCAGGAGTTAATGATCTGGCGTGAAGCTACGACCATTTTTATGACCTCAGGACATGGTGGGTGTCATCCGGTCGGTTTGGCGCTGGCCGCCAAGCAACGCGGCTATCAGGCAGAGGTCTGGATTAATCAGACGGGAGCCTTGTTTGTCGATGGGGTGCGCGGAGATGAAAAAAAGCAGATCGTTGAATTGGTCGATAGTTGTTTCAAAAAGCACGCCGAAACTCAGCAGTTGACCATCCATTATGCCAACATCAATCAGGAAACGTTGTGTTCGGTGTTACAGGAAGGCGCTTTAGCGCTGATTTTGATCAGCACGTATCGGATGGATCGTAAAAAAGCACCACATTGGGTAGTCGTCAGTGGTTTTGATAAGGACTGTTTGTATATCCATGATCCTGATCCTGAAGATGAACGACAAAGTGCTTTGGATTGTCAATATATTCCAATTGCGCGTGAAGATTTTGACCGTATGACCTGTTTTGGCAAGACTCGGCTGCGTACCGCCATTATTATCCGAAGTTAATTTTAAAATTGGTGTGATATTTGCTGATTTTTGAACGGGCTTACTTTATGATTTGCGCTATTTTTACTTCAAAACTGATGGCGACATGGATCTGATATTGTTATGCAAGGCTTTTATTTTAGGTGTCGTTGAAGGACTCACCGAGTTTTTGCCGGTCTCAAGCACCGGGCATTTAATCTTGATGGGTGACTTACTTAATTTTAATGACGAAAAAGGCAAGATTTTTGAAGTTGTGATCCAGGTTGGTGCAATTCTCGCCATCTGTTGGGAGTATCGGCAGAAGATTTTTCAGGTATTCTTGGGATTGAACGAATGGCAAGCTCAGAAATTTGTGTTGAATCTTGGTGTGGCATTTTTGCCGTTGGCGACGATCGGCTTCTTGTTCGGCAAGCATATCAAGGCGTTGTTATTTAAACCGGTACCGGTCGCCCTGGCTTTTATCGTTGGGGCTTTTGTGATTATCTGGGCGGAAAAACGTGAACACACGGTGAATATTCAGGATATTGACGATATCGGCCTGAAAGATGCTTTCAAACTGGGTCTAGCGCAAATGTTTGCCTTAATTCCGGGAACCTCCCGTTCCGGTGCAACCATTATTGGTGGTTTGTTTTTTGGTTTATCGCGCAAAGCCGCCACGGAATTTTCATTTTTTTTAGCAATTCCGACCCTGATGGTGGCAAGCGCCTATGACTTGTACAAACACCGTGAATTGTTGGATATCGCTGCTGACGCGCCCTATTTTGGTGTTGGTCTAGTGGCGGCCTTTGTTAGTGCCTTATTGGCGACCAAAGGATTGTTACGCTATATCAGTCACAATGACTTTGTCGTGTTTGCTTGGTATAGGATTGTTTTTGGACTTATCGTGCTCGGCACTTCATATTCCGGATTAGTGCATTGGACTGTTGATTGATCGTTGGCGCAAACACTGCGTGACACAACGCCAGCGCATCTGTATAATTATACGGTTTTGCCACTCTGCGCTTGTTGAGCTTTTCGACTTGGGAGCAGGCCAAGGGTTACAAGGAAGGGCGCAACCCTTACATTCATATATTTTTAGAGGTGACAATGAGTCAAACAAAGCTACCTACCAGACAGGGTTTATATGATCCACGTAACGAACATGATGCGTGTGGCGTGGGTTTTATTGTTCATATAAAGGGCCAAAAGAGCCATGCAATTGTTCGTCAGGGGCTGGAGTTATTAACGAACTTGACCCATCGCGGCGCGGTTGGCGCTGATCCATTTGCGGGCGATGGCGCGGGTATTTTATTGCAGATGCCGGATACCTTCTTACGTGCCGAAACGGCCAAATTGGGCATTACCTTACCTGCCAGTGGCGACTATGCGGCCGGTATGGTGTTTTTACCGCGCGATCCTGCCCACCGAGCAACCTGTGAAGCTGAGTTTGAAAAAATTATCGCCGAAGAAAAAGCGCAATTATTGGGCTGGCGTGATGTGCCGGTTGATAATCGCACACTGGGCGAATCGGTAAAATTAGTTGAACCATTCGTTCGGCAGATTTTTATCGCCCGCGGTGACTGTTGCGCAAGTCAGGATGGTTTTGAGCGCAAATTATTTGTGATTCGTAAACTCGTCGAAAATAAAGTACGCGAATTAAGCCTCGATAATCAGAATTCATTTTTCTATATTCCATCATTATCGTCTCGCACCATAGTCTACAAAGGCATGTTGCTGGCTGATCAGGTCGGTGCGTTTTATCCTGACTTAAGCGATGAGCGAGTTGATAGCGCCTTGGCATTGGTGCATCAACGTTTCTCGACCAATACCTTCCCAACGTGGGATTTGGCGCATCCGTTCCGCATGATTGCGCATAACGGCGAAATCAATACCTTGCGTGGTAACGTGAATGGCATGGCGGCACGTCGCCATTCCATCGCTTCGAAAGTGTTAGGCGATGATATCAATAAAATTTGGCCGTTAATTGCCGAAGGCCAATCTGACTCTGCTTGTTTCGACAATGCGCTTGAGTTGTTGGTGGCTGGTGGCTATTCATTGGTTCATGCGATGATGTTGTTGATTCCCGAAGCCTGGGCCGGCAATGTCACGATGAATGAAAAATTGCGCGCATTCTACGAATATAATGCCGCGTTGATGGAACCGTGGGATGGTCCGGCAGCGGTCGCCTTCACTGACGGTCGCCAAATTGGTGCAACGCTTGACCGTAATGGTTTACGTCCCGCACGATATTTGGTCACTGACGATGATTTCGTGATTATGGCTTCCGAAATGGGCGTGATCGAAGTCCCGCAACACAAGATCATTAAAAAATGGCGTCTACAACCCGGTAAAATGTTGTTGATCGATACCATTCAAGGTCGAATCATTGATGATGCTGAATTAAAATCAGAATTGTCGGCTAAATATCCGTATGCGGAATGGCTGGGAAAAACCCAAATTATTCTGGCAAAACTGCCGTCTGAAATTGCAGCAATGCCACCGGATGCGAATACGCTTCTGGATAGACAGCAAGCGTTTGGTTATACGCGTGAAGACATCGAATTCATTTTGAAGCCGATTATTAAAACCGGCATGGAACCGATCAGTTCCATGGGTATTGATGCGGCATTAGCCGTGTTATCGCAACGCTCAAGACTTCTCTACGATTACTTTAAGCAAGGTTTTGCGCAGGTGACCAACCCCGCAATCGACCCGATTCGTGAAGAATTGGTGATGTCTTTGGTATCTTTGATTGGTCCGCGTCCGAACTTATTAGGGCTCGACGAAGGCGGCACGCACATGCGTCTTGAAGTTGAGCAACCGATTTTGACCAATCAGGATCTCGAAAAAATTCGTCGAATAGAAGCTCGGACTGGTGGTGTGTTTAAAACTAAAACGTTGAGTTTGTGTTATACCTCCGATCTTGGTGCAAGTGGTATGGAAGCCGCGCTCGATAAGCTTTGTGCCGCAGCAAAACACGCTGTGCTTGAAGGTAATAATATTCTGGCATTGTCTGACCGTGAAATGGATAGTACTCACGTCGCCATTCCTGCATTACTGGCGACGTCGGCCGTGCATCATTTCTTAACCCGCGCAGGCTTGCGCACTAAAGCGGGCTTAGTGATCGAAACCGGTGAAGCGCGTGAGATTCATCATTTTGCTCTGCTCGCGGCTTATGGTGCAGAAGCGGTCAATCCTTATTTGGCTTTTGATACTTTGTCTTCATTGTGTGCTGAAATTCCGGGCCTGACTGAATACGAAGCGCATAAACACTACATTAAAGCCGTTTCAAAAGGCTTGTTGAAAGTGATGTCCAAGATGGGTATTTCAACCTATCAATCCTACTGTGGGGCGCAGATATTTAACGCGATCGGATTGGCCGAAACCTTCCTTGACAAATATTTTACCGGTACTACCAGCACGACTGAAGGCGTAGGTCTTGCCGAAGTTAGTGAAGAAACCGTGCGTCGTCATCGTATTGCTTTCGGTAATGCGCCGTTATATCGTGACGCACTCGATATCGGCGGCGAATACGCCTATCGAGTTCGCGGTGAAGCGCACACCTGGACGCCAACGACGATCAGCACCTTGCAGCATGCCACCCGAACCAATAGCCAATCGCTCTATGAAGATTATTGCCGACAGATTGATGAGCAGAATGAAAATCTGCTGACTCTGCGCGGTTTGATGAAGTTTAAAGAAGATGCAGCCCCAGTACCATTAGAAGAGGTTGAATCAGCGGCAAGTATCGTCAAACGTTTTGCGACCGGCGCAATGTCATTCGGCTCGATTTCTTACGAAGCCCATACGACTTTGGCGATTGCGATGAACCGGATCGGTGGTAAGTCGAATACCGGTGAAGGTGGAGAGTTACCGGAACGTTTCAAACGTCTCGAAAACGGTGATTCAATGCGTTCGGCGATTAAACAAGTCGCTTCCGGTCGTTTTGGCGTGACCACTGAATATTTGGTCAATGCCGATGACATCCAAATCAAAATCAGCCAAGGCGCAAAACCGGGCGAAGGCGGTCAGTTACCTGGACATAAAGTCGATGCGGTGATTGCACAAGTGCGTCATTCAACCCCTGGGGTAGGTTTGATTTCACCACCACCGCACCATGATATTTACTCGATCGAAGACTTGGCACAATTGATCCACGACCTAAAAAACGTCAACCCGCAAGCACGGATCAGCGTTAAGTTGGTTTCCGAAGTGGGGGTTGGAACGGTTGCTGCTGGTGTGTCCAAAGCCCATGCCGATCATGTGACGATTGCCGGCTACGACGGCGGCACTGGCGCAAGTCCGATGACTTCGATCAAACATGCCGGTTTACCGTGGGAAATTGGTTTAGCCGAAACCCATCAAACCTTGGTGTTGAATAAGTTACGTGGCCGTATCGCCGTCCAGGTCGATGGCGGACTCCGTACCGGACGTGATGTCATCATTGGCGCATTATTAGGCGCTGATGAATTCGGTTTCGCGACCGCGCCGTTAATTGTGACCGGTTGTTTGATGATGCGTAAATGTCATTTGAATACCTGTCCGGTTGGGGTAGCGACCCAAGATCCCGAATTACGTAAACGCTTTACAGGTCAACCTGAGCATGTCGTGAATTTCTTCTTTATGATTGCTGAAGATGTTCGTCGTTGGATGGCTAAATTAGGTTATCGAACCTTCAATGAAATGATCGGTCGTTCCGAACGTCTGGATATGGATCGTGCGTTGAATCATTGGAAAACTCAAGGTCTAGACTTTAGCCGTATTTTCTATAAACCGGCAGTTGATGCGACTACTGCGGTTTATCAGACTGAATTCCAGGAGCATGGCTTAGAACATGCGTTGGATCATGTCTTGATTGCTCAAGCGCAACCAGCCTTGGAAAATGCTAAATCGGTGGTGATCAATACCCCGATTCGTAACGTCAATCGTACTTTTGGTGCAATGTTGTCGGGTGAAGTGGCTAAACGCTACGGTCATGCCGGTTTACCTGATGATACTATCATGTTGAACGTCAAGGGGACCGCTGGCCAAAGTTTTGGGGCATTTTTAGCGCAGGGCGTTAGCATTGAACTTGAAGGTGAAGCGAACGATTATGTCGGTAAAGGCATGAGCGGTGGTCGCATTGCGATTTATCCACCAAAAGACTGCAACATCAATCCGGCTGAAAATATCATCGTCGGCAACACTGTTTTGTACGGTGCAATCAGCGGTGAATGTTATTTCAGCGGTGTCGCGGGTGAACGCTTTGCGGTGCGTAACTCAGGTGCTTTAGCCGTCGTTGAAGGCGTTGGCGATCATGGTTGCGAATATATGACTGGCGGTTTGGTCGTCGTATTGGGCTCAACCGGGCGTAACTTTGCTGCCGGTATGTCTGGCGGCGTCGCTTATGTACTGGATGAAGACGGTTCGTTTGCAAAACGTTGCAATATGGCTATGGTCGAACTCGAAGCAATTCAAGACGACGGCAGCAGCGCGCCGATGCAGAACCGACCGCAAATTCTGGCCGATATGATGCGTTATGATGCAGTGCGTCTCAAACAAATGATTCAAAACCATAAACACTATACAGGTAGTGCGCGTGCGCAACAGATTCTGGATCATTGGCAGGAATATTTGCCGCGTTTTGTGAAGGTTATGCCGGTTGATTATCGTGAGGCTCTTAAAGGGCTTCAAGCAAATCAGGCTTCTGAAGCTGCAGCCCGTGCGGGTCATTAGGAAACATTTAAACAGTAGAAGGTATCGAAATGGGTAAACCAACTGGGTTTATGGAAATATCCCGCACAGAACGGCCCTATCTAGCGCCGACTGAGCGAATCCAAAATTATCGTGAATTTATTCTGACCCCCTCTGACGATGAAATGTCTAAGCAGGGCGCAAGATGTATGGATTGCGGCATTCCTTATTGTCATCAAGGCTGTCCGATTAACAATATTATTCCGGAATGGAATGACGGCGTGTATCACAAGGAATGGGAAAGCTCGCTGGAGATTCTGCATAGCACGAATAATTTTCCGGAATTTACCGGCAGAATTTGTCCGGCGCCGTGCGAAGCCGCTTGTACGTTGAACCTGACTGATCAACCGGTCACCATTAAATCGATTGAATGTGCGATTATCGATAAAGCGTGGCAGATGGGTTGGGTTAAGCCGGTGATTCCTCCGCGTCAGAGCGGTAAACGGGTTGCAGTGATTGGTTCAGGTCCGGCAGGTCTGGCCTGTGCTCAACAATTGGCGCGTGCTGGACATGCAGTCGTGGTGTTCGAAAAAAATGACCGGATCGGCGGATTGCTGCGTTATGGGATTCCCGATTTTAAAATGGAGAAGCAGTTGATCGACCGTCGTATTGCGCAAATGCAAGCAGAAGGCGTTAGATTCAGACCAAACAGCCATATCGGTAAAGACATTCCGGCACAAAAAATTCTGGATGAATACGATGCGGTCGTGTTGGCAATCGGTTCCGAAAAACCGCGTGATCTCGAAGTTCCAGGCCGTAACGAGTATAGCGGCGTGCATTATGCGATGGATTTCTTGCGTCAGCAAAACAAACGCAATGCCGGCGATACCGTTCCTGAAGATATTTCGATCAGCGCCAAAGGTAAACGTGTAGTTGTGATCGGCGGCGGGGATACGGGTTCGGATTGTATCGGCACCTCAATACGTCAAGGTGCTGAATCGGTCGTGCAGCTTGAAATTCTGCCGCAACCACCTGAAAAAGAAAACAAAATGTTGACTTGGCCGAACTGGCCGAACAAATTGCGTACTTCTTCTTCTCATGATGAGGGTTGTAAAAAACGTTATTTCAGCGTTAACACCAAGAGCGTTGAAGGCAAAGACGGCAAAATGACTCATCTCAATGTCGTTGAAGTCGAATGGAAACAGGAAGGCGGCCAATGGAAAATGAGTGAAAAGTCGGGTAGCGAGTTTAAACTTGAGGCCGATTTGGTGTTTTTGGCGATGGGTTTCGTGCATCCGGTTCATGAAGGCCTGCTTGAGCAACTCGGCGCTGAACGCGATAATCGCGGCAATATCAAAGCAACCGAAAAAAATTACGCAACCTCAGTGGATAAAGTGTTCGCTGCCGGTGACGGTAGACGCGGTCAATCCTTGGTGGTTTGGGCAATCCGTGAAGGTCGCCAAGCGGCGCGTGCCGTTGACGAATATCTGATGGGTTCTTCAGAATTACCACGGTAATTTGCCAAAAGTTCAGGTGGGCAAGTTTTTGCCCACCTTCAAAGTTTCAAATTTAGGTGATGCGAGTTGAGCATCGCTTAAGTCCATTCAAAAGCCGGTTTACAAAGTGAGAGTTCGATAATGAGCGAAAATTTTGATGTAGTCATTGTCGGTGGCGGCATGGTGGGTGCTGCTGTTGCGTGTTGTCTGGGCGGAAGTGACTTACGCGTCGCGGTGATCGAACAGCAACTGCCCGAGGCTTTTGACCCTAGTCAGCCACATGATTTACGCGTTTCGGCCTTGAGCATTGCCTCCAAGCAAATTATGGAAATGGTGGGTGCTTGGGAAGGTGTTTATACGCGGCGTTGTTGCCCGTTTAAACGCATGCGGGTTTGGGAAACCATCGGTAATACCGAATTCAACAGCGATGCGATTGATTACCCGGAATTAGGCTTTATTGTCGAAAATCGGGTGACCCAACTGGCATTTTTAGATCGTTTATTAGCCTTCGAAAATATCACCCTGTTCTGTCCGGCGACCATTAAAAATCTGAACTACACGCCTGAAAATCCGGAACACTCTGCTGAAATTGAACTGCAAGACGGTAAAATCTTACTGACCAAATTATTGGTCGCGGCCGATGGCGGTCAATCCCGCATCAGACAACTCTGCGGCATCGGCGTCAATAGCCGTGATTATCAGCAACAGGCCTTAGTGCTTTACGTTGAAACCGATTACCCGCAACAAAATATTACTTGGCAACGCTTTGTGCCGAGCGGCCCGCAAGCTTTCTTGCCGCTGACCGGTAATTACGCCTCGTTGGTTTGGTATAACTCCTCCGATGAAATTCGACGCCTCAAAGCGCTGCCGGATAAAGAATTACTCTATGAACTATCGAAAACTTTTCCAGACAACCTAGGCCAAATCAATGCGATTTTAGGCAAGGTCAGCTTCCCTCTGCGCTGTCAACATGCGCAAAACTACGTCAAAAAAGGTGTGGCTTTGGTCGGTGATGCCGCGCACATGATTAATCCGTTAGCCGGGCAGGGGGTTAATATTGGTCTCCTGGATGCAGCTGCATTGGCTGAAGTGGTCTTAAACGCTTACCAACAGGGAAAATCATTTGCCGATCCCGCCGTTCTGAAAGGTTATGAGAAAATGCGTCGCCACGAAAACTTGGCGATGTTGACCTTGATGGATGTGTTTTATCACGTCTTCAGCAATGAAATCTTGCCGGTTAAAGTATTGCGCAATTTTGGCTTAGGCTTGGCAGAGCGGGTCCTGCCTGCAAAAAATAAATTGATGCGAATGGCAATGGGACTCGATGGCCGCTTGCCGAAATTAGCGCGTGGCGAAACTATTTTATAGTAAGGATTCTATTCGGTAGCCTTCAGCATCGAAACATAACATTTGCATCTGTTCGCGGGTCCAATTCGGCAGAACAATGCGTTGTGCGGGCCGGTCGTCAAGCTTCAAGTCATGAATCGCCGGTCGGTGGGTATGACCATGAATCAGCCGTTGAACTTGATGCGACAGCATCACCTGCGCAACCGTTTCCGCATTCACATCCATGATATCCTGCGTTTTAGCACGTTTATGAAAGAAACTTCGTACGCGATACCAGCGTGCCGCGAGTAAACGCAGCCACAATGGTTTAGACAAGACGTAATCCTGCCACGCTGGACTTCTGGATTTGATTCGAAATTCCTGGTAGGGCAGATCATCGGTACAAAGTAAATCGCCGTGCGTCAGCAAAGTTGGTTCGCCGTAGAGATCGATGACTGCATAATCCGGCAGTAATTTCACGCCAGTCAGCTCACAAAATTGTTTACCGATTAAAAAATCTCGATTACCGAGTTGTAAAAAAACCTCGGTGCCGGACTCATGCAAATTTCGTAGTGCGGTGCTGATTTTACCTATCGGTGGCGTAGTGTCGTCATCACCGACCCAGCTATCAAACAAATCCCCGAGAATGTAAAGCGCTTTGGCTTGTTGAGCTCGTCCTTCCAAAAAGTTTACAAAACAGCGCGTCAGCTCCGGTTTTTCAAGGGTCAGGTGGAGATCGGAAATGAACAGGTTTTCGTTGGTTTTCAAAGGTAGAGACCTTGAGACAGGCTATTTGAAGGGGCGCCGCGTTGACGTCGCCCCAGAGATATACGACGGAATAAGCTTACTGAACGACTTCAGCTTTTTCAATCACGATGTCGGTTTTAGGTACGTCTTGGTGACCGCCGCGGTTGCTGGTCGGTTGTTGTGCCATTTGATCAACAATATCCATACCTTCTACGACTTCACCGAATACCGCATAGCCATAACCTTGTGGATTTGGCGCAGTGAAATCCAGGAAGCTGTTGTCTTTGTAGTTGATGAAAAATTGCGCAGTCGCAGATTGTGGATCGTTAGTCCGTGCCATAGCCAAGGTGCCGCGCTTATTTTTCAGGCCGTTATCTGCTTCGTTTTTGATGGGCGCGTGGGTGGTTTTTTGCTGAAATTTGCTATCAAAGCCGCCGCCTTGCGCCATGAAGCCAGGAATTACGCGATGGAAAATAGTGCCGTTATAAAAACCTTCTTTGACATAAGTCAGAAAGTTTTCAGAACTCACTGGGGCTTTTTCGGTGTTAAGTTGAATGGTGACAGCGCCCAGGCTGGTCGTTAATTTTACTTTTGAAGCAGTGGTAGTCATCTTTTTTTCCGTTGCAAATGAATGAGTTGATGTTAATAGTAGCATCATGGCAATACTAACTAAGCGCATAATATTTCCTTAAGCTTGATTAAAGCTTGTGATTCTATGTTTTTTTCGCTTGAAAGAGAAGGCCTAAACTTGTTAAATTGCTTAGATTTTATTAATACAGTCGTCAATGGATCATCAATGTTAAGAATATATAACACCTTAACCCGCTCGAAAGAAGTATTTACGCCCAGGGTGGCTGGCAAAGTCGGTATGTATGTCTGCGGTATGACCGTTTATGATTATTGTCATATTGGGCACGCGCGCGTCATGGTCGTCTTTGATACGATAGCCCGCTATTTTCGTCATGTAGGCTACGATTTGACTTATGTCCGCAATGTCACCGACATCGACGACAAAATCATTCAGCGCGCTAATGACAATGGTGAATCGTTTCAGGCTTTGACCAAACGCTTTATCGACGCAATGCACGAAGATGAGCGCGCGTTGGCGGTGCTGCCGCCGGACCGGGAACCTAAAGCCACCGAAGCGATTCCTGAAATGCTCGCCTTGATTAAACGTCTAATCGAAAACGATCTGGCCTATGTCGGTGCCAATGGCGATGTATTTTATGCGGTGAATAAATTTTCCCAGTATGGCCAACTGTCAGGTAAAAATCTCGACGATTTGCAGGCCGGTGAGCGTGTTGAAGTCGATCAGGCTAAACGCAATCCATTAGATTTTGTGTTGTGGAAGATGGCAAAAGTGAACGAACCGGCCTGGGAATCGCCCTGGGGTTCCGGGCGTCCTGGATGGCATATTGAGTGTTCGGCGATGTCCACCTGCTGTCTCGGCAATCACTTCGACATTCATGGCGGTGGCATGGACCTGCAATTTCCGCATCATGAAAATGAAATTGCTCAATCGGAAGGTGCGACGGGTGAGAAATACGTCAATTATTGGATTCACAACGGTTTTGTGCGCGTTAACGAAGAAAAGATGTCCAAATCCTTAGGTAATTTTTTCACCGTGCGCGAAGTGTTGAAACAATACCGTCCCGAAGTCGTGCGCTTCTTCATTTTAACGAGCCATTACCGCAGTGCCTTGAATTATTCGGATGAACAGCTCGATGATGCAGGTGTGGCGCTGACACGATTGTATACGGCGTTACGCGGGGTTTCGAGCCATACCGATGCAAACATTGAGAGTGAATATCAACAACGCTTTAACGAAGCGATGGACGACGATTTCAATACGCCGGTGGCACTTGCGGTTATCTTCGATTTGGCGCGAGAGCTCAATAAAGCCAAAGAACAAAACTCGTCTAAAGTGCCAAGTCTTGCGGCGACATTGTTGGCACTGGGTAATTTACTGGGCATTTTGCAGGATGATCCTGATGCCTTTCTAAAAGGTGGCGCCGGGGTAGGTGATACGCTGTCCGAACAGGACATTGAAACGATGATTGAAGCGCGTTTAGCGGCTAAGCAAGCCAAGAATTGGGCCGAGGCGGATCGGATTCGCGATCAATTAAAAGCAGAAGGTGTAGTGCTCGAAGATGTGCCGGGTGGGACGACTACTTGGCGACGGGAATAGTCGGCTAACCGACACGCCTCATTCACACAAAATAATGGTAAAGAATATTTATGAGTCAAATTGAAGAACAGTCAATCAGCCAGTTTTTGAACGAACTTGCAAGCGCTTCGCCCACGCCGGGCGGTGGTGGCGCGGCAGCTTTAATGGGGGCACAAGCGGCAGCTTTGGTCAGCATGGTGTGCAATTTGACTATCGGTAAGCCAAAATACGCTGAAGTTGAGACTCAAATGCGCGCTATTCTCGACCAGTCTGAAACTTTACGTACTCAGTTTATGAGAATGATTACCGACGATATGGCGGTTTTTAAAAAGGTAATGGCTGCTTACGGTCTTCCAAAAGAAACCGATGTGGAAAAATCTGTGCGGACTGGGGCCATTCAGGAAGCTTTAAAGTTTGCTACCGATGTTCCTTTGGTTTGCGCTAGAGCTTCCGCCGAGATCATTCAGTTAAGTCGGACCGCGGCGGAACTGGGCAATCTAAATGTGATCAGTGATGCTGGGGTTGCGACGATGGCCGGTTTTGCGGCGTTGAAAAGCGCGGCCTTAAACGTCTATGTGAATACTGGCGCGATTAAGGATCAGGCGTTCACCGAATCGAGACTTGCCGAGTTGCGTGATATTTTGGCGGGGGCCGAGATGACCACGGAAGAAGTGTATCAATTAGTTAAGTCAAAATTATAAAGACTTTATCAGGTAGGCAAACTATGCTTGCCTACCTGAACCGTCCTCCAATCATTGATCATCAGCACTGTATTCTTAAATGGTAATCTCGTTTTTTTGACTGAGGTAGTCCCGAACTCACCTAGAATCGTTCAAATTTCGCTAAATCAAATTCTGCATCTTCAGGGTTAGTTCGTTTGGTATGAGTGGGTGCTTTGGCCTTACTAGCCGATTTAACCGTCATTTTAGGTAGCTTCTTGCTCACGACTTGAGCTTTGCTATCGGATTCTATTTTGAAAAACGCCATTAAGCTCAACAATTGTTCAGCCTGACTGGTCATTTCTTCAGCAGTTGCCGCCAATTCTTCACTGGACGAAGCGTTTTGCTGAGTAATTTGATTCATTTGGCTCATCGCGGTGTTGACCTGACTGACCCCGGCGGATTGCTCTTGCGAGGCTGCAGCAATTTCCTGGACGAGATCGGAGGTTTTGGCAATACTTGGTACGATCTCATCAAGAAGAGAACCTGCGCTTTCGGCAGTTTTCACGCTATTTTCGGCTAATTCGCCGATTTCTTGCGCGGCGATCTGACTACGTTCGGCCAATTTTCGCACTTCCGCTGCAACCACCGCGAAGCCTTTGCCGTGATCACCGGCGCGGGCGGCTTCGATCGCCGCATTGAGCGCGAGCATGTTGGTTTGGTAAGCGATATCGTCAATAATGCTGATTTTATTAGCAATTTCTTTCATCGCATTGACGGTTTGTTTCACCGCAACTCCACCTTCACCGGCTTCTTTGGTGGATTTCCCCGCCATGCCATCGGTGATTTTGGCATTCTCGGCATTCTGGTTAATACTGGCGGCCATTTGTTCAATACTTGCGCTGGTTTCATCAACGCTGGCGGCTTGCTCGCTCGCGGCTTGCGACAAGGACTGTGAGGTTGCGCTGACTTGTTCGGCGGCATTATTCAACTGGTCGGTTGCGGTGACGACTTCACTGATGGTTTGGGCGAGCTTTTCGACGGTATTGTTAGCTGCCGATCTGAGTTCTTCAAGTTGTCCCTGATATTGCTCATTGATTTGCATGGTCATATCACCTTGTTCCATTGCCAGCAATAGCTTCATGACTGCATCAAGCGGGCCGATCACAGAATCCAGAGTTTGGTTGACGCCTTCGACGATCTTGCGATAATCCCCCTGATGTTTGCTGGCATCGGCACGCGTCGCTAACCGTCCATTGACCGCAGCTTCGGCCAACATCGTTGCATCGGCGACTAGATTGTTAACGGCATCAATTGCGGTGTTCAGGTTATTTTTAATGATGTTGAAATCGCCGTTATAGCTGTCGGTGATCTTGGGTGGAATCGCACCTTTGGCGATTTGATCGACATAACTCGCCGCCATGTTCAAGGGATTGATTACGGAATCGAGCGTTGCATTAACGCCCTCGACGATTTTTCGATAATCGCCTTGATGTTTAGTTGCATCGGCGCGGGTTGCGAGGCGGCCTTCGATAGCGGCTTTGGCAAGCATACCGGCATCTGAAACCAGGGCATTTACGGCATCGATCGCTGTATTCAGGTTGTTTTTGATAATATTGAAATCGCCGTTGTAGCTGTCGGTGATTTTGACCGGGATAGCGCCTTTGGCAATACGATCAACATAATCTGCCGCGACATTGAGCGGGTTAATCACAGCGTCTAGGGTCGCATTGACGCCTTCGACAATCTTCCGATAATCGCCCTGATGTTTGGTCGCATCTGCACGGGTTGCCAGACGGCCCTCGACCGCGGTTTTCGACAGCATACCGGTGTCATTGACTAAGGCATTGACCGCATCAATCGCCGTATTCAAGTTGTTTTTAATAATATTGAAATCGCCATTGTAGCTGTCGGTGATTTTCGGTGGGATCGCGCCTTTGGCAATTTGATCGACATAGGTCGCGGCCATAGTGAGCGGATTGATCACTGAATCTAGGGTCTTGTTGACGCCTTCAACGATTTTACGATAATCGCCTTGATGTTTGCTGACATTGGCGCGGATATCTAAGCGCCCCTCGATGGCCGCATGTGCGAGTAGGTTGGCATCGGCCACCAGAGCATTTACAGCATCGATCGCCGTATTCAGATTGTTTTTGATAATATTGAAATCTCCGTTGTAACTATCAGTGATTTTAGGTGGAATAGCACCTTTGGCAATTTGGTCGACATAAGATGCAGCAACGTTAAGGGGATTGATTACCGAATCCAGAGTCGCATTGACGCCTTCGACAATTTTACGATAGTCTCCTTGATGTTTGGTCGCATCGGCACGCATTGCTAGACGGCCTTCAACGGCAGCTTTTGATAACATACCTGTATCCGTCACCAGCGCGTTGACTGCATCAATACAGGTGTTCAGATTATTTTTAATGATGTTGAAATCACCGTGGTAGGTGTCGGTGATTTTGGTCGGAATCTTGCCTTGAGCAATATTATCGACATAGCTTGCGGCCATGTTAAGGGGATCAATGACCGCATCCAAAGTTTGATTGATGCCCTTAACCATATCTTTAAAGGAATATTCAAAGTTGTCGGCATTCGCCCGCATTGATAGGTTTCCGGCAATTGCGGCATTCGATAGTAGCATGATTTCCGATTGAATCGCTTGCAAGCTTGTTTTAACGCTGTCAATCGCCTGAGTGATTTGCGCTTTTTTGCCGGGTAAACGGTCCATATCCTCGGAGAAATCGCCACGGGCATATTTTTTGACGATCTCGACCACACGCATGGTAACTGCGATGTGGGACGCAACTAAATGATTAATATTTGAGGCCATTTGGCGGTAAACGCCTGGAAATTGCTCCACCTGAATCTGATGATCGATAAAGCCTTTGTCATGTTCGGTGCTCATTTTTTGTTGCGCATCGACGAAGCCATTAAAAATATCGATCAAATTATTCAAGTTATTTTTGATGTTGTTGAAATCGCCGTGATACTCAGCCGTAATTCTATTTGGAATGACGCCCTTTGAAATATTATCGACATAGTTTGCCGCCATGTTCAGCGGATCGATGACGGCATTAAGCGTTTGATTAATACCATCGACCATATCTTTAAAGGCATATTCAAATTTGTTGGCGTCAGCGCGCACTGAGAGCTTGCCTGCGACTGCCGCATCAACCAACACCATGATTTCATTCTGAATAGCTTGCAGACTTTCTTTGACACTGTCTATTGCGTTAGTGATCTGTGCTTTTTTACCGGGCAAGCGATCCATGTTTTGGGAAAAATCACCACGGGCATATTGTTTGACAATTTCCACTACGCGCATTTTGACTGCAATATGAGAGGCGACGAGTTGGTTGATGTCTGAAGCCATTCGGCTATATACCCCTGGAAATTGATCGGCATGAATCTGGTGATCGATAAAGCCCTGCTCATGTTGTTCGTACATGGTTTGTTGAGCTGCGACAAAGCCGTCGAAGATTTCAATCAAGTGATTGAGATTAGTTTTGATAGTATTAAAATCGCCTTGGTAGTTTTCGGTGATTTTTGACGGGATTTGACCTTTGGAAATCTGATCGACGTAATCGGCGGCGATGTTTAAGGGATTAATTACGGCATCTAAAGTCTGATTGACGCCCACAATGATGGCACGATAGTCTCCTTGATGCTGGTTAGCGTCGGCGCGAGTCGCTAGGCGACCTTCAATTGCCGATGTAACTAACATTGAGGAATCACTGATCAATTTTTGCAAAGCGATTTTTACGTTCAGGATTGCACGCTGTAATTGTCCGAACTCATCGCCCCGATCGGTTTCGAGCTCAAAGTTTAAATCGCCTTGGGCTATTTTGTTGGCGGAACTCAGCAATAAGGTCAAAATGCGGGTAATGTAACTGACGATGCCATAGGCGAGGCCGATTCCAAGCAACGCCGCTAATATGCCCAAGATGATAATCAGTTGTTTGGAGTTATTGGCCACTTCTTGAGAAGTGTCCCCGGTATTTTTCATCATGTCGAACTGGTAATTGTTCAAGGCTTCAATCGAGTCGAGATATTTCTCCTGCAACGAGTCGGATTCTTGCAGGACACTGCGCGCTCGCTCAAGTTGAGCCTCTTGAATAAATTTAATAATCTCATCCTGTTTAATAAGATATTGTTTGCGATATTCTTTGACCCCCTCCAATAAAGCAATGCCTTGTTTTCGACGCACAATTTTTTCTAATTGTTCGATATTTTCGCTAATAATTTTACGAGACGCATGGATTCGCTCGATTTCTTTGGCTTGTTGTTCACGGTTTGGTACTAAAATCAAATCCCGTAAAGAGCGTGAAACATCATTGACCGCTCCGATAATTTTGTTGGCCATCAACGTCTTGGGCATTCGGTCATTGACGAACTCATTTAGATAGTTATTGATTTCGCTGATTCGACCGATTGCGAGGATGCTGGTCAGAATTAACATCAGAATTATCGTGGTAAAGCCAAGGCCTACTCGTATACCTACTTTCATATTTTTGAACATAATTTCCACCTGATTTATAAAACGAAATTTCGACTAAACCAATCAAGTTATTATTTGAGGGGAGCTTGCTATCTTCACGGTTTGGCAATCGATTTATGCCCCCAAGGGTAGCCGGAATGACAAATATGGTATTGAATATATCCATTAAGAATAGCAGAATCTAATATATTTATTTTATTTTTGAGCTCAGGATGATCCCTATACTCTAATTAGGAGATGTATTGTTGAACCTAAAAAACGCCGTTAAACGCATAGAAAACCGTTCGTGCTGAGCCCTTAAAATCCCGTTCAACCCTGCGATAAACTCAGGGCGAACGGAATTTTAAGGCCTCAATTGCTCTTTTAGGTTGAATCCGCCAAGAGAAAAAGTGGGGGTTTCTGCTTGGTAGGTGAGGGTAAATTGGGAGCTTACAAAGCATCAACGATATCTGTGTATTAGAATTGGCAGGCTATTTCAGCAGATTAAGCAATTAAAGCCTGATGATGAACTAAAACGATAAGAGTGGCGTACTTTTGCAATTCAAAAGTACGCCCGGATTAAAGAGTACTGCACATTTTGCAATATCATGTACTCGTACTCAGTCATCTATGTTTGCCAAACTACAACTTCCATTTACAATGCTTTTTTGGTCAAATTTCAACCCGCATCAAATTAATCATCATCCGTTATCTGGATGGTAGCGGTCTTATTCGTCCCGAGTGTTGCTCCGGACGGAGAGCTAAGGTTGATTACAAAACTCTCCAGGGCTTCTTTAATGCTGTTGTTCACTAAGCTGACCGTAATGGTCTTGGCAGCGGTATCTCCGGCTACCCAACTTAACTTTCCTGATTTAGCCGTATAGTCACTACTGGATAAAGCAGTTCCATTAGCGGTAGAAAAGTTGACGCTGGTTGCCTTGTTAATGTTGCCAGTTCGATTGACCGATAGTGTCACACTTGCACCGCTCGCTTCTTTGACCGAAGCCGAGCTAGCGACAAAACCGATTTGAGTGTCATCGTCGAGAATAGTCACCGTTGCAGTTTTAGTTGAGCCAAGTGAGGCATTTACAGGGGTAGCGAGAATAACTGAAAAGCTTTCATTTGCCTCCAGCACCGTATCGTTTAGGATAGGTATTACGATATTCCCGGTAGTTACGCCGGCAGCGAAACTTAGCGTTCCGGTTTTAGCGGTAAAATCAGAACCGGATAAAGCGGTGCCATTAGCGGTAGCATATTGGACGGAGACGCTGCCGGTGCTTCCGCCCGAACGTGTAACCGGAATCGTAATACTTGTGCCTGCTTCAGAGACGCTGTAACTGGCGGCACCCAATTGTAGGGTTTGCACGGCAACGACACTACTTGCTTGAAGACTAACACCGCTGTAGGTGCTGTAAGCATTCAGCATAATGTAATATTTACCGGCAATAGGATTGGTATAGGTGCAGCTTTCGTTGTTGCCGGTCGCATATGGTCGACATTCAAAAGTACTCAAGCTTGGTAAACTACCTCGAAGCACATACAAATCCACATCACCGCTACCACTAGAAACGTTGACTGTAAAACTACTGGTGCCTGTAGGGACGTCAATTGAGAAGTATTTAAGGCTACCGGTCGAAGCCGACAAATTACTCACAATTTGATTATTGGTGAGTGCAATGGTAATTGGACTAAACGTCGCTGAAACGGACTTATTGGCATCCATAGTCAAATTACAAGGTCCCGTACCTGTACAATTTCCTGACCAGTTTGAAAATACATAACCAGGATTAGGAGTCGCAGTCAACGTAACGGCCGTGTTGGCTGCATAGGCGCCTGAAGCAGGGGCAATACTGCCGCCATCAATCGGTGCAACACTGGTGGTCAGGATTTTTTGAGCGGACAAATTAAGATTCAGCGAATTCACCAAATCGATCCGTGGTTTAGTAATGCTATTACGCGGATCGGTGACGTTTTTGCCTTGTTGCAGACGAATAATCAGTTGATCGACGGTTTCATTTGGAAAGGCTGCACGCAATACCGCTGCAGCGCCTGCCACATGAGGTGTCGCTTGGGATGTGCCGTTCATATTAATCCCTGCTGCGCTTATTTGCGAGCCTGGCGCTAGCAGGGTCAGAAATGACGCGCTATTCGACCAACAGGTCACCTTATCCGCTGCTGAATCGTCGATACAGCCATTGCCCCAATCGAGCAATCCAAGCGTTGCATCATAAACGGCACCGACTGAAACGACATTGGAATAAGCGGCCGGGAGTCCCATAGAGTTTTTTAAACTTTCATTACCGGAAGCCGCAACAACCATAATACCGGCACTCACGGCATTTTTTATCGCAAGCCCCCATGAATCGGTTGGTGCGACCGGACTAAAATATTGCCCACCACCTAAGCTCATATTGATCGAGGCAATGTTATAAGTCGCTTTATTAGTAATTGCCCAGTTTATAGCAGCGATAATGTCGCTGTTATAAGCAAAACCGTCCGCACGAAAAACATCTAACGCGGCAATTTTTGCTTGTGGTGCAACACCTAACGCTATGCCGGCGACATTGGTGCCGTGAAAAGGAGCAACATCCAATTGGATATCATCGGGTAGCGCAAAATCTTGGGCGTATACGACTTTACAACCTGCACTATTGGGAGCTGTACAAGTGCCAAAAGCGCTATTGGTATAATTCACGCCGGTATCGAGCACCGCAATAGTGGTTCCTTGGCCGCCATATCCTGCTTGCACTGCAAGCGGTTGATTGATTAACGGTAAACTTTGTAATAAGTAATGTTTATTTGCTTTGTTCTCTTCGATTGCACGGATTTTGTTGTGTCCAATCAGTTTATCAAGTGCTGATTTGGATTTGACTCGCACATGCATAACCGGTAATGCCGAGTAATCTTGAAGCACTTCTAGGTTTGCATCTGCTACATCCTGTTTGAGTCGATTTTTTAGCCCGTCGAGTCGGGTTTTTCGATCGCTCATTCTCTGGCTGTATTCGGCTTTTCCGGCTTTATCGAGTTTCGGTTTGCCTTGGTCGGCAGCTGCTTCAGCGGTATCATCCAAAACGACTAAGGCTTCAATCGTTTCATTAGCATTTGTTTTGGTCTCTATATTTTCCGAAATCGGTTTTGATTTATTTGACGCCGCTATCGACGTTAATGGGGTGCTGGTTAGGATTATATAAATAAGACTAACAAAAATGACCTGAACGGATTTCATAATACATTCCATTTGAGAGTTAAAAATATATAGAACTTATAGGTGTCAAAAAAGTAATTTTCACTGTGATTCTATAAATTCTTTTAAACGAAAGATTACTATATTATGAAGTTATTCCGAATTAATTGAAGGTCTTGCGCTTATAAATAGTATGATTAACATCACACAATTGTATTTTTTTTGTCGATTAGTTCAAAAAAATTATAGTGTTATATTTGCGATATTTGAAGCTATCCAATTTGGTTGTGAGTTACTTTGTGTTGTTGCGAGCAATATTGTCCCCACCAATAGCCTTGAACAACGCCACATGTCCAACCGCCCAGTTCAACTGGCTTTGCACCAGTTGTTCGCGAGTCTGATGCCAGATCCTCTTGCTGTCTAATACGCTTTGCAGATCGCTTTCACCTTCGGTGTAATAGACCTCGGCGGTGTTGGTGGCTTTACGAGCCGTGAGTTCGGCTATTTCCAAGCTTTGCTGGCGATTATGTTCGCCTTGCAAATTTGCTAAGTTGTCTTCGACTTCTTTAAGCGCGGTTAGTACCGATTTTTCGTAGGCTGCCAAGGCTTCTCGGTGGCGAGCTTCCTGTGCGTCGACGTTAGCCATTAACCTTCCGGCCTGGAAGATAGGCAGCGATAGACGTGGACCGAAGCCGTAGAAACCGCTGGATAAATTAGTGAAGTTACTAAGATCCTGGCTTTGGAATCCGGCGGAGCCGGTCAGGGACAATTTTGGGAACAACTCCGCTACCGCTGCACCAATTGATGCGTTTGCCGCGGCAACCACCCGTTCGGCTTGACGAATATCGGGCCGCTGCCTCAGGATATCTGACGGCAAGCCAGGGGCGATTGTTGGCGGTAGCGGAATGGATGCACTCAGTTTGGTCAATTCGGCGTCTAAACCCGTTGGTGGTAAACCTGACAATAGCGCCAAGGCATGACGATGGTTTTTGATTTGCGCGGAAATAGGTGCAACGGCGCTGGCAATGGTTGCCAATTCCGCTTTGGCCCGCTGAACGTCGAGAGCCGTCGCTAAGCCTTCCTCATAGCTGGCTTCGGCCAAGCGCAGGATTTCGCGCTGGTTGTGAAGATTGTCTTCGGCGATTTCCAGACGGCACTGTAGCATTTTCAATTCCAGATAAGCCCGCGCGATTTCAGCGCTAAGGCTGACTCTGATATCGTGTTCGCTTTCGGCGATGGCTTCGGCATTGGCCTCGGCTGCTTCCTGCTTTCGGCGGATACCGCCGAACAAATCCAGCTCCCAACTACTATCGAAACCGGCTTGAAATAAATTGAACGGTGTACCGATAGGGCCTAAGGCTGTCGACTGTCCGGCGCCGTTTTGCAAGGAGCCCATGAGGCCTAGCAAGGCATTGGGGCTAATGCGCTGACGTTGGTAGGCGCTCGAAGCGTTAACGCTCGGCCACCGCTCGGCGTCGGTCGCATCGCGCTGGGCTCTGGCCGCCTGGATGCGCTGACCGGCAGCTTTGAGATCGAGATTGCCTTGGAGAGCCCGTTCGATCAACAGGTTTAAGGTAGTGTCGTTAAAGCCTCGCCACCATTGCGTCAATTTGGCGGAGTGGGTTGAAACAGCGTTGCTTTCCGACCAGTTTTTCGGCAAAGTCAGTTCAGGTTTAACGTAGTCTGGACCTACCGTGCAAGCTGTTATCAAAATTAAGTTTGAAGTGCTTAAAAAGGCTTTGATATGGGATAACTGAATCATCTACTCCTCCTTGATTCTAAACCACGTCGCGTACAAGGCGGGCAGGAACAGCATGGTCAATACCGTCGCTACCAAAAGTCCTCCCATGATAGCAATCGCCATCGGCCCCCAGAACACACTAGTGGTCAAAGGTATCATCGCTAAAATAGCGGCTGCGGCGGTTAGCAGGATTGGCCGCAAGCGCCGAACTGCGGCTTCGATGACCGCATCCCACGGTCTGATCCCGGCGGCGATATCTTGTTCTATTTGATCGACCAGGATTACCGAATTGCGCATGATCATACCGGCCAAGGCGATCACGCCCAATGTGGCGACGAAGCCGAAGGGGACATGGAAAATCAATAAAAACAGGGTCACGCCAATCATCCCCAGGGGTGCGGTGAGTAAGACCATCGCCGTGCGTTTGACGCTTTGCAGTTGTATCATCAACAGGGTCACCAAGCTGAGCAGCATCACTGGCATCACGGCGTTGATCGAGGCCTCGGCTTTCTGGCTGCTCTCGACCGCGCCTCCCAATTCGATGCGGTACCCGTCCGGCAACTTGGCGCGCAAAGGTTCCAGTAAGGGTTCGATTTGTGCGGTCACTTGCGGCGCCTGGGTGTCCTCACGGATGTCGCTGCGTACTGTAAAGGTTGGAAATCGGTTTCGGCGCCAGATGATCCCTTCCTCAAAACTGAAATTGCTGCGCACCAATTGTCCTAAGGGGACCGCTTTGCCGGTACGCGTATGAACATTGATCTCCTCGATCAAAGCCGGATTATTACGTTCCATGGGTTCGGCTCGCCCCAAAACCTCGATCAGCTTATTGCGTTCGCGGTAATCAGTGATGCCAAAACCCGACAACATGGTGTTTAATACCGTGGAAATGTCCTGGGAACTGACGCCTAATACGCGTGCTTTATCCTGATCCACATCCAGTTTCACTACCTTGCTCGGTTCGCCCCAGTCTAAGTGGACGTCAAGAACATGAGGGTTAGTGCGCATCACTTCGGCGACCTGTTCGGCAATTTGCCGGGTTTTGGCAATGTCGCGGCCTGAGACTCTAAATTGCACCGCAAAGCCAACCGGCGGGCCATTTTCTAGCCGGTTTAGCCGGACGCGCAACAAGGTAAAGCCGTTGTCGAATTTAGTGCGCAAGCGGGCGATCAGTCGTTCTCGCGCCATCAAATCCTTGGTTAAGACTACGATCTGGGCAAAATTGTCGTGATCAAGCTGCTGATCCAAGGGTAGATAAAACCTTGGTGAGCCGGCGCCGACGTAACTGACGAAGTTGATAATGTCGGGATCGTCCTTTAAAAATGCCTCTGCTTTCAGGACTTCCTTTTCGGTAGCCAGTATTGACGTGCCTTGCGGCAACCAGAGGTCGATTAATACTTCCGGCCTATCGGAAAACGGAAAGAATTGCCGTTCGACTAGGCTAAACGCGCCTATCGATACCGCAAATAACAAGGCGGTTGCGGCCAGTACCAGTTGTCGCCGGTGCAAACAGCTTGTCATCAAACGCCGAAATAGGGGATAGATGCCTCGGCTATAAACCTCGCTTTCGTCGTGTATGCTTTTAACCTTCAGGTCCGGTAACAGCAGATAGCCGATATAAGGCGTAAAAATTACCGCCACCAACCATGAAGCCAGCAAAGCGATTGTTACCACAGCGAAGATTGTAAAACAGTATTCACCGGCTGAAGATTTGGCAAAACCCACCGGCGTGAAAGCCGCGGCTGTTACTAAAGTACCGGTCAGCATTGGAAAGGCCGTAGAAGTGTAAGCAAAGGTCGCAGCCTTGATACGATCCCAACCCTGCTCCATTTTTACCACCATCATTTCCACCGAAATGATGGCGTCGTCGACCAGAAGGCCCAAGGCGATGATCAATGCGCCGAGTGAGATACGTTGCAGATCTATGCCGAGCAGCTTCATGACTAAAAAGGTTAAAGCCAACACCAACGGAATGGATAAGGCCACCACCAAGCCGGTGCGCCAACCCAAAGACAGAAAACTAACCGCCAAAACGATCACGACGGCTTCGCCTAGACTGTTCATGAATTCGTGGATCGAGCGCTTAACAACGCGTGGCTGATCCGACACCTGATGCACGTCTATGCCGACCGGCAGGTTCGCCGATAGTTTGGCGAGCTGAGTCGACAGCTGCTCACCCAATTTCAAGATGTCGCCGCCCTTGGTCATCGATACTGCCAGACCGATTGCATCCTCACCTCGATAACGAAATTTCGGCGTCATCGGCTCGGCGTATCCGCGATAGACGCGGGCGATGTCGCCCAAGCGAAACTGGCGGCCGTTGGCTTCGATGCCGATTTCTTTAATGGCGTCCACCGACTTTAAATCGCCGCTGACCCGCATGTATAGCTTATCGCTGGTGGTTTCTATACTGCCGGAGGGATTCATGCTGTTTTGCTGGCGCAAGGTTTGGGCGATAATCATCGGATCCATGCCCAAAGTGGCGAGCTTGCGATGCGATACCTCAACGTAGATTTTTTCCTGTTGTACGCCGATCAAATCGACCTTGGCGACGTCAGGGATAAGTAATAATTCCTGACGCACGTCGTCGACGGCGTCTTTCAGTTCGGCATGGGTAAAGCCGTCAGAGGTGAAGGCGTAAATCGTACCGTAAGTATCGCCGAATTCATCGTTATAAGAAGGCCCGCGCACGCCTTCCGGCAGGGTATGGCGGATATCGTTCAATTTCTTGCGCACCTGATACCAGGCATAGGGCACCGCAGAGTTGGGAGCGTAATCTTTAAGATTGACAAAGATAAAGCTTTTGCCCGGTTCAGAATAGCTTTGCACGTAATCTAGCCATGGCGTCTCCTGCAATTTCTTTTCCAGGCGATCGGTGACTTGCTGTTCCATTTCGTGCGCTGTCGCACCCGGCCATTCGGCGCGAACGATCATGGTCTTGATTGTGAAATCGGGATCTTCTGCTCGGCTTAGCGTTAGATAAGCCATCAACCCGGCCAACATAATCACGACCAGAAGATAGCCGATGAAAGATGGGTGGCGTAAGGCCCAATCGGAGAGGTTTACCTTAATCATGGCTGCTCTCCAATAGTCTGACTTTTTGCCCGGTAACTAGTTTGTGAACGCCTGCAGTGACAATGAGTTCACCCTGATTCACGCCGCTGAGGATTTTGGCGTTCTGATCGTCGTAGCCATCGATCGTAACCGCCCTTGGCTGGACGGTTTGGTTATGATTATTGAATACCCAAACCGAGGGCTTGCCATCAAGCTCGGTCAAAGCCGTTAACATCACGTAAGCGACCGGTTGGCGCTCGGTTTTTTGAATGTGTACCGTTGCGGTCATACCCAAATTGACGGAATCATCAGCCTCCGGCATGGAAACTTTGACGGTATAGGTGCGCAATACTTCGTCAACGCCGGGTGAGATTTCCCGTAATTTGCCGTTATAAAATCGTTCCGGATTGGCCCATAGATTAACCTTGATCGAACTGGCGGACTTCAAATCCTGTAAGCGATTTTCAGGTACGTTGGTCACCACTTCCATCTCTGTGGTTCGAGCCAAACGGACGATGGCCTGCCCGGCGGCGACGACTTGTCCAGGTTCAGCATCAACTGCGGTAATCACGCCCGCGTGATCGGCTCTGAGCTCTGCATAAGCTGATTTTCGCGCATAGCTGCCTTGCGTAGCCTTGGCTACCGCGACGCGGGCTTCGGCGTTTTTGACCTGATCCTTGCGTTTCTCTAGGGCCGCTTGACTGGCGAGATCTTTTTGCTGCAGATTCATCAGATGGTTTAAATCCTTGCGGGCCAAGTCCAACTCGGCCTGCGCCGCCGCCAGTTGTGCCGTAGCGCCTGCTTCGTCAAGTTTGACGTCAGCTTGGTCTAGCGTCGCCAGCAATTTGCCACGCTCGACGACCATACCAATATCAACCAGTCGTTGCAGGAGTTTGCCACCAACCTGGAATGCCAAAGGGCTTTCATGATGAGCCTTGATTTCGCCTGAATAATGAGTGGTGACTGCCGTTTGCCGGTATTCGACCGCTGTGACTCTGACCGGGCGCGGCGGAGGATCAACTGGCTTCGTCTCGGAGCAGGCGGCCAATAGCAAAACGATGGGTAGGAAAATAGCTAACGGTATTAGGGAGCCAATCCCTATCATCCGAGACCCTATCCGGATAATGCTTACCTCAATCTTGAGTATGTTCAAAAATCCGAGGGTGGATGTAGGCTGTCGAAATAAGTCCCTCTGTCCCAGTTATTTTACTCCCGATTTTTGGCTTGCAATATTGTTGAAAAAAGCTTGGCGTTTTTTTCGAACAGTGTAAGGAATGTTATCTTTTTCCCACATTTCCACGTCATTATGGCGAGCCT
>CANNKG010000004.1 GCA_947505105.1 Methylococcaceae bacterium | reverse complement strand
TACGATTCAGTCGTCACAACTTTTGAAACTTACATGCAAGATGCCAGTAAAATTCTTTGCGTTATGGATAAATTGCGCAGAGATTTTGCGGTTGCCGTGTGATTCATTCAAACTCGGGCAGGATATTATTTATCTGAGAAACTATAGCGCAATTTCATAGCTGATTTCTGCAATAGAATCATCTTATTTTTCAAAAGCAATCTCTAATAATTCAGCTATAAATTTATTTTTTAAATCGTTTTTTTAACGAAAGTAACATTTCCACTAGAACCTTAAGGAGCAAATACTCACAACACCGAAGAAAACATTAAGCCTTCCCCGCCAAATATGAATTGTCGTCACCAATTTATTTGACAAAATATTCTTTGGGGTTATGTTGTAAATATTGTTTATCAATGCCACAAAAACGATCCATGCGCCTGGTGAATATGAAGAGACCCCTTCAGTTACATTCATGTACCTTACACATAATAACTTGAGAACTTAAATCCCTTCCCCACCTCTCCCCCCTAAGAAAGAGGAAGTTAGTGGTGTAGGTTACTTAATGCTCGTTTTTTAATGTTCGATTGTTGAGCAAACTTTATTTTGTTAAGGTCCTACATGGAATATTACTCGTTCTTTTGATAGCAATACATTGTCACAAATTACCGGAAGGATGTGTAAACCGCATGATAATTAAATTACACAAAGAGATTTCATCCAGCGAAATCACTTCACCAGAAGTGTTTAAAACCCGACGTACCCTTATCAAAACTGGATTAGCAGCGTTGACCGTTGGCAGCGGTTTATTTTCAAATATCGCCAACTCCTCTGCGGAAAATCTAAACATCGAACAACCACAAAGCACTGATCGCAAACTTATTAATAACTATACCAATTATTACGAATTCTCTTATAACAAGGAAGATGCCAGCACCCTCGCTCAAAAACTAAGGATCGATCCGTGGCAGATTGAAGTCGCCGGAGCGGTCGAGAAACCGGGGAATTATCACCTTGAAGATATACTTCGCCGCAATCCCTCGCAAGAGCGAATTTATCGGTTTCGCTGCGTAGAAGCCTGGTCAATGGTCGTGCCATGGCAAGGTTTTCCATTAGCTGATTTGATTAATTTTTTGCAACCGACATCTCGTGCACGTTTCGTAGAATTCACGACGATTGCTCAACCCGAAATCATGCCCAATTTAAATCGTAACAGCATGCTGACCTGGCCTTATCGGGAGGCTTTGCGTCTTGATGAGGCGATGCATCCCTTGACGATACTAGCCACCGGCATGTATGGTGAATCCTTAGCCAAACAGAATGGCGCACCGTTGCGTTTGGTAGTGCCCTGGAAATATGGTTTTAAAAGCATTAAAGCAATTATTAAAATCAATTTTTTGGAAAATCCACCTATTACAAGTTGGAACTTATCTGCACCTGACGAATACGGTTTTTATGCGAATGTAAATCCCGAAGTCCCACATCCACGTTGGAGCCAGCGTAGTGAACGAGTCCTGGGTTCTAATTTCTTCACGCCACGCAGAGCTACTCAAATATTCAATGGTTACGCTGAACAAGTAGCTTCTCTTTACTCTCAGATGGATTTAAAGCGTTATTTCTAATGATGAATCGAATCAATGACTGGCGACTGCTATTTTTGTTGGGACTGGTCCCTTTAATCTTACTCATGCTGGATATTCAACTCAATCGTTTAGGAGCAAATCCGATTGAAGCGGTCAACATTCGATTGGGAGACTGGACCTTGCGTTTTTTGTGTTTAAGCCTAAGCATTACGCCGCTTCGAAAAATGACCGACTGGAAGTGGCCGATCAGGGATAGACGGATGATTGGCTTGTTTACGTTTTTTTACGCTTGTCTGCATGTCTTGAGCTATTTGATATTAGATCATGCACTTGCATGGAATATGATTTATTGGGATATTATCGAGAGTCCGTTTATTCTGGTTGGACTGATAGCCTTCATTATTATATTACTCATGGGTATTACCTCGACCAAAGCTTGGCAAAAACGCTTAGGAACCAAATGGAAAAAATTGCATAAACTTATTTACTATGCAGCTATAGCGGCTTTAATACATTACGCGTGGCAACTCAAAGGCAATTTTGCAAATCCGTTAATATATGGGATTATCATTGCATTTTTACTCGGATTCAGAGTTTTGGTTCGCTGGCGCAATTACAATCCCATCTCACACTCAAGCTAACTGAAAAATAAATAATTTTTAGAGCGGCAATTGTCAGTCAGATTTCAAGTGCGGATAAGCCTCCCATATCACTTGCAAAGTGGACAACGCATCGGCGAAATCAAAGTTCTCGATTTGGCGGCCAAGTGCCGCCATATAATCATCACCAATAACACTTGCGATGCTTGCCTCGCTTTCACGCCATAGCGAATAGGACTTCATCTCATCTTGCTCAAGTAATTTCGCCAACGGCTGTAACCTTGCCTTAACCTCGTCCTGAGTGAGCGTCGAAACTACAGGCGATTACTCTGACAGTTTTATGGCTTGAATCTCCCTGACTACGCGAGATAAAGCCACCGACAGCATCGCCAACCATCGGGTTATTTCTGTGAGATCGCCCGGTTGCTGGAGACCTTGTTCGATGTTAGCGGCCAGTTCGCGTATTTCGGGCATGCTCAAGGTAGATGCCAAGCCTTTCAAAGTGTGCGCGTCAATCTTTGCTGCGGCAAGCTCGCCTTGCCTTATCAGTTCCTCAATATGCTGGGCGCCATTAGCATGGGTTGCAGCAAATTTCACCAACAATCTATGATAAGTCCGTTGATTTGGAACGAACGCTAAACCTTGTTCCCAATTCAATTGATGGAAACTGATCGGCAATGCATTACCGGGATCCAAAGCAGGGGGTGACATAACAACCACGTTTTCGTCGGCAGAGATCGCAGAGCGCGCTCCGGTGATCCAGCAGGATATCACCGCCGCCAACCGATCCAGCTCGACAGGCTTAGATAGAAAGCCATTCATACCGGCATCCAGACAACGCTGGCGGTCTTCTTCAAAGGCGTTAGCAGTCATGGCCAGAATGGGTACGTTTCGACCCAATGGCATGTCCCTGATTCTCCGAGTGGCTTCCAGACCATCCATAACCGGCATCTGCATATCCATCAGAATCAAGTCATAGGGGTGTTGCCGAACCTTGTCGCACGCTACACCACCGTGATTGGCAACCTCCACATCCAACCCCAAGCTATTAAGCATTTCACGGGCGACTTCCTGATTGATTTCGTTATCTTCAACCAGCAAAATGCGAGCGCCATCTGGGATTAGCGCGACCATATTATCATCCTCTTCATGAATATCGGCAGCGGAACCCACTTGAAATACGACGGTCACCCAAAATGCGCTACCTTGCCCCGGAACGCTATTCACGCCGATATCACCGCCCATCATCTCTGCTAAACGCCGACTAATCGCCAAACCCAAGCCGGTCCCCCCGTATTTGCGAGTCGTGGAGGCCTCCGCCTGCTCAAAAGCCTCGAAAAGTTTTTCTTGAATTTCTGGACTGATGCCAATACCGGTATCCCGAACCTCGAAATAAAGTTTGACTTCCCCGTCGCTTTCCTCAGCCACGTTTGCCCGTATGCTAACACTTCCATGATCGGTAAATTTCAGCGCATTACTCAAAAAGTTGATCAGAATTTGTCCAAGTCGCAACGAATCGCCAATCACAGGCAATTCATACAAGCGTGGATCAACCTCAGTCTGAAACGCCAGTCCTTTAGTGCCAATCCGTTCCACCATCATGCTGCTCACATGATCAATGATGGCCGGAATCATAAATGACCGCGCTTCCAGACTCAGTTTTTGGGCTTCGATTTTGGAAAGGTCGAGGATGTCATTAATGATGCCGAGCAGGTGTTTACTGGAAACCACAATCTTATCGAGTTTTTCTTTCTGATCCGGCAAATTGACCTGATCGCGCAACAACTGCGCAAAACCAATGATAGCGTTCATGGGGGTGCGTATCTCATGACTCATGTTGGCCAAAAACGTACTTTTCGATTGGTTGGCAGCATCCGCTTGTTGCTTGGCTTTGGTGAGCTCGGCAGTCCTGATTTCGACCAGTTCTTCAAGATGGAGGCGATATTGTTGCAATTCCTGTTCAGTACGTTTTTTCTCAGTGATATCTTCCTTGGTCGCAACATAATGGGTAATAACACTGTCGCGATTTCTTAATGGTGTGATATGCGCCGATTCAAAGAAAATCGTTCCGTTCTTGCGTTTGTTGATAAATTCACCGTGCCAGGACTTACCTCTGGTCAACACCTCCCACATATCACGATAAGTCTCCATCGAAGTCTGGCCTGAAGCTAAAATCCGAGGATTCTGTCCGAGCACCTCTTGCTTGGTGTAACCGGTATTTTCGATGAAACAGGCATTCACGTATTCGATTTGTGCATCAAGATTAGTGATAATAACGACATTGTCACTTTGCTCTACCGTCAGCGACAGTTTGTCAAATTCCGCTTCATATTGCTTGCGTTCGGTGATATCTCGGGCAATTTTTGAAGCACCAATGATCTGCCCTTTGTCGTTACGAATCGGCGAGATCGTGACGGAAACATAAATAACTGTTCTATCCTTGCGCAATCGCTGAGTTTCGAAATGTTCGACATTTTCACCGCGTTTGATTTTTTCGAGAATTTTATGCTCTTCGTCAAGTCGGTCGGGCGGGAGCAGGCGCTTAAAAGAATGGCCAAGCATTTCGGTGGCGCTGTAGCCATACATCTGTTCCGCACCGTGGTTCCAACTGACGACGATGCCATCCAGATTCTTACTGACGATAGCGTCGTCGGAATAAGTGACGATCGCCTCGAACTGTTTCAGTTGAGCTTCCAGGCGCTTGCGTTCAGTAATGTCGGTCCACACCACATGCAATAAGGTTTTATCATCAACGCTAATCGGGGTGAGCATGACTTCTGCGAAGATATGACTGCCATCTTTGTGCAGGTGTTCCCATTCAAAACGGTGACTTCCTTCGCGAAACGCCTCGCCAATAACTTCAACAACCTTTATAGAGGACCGCTTGCCATCGGGCTGAAATTCAGGCGATATTTGTTCCGGCCGAGTCCCCTTGAATTCTTCCAGTGACTCAAAACCAAGCATGTCGAGAGTCGCCTGATTGGCATCGATGAACAGGCCATCCTCAACCAGCATTAAAGGTTGTTTAGAGTCGTTAAACAGTTTACGGAAGCGCTCTTCACTATCCCTAAGCTTTTGTTCCGAAGCTTTACGCTCGGAGATGTCGACGTGGGTGCCACTGACTATAATCGGTTTACCTTGCGCATCGCGCACGGTGACCTTGCCACGGTCGGCTATCCATACCCAAGCACCGTTTTTGTGTTGCATACGCACATCGCACGCATAGTAATCAGTTTGACCAGCCAGATGTTGCGCCAACGCCGCATTGGCTCGCTGAAGATCCTCGGGATGAACAAATTGTTCCCAGCTCTTTACGGTAAAGGGTTGCAACTCATTGAGTTGGTAACCGAAAATCTCCGCCCAACGATCGTTAAACAACGCAGCACCTGTCTGTAGATTCCATTCCCAGGTGCCTGCATGTGTGCCATCGATAATGTTTTGCAACCGCTCGCGTTCTTTACCGAGCTGTTTTCGCATGTTTACGGTTGTCGTAATGTCGGTCCAGATTGATGACAGGTAATAGCAGCCCTCTAGTTGAATTGTTTTCAAGGTCACGAGTACATTCAACAATCGACCATCCTTGGTACGTCGAAGAGTTTCCAAATGCGCCGAACCCGCCTTAACATAAACCGAAACCAGGGTTCTGATGGTCGCCTCATCGAATTCACCATGAATGTCAGGCAAACGCAATTGGGCAAATTCTTCGCGGCTGTACCCCAAACCAAAACAAGCCGCGTCGTTAAATTCGACAAACTTGAGGGTTTCCACATCAATCAAGCAGATAGCATCGGGTGCCTGCGAGACAATCGCACGAAAGATTTGCTCTCGACGTTTGCTTTCTCTTTCCAGTTGCAAGCGCTCGGTAATATCCTGAAAAATCATGACCGAACCGTTCAATTCACCATTCTGATAAATCGGATGGCTAGCGTATTCGACATTAAAAGTACTACCGTCTTTGCGCCAAAATATCTCGTCGTCAATATTAAATGATTGCCCCGAAGTGTAGCTCAAGTACATGTAACATTGTTCCCTGAGATAGTCTCTGCCGTCAGGATAGTGGTGATGAATCAGAGGATGCATCAATTGACCCACCAGCTCTTGCTCGCTATAACCGAGCATGTGGGTGGCAGCACTATTGACAAAGGTCGCGATACCTTCGGTATTCATGCCTAAAATGCCGTAATTGGCCGAATTTAGAATTAGCCGGGTGCGTTCCTCGCTTTGACGCCGAAGCAATTGCGCATCCAGGGTGTCGAGAGCGAAACCTATATCATTCACCAACGATTGCAGGATGGTCATGACTTGATCGTCAAAGAAATCGGCCCAAGCGTTATAGACCGAAAATACAGCATAAATTTTTCCGGCGCGAAATAATGGCAAGCTGGCACTGGATTTCCACCCCTTACGTCTTGCCATATCTACCCATGGTGCCATTAGTGGATTATGTTCAAAATTGTTGTTAATCTGCGGCACCTGTTCACGCCATGCCGTGCCGGTAACCCCGCGTCCTTCGGGCAAGGAACTATCAGAGGAAATGCTGATGGTATCGAGGTAACTGCCCGAGTCACCCGCACAATATTTTGGGAGAATGCGATGGGAATCAAGCGCTTCAATCCCAATCCAGGCCATGGTCATCAATCCACTGCGCACCGGAATCTGGCACATTTGTTCCAACAAGCCTTGTTCATCTTGCGCGTGCAAGATAGACTCACCGATCTTTGACAAATCACGGTACAAATTCCTGAACCGCTCAAGTCGCAATTCTTCGCGCTTTCTCGTAGTGATATCCAGACAAACCCCGTCCCAAACCATCACACTACCCTCTCGACGATGTGGTTGGGAATTAATGTGCAACCATATAGTTTGCCCGTTGGGAAGCTTTAATTTGACCTCCTCTGAAAAAGTGCTCAGTAATTCGGCACTACGTACCTCTTCAATCTCATAGTGCCGCCGAGACTCCTCATCCATCAACGAAAATAGCAAATTCGGATCGGCAAGCGCTTGCTTAGAGTCAATACCCAAGAGCTTTCCAATGCCATTGCTGATGTACTCAAAACTGCGCTCACCCAAGGGAGACAATTGAAAGCGGTAAACAAACCCGTTGGGGATATTATTGCCCAACACTTCAAACTGTTTTGCGGCCTTGGCTTGCTGCGCCTGAAGCTTAAGTGCCTGAATCCGGTTCTGCTGATGAAATATCCGGGTCAATACCATGCCAACCAACAGGACAGCGAAAAGCGTCACCCCGGCAATCCACATCACGGTAGCATAAACCTGCTTCAACACTTCTGCTTGATCGATTTTGGCGATCAAATGCCAAGGTGTTCCCTCCACTTGACTGTGCGCGAACAACACTTCCACGCCTCGATAATCAGGACTGATGCCGACATTAGGACCCCCATCGTTTTGATCTAGGATTGTAGCTTCGAGATTGCCTACAGTCGCGTCTTGCTTGAAGACTAGGTCAGAGGATTTTGGCGCATTCAAATAAAGCATTTGCTCACCAAGCTTTTCCAACAACAAAATTTGTGCCGATTTACTTGGTGTCGGCCAGGATTGAATTTCAGGAAAAATAAAATGATCGACGTGGACGCGCAAAATAATAGCGGCAAGCGGATTTTTTTCCACGTCGTCAGGTATTATGGGAGCCACCCAGTCGATGAAAATAGCTCCTGAAGATGCGCGATAAAAATCGGAATGGGCGATTTTTTTGCTGGTCATAGCCAGTTTCAACGTTGCGTCCGTGGTACTGGAAATTTCGACGTCTCCTTTTGAGAAAAGGAGCAATTTGTGGTTCTGATCAACCAGCATGGCCGCTTCGTAATCATAGGCTAAGAGCATCAGTTCCAAACGCGACTGGAGAATATTTCGATGCTCCGGATTAGTAGGTTGTTGCAATAGTTTCTTGATGCGAGCCCTAATATTCAGCGATTCACTAAATATCAGGCTATCACCTTCTCTTTCCGTCATCCAGCGACGGATGACCTTGGCTTTAGCAAGGACAACATTGGAGAGATTGTTAAGATTGTCTCGCTCAGTCTCTGTGGCTTGGATTCGGTAATAAATGGTCGTCAGGACGGGAACCAGCAGGAGAAGAAAGAAAACAGAAAGAATCAAGCGCCTATTCATTGGAATCCGTTGTTTGTTCGAATACAGCTGGTGCTAAGCTTTGGCTGATTTAAGCACACTCACCAGAAAACTCCAGCCCCTCATGGTAACGAGAGATAGCGTGTCAATCTTTGATTCATTAAGGTAAATCATTGAGCATATTTCTTTTGCCATTTTTAACTTTGGCACATCCAAACCTTGCTCAATACCCCATATTTGTCAATAATCTTCCCATAAATGCAGAATTCAAACCACCGCTTTTATGTTGATGCTAGTTTCCTTTCGCTTTCCACGTTTAAAAACTTTGATATCGAGTATTCAAATACTAAATAATTTTGGTGCGGAATGTAAGGTTAACTAATAAATTTATAATTTTCATCTAAGACTATCTGCATATCAGTCTACAATTTGAATTGTACAATACTACTCATACGGAAAAGCGAAGGTAAATTGGATGCAACGCCACTCCGAGTCTTGAATCAACAACACACCCGAGAATTTCCCCAAGCGATTTCAACCCGAATTTACCCCGAATGACTGGCGACGGCAATGCCGCAGTGAAAATATCGTTTGGCGGAACTGATTACTGCGGCGCTTCCGGAACTTGAAGATGATAATGAAGCAACGCGCAGTATTGGTATTTTGGTTTTACCGCCCCCAAAGATTATGAACCGGTTCAGGAGATGATGCGTAGTTTGCGTCTACCGCCTTACAATCACTTGCCCCGGATCAACTGGCGCGACATTTGGCACGATCATCGAAACTGGGTAATATTCTCCCTCGTTACCTTTACGCTCGGAGCCTTAGTCGTTATCTGGCTGCTGAGCATGTCACTTCGACTATCTCGGATGCGGGAAGGATTGATTCATAGCGTTCCGGATTTAGTCTGGATAAAAGATACAGAAGGTTCTTATATTTAACTTGCCTTGCACTTTCCGGACTAAAAATCTAGGCTTCACACGAAAGCACGATCTCGTCAAAACTGGCGACTTGGACATGTTCGGCATTTGGATTAAGAACGCTATCTCGACATATCCAAACTGTCTTAAAACCTGCAGCTTTGGCGGGATCCAATTCTTCTTTGATATCCGATAAAAACAATAGTTGCTCTGGAACACATTGAAGTTGTTCAGCAATGCGTACATAAGCCTGAAGGTCTCGTTTAGCACCGATTCGAGTATCAAAGTAACCGCTAAATAACGATGTTACATCGCCCTCAACTGTGTGCCCGAACAGCAACTTTTGCGCATATACCGACCCGGATGAATAGACATACAACGCAATATTTTTGGCATGCCATTGGTGCAAATTAGGCAAAACATCCGGGTAAAGATGCCTCACGAAAGCGCCTCGTCGATAGCCATCTTCCCAGAGCAATCCCTGCACACTCTTTAACGGGGTTATTTTTTTATCCTGATCGCTCCACTCAATAAGTTGCTCAATCACTTCATCCAGGGTCAACTCTCGCCCAACTTCCTTGACCACTTCCGCGATAATCTGTTGAAGCTCCGCTTGAATCTGATGGCTTGATACAAACTCGGCAAGATGGTCTCTAGCATAGGGGAACAAGATATTTTTGACAAAACTCAGCGACGTCGTAGTGCCCTCAATATCGGTGACAATCGCTTTAATCATGAATGCGCCGCAACAAATTCATCTAAACTAGGAAAGCTTTGGCTAATTGTGCTCCCCGTAAAACTTGCCACCCAGCCCTCTTTTATCGTAAATAAACGAATGCATTTAAGATCAGGCTCTGCCCCCATATCAAACCAATGAGGGGTATTACTCGGCACGCTAATCAAATCGCCATGTTCACACAACACTGCATACACTTTCTGGTCAATATGAAGGTAAAACAAACCTTTACCCTGAATAAAAAACCGGATTTCAAAATCATCGTGAATATGTTCGGCTAAAAACTTTTGGCGTAAATTATCTCGTTCCGGATGATCCTGATGGACACTGATCACATCAATTGATTTAAAAGTGTATTGTTTACTTAATTTATCAATGGACTTTTTATACGCCTCCAGGATTGTAGCCTGATCCGCTGCCGCAGGTAAGACGGTGTGAGCATTCCATCGTTCAAATTCAACATCCAGAGCGCTTAGTTGTTCCTTAATTTTGGCGTAATCCGTAAAGGTTTCACCATGATCAGGGTTATTTTCGGCATAAATTGTCAGAATAGTCATTAATTTTTAACTCTATATAATCGCAATTCACATTCAAACAGAAAGTCCAGTGCTTCGACGAATTGTAATGTCTCCTGCACCGATCCTCCCCAGGTATAAAAGCCGTGTCCCACAATAATGTATGCGCAGACATCGGCATGCTGATCAAAATATTGATCTACACATGCAGAAAGCCTTGAAATATCTTGATCATTCTCAAAAATCGGGATAATCACCCGGCTCGCGTGGGTAGTAATCGTCGGCAAAGCTTTCAATAATTCGTAATCTTCGAGAATCAACGCCTGTGTAAACAACTTTGACACCAGCGTTGCACTCATCGAATGGGGATGCAAAACCGCGTTCACCCCTGGAAATCGCTGGTATAAACGAGTATGTAACAGCACCTCTGCAGAAGGTTTTTTGCCATCAAGCGCATGGGCGTTAATATCAACCAGCATCAGGTCTTCAGGGTTTAGTTGCCCCTTATGCTTTCCCGATACCGTTAACGCAATGGTGCCATCAAGCAAACGGGCCGAAAAATTGCCACTCGTTGCCGGTACCCAGCCTTTTTGATCGATAAACCGCCCTGCGGCAATTAATTCTTGAGCCAGACGATAGAATTCATTGCTATAGTTCATGTTTGCTATTCAATGTATTACCCTTTGTAAATCAGCGTCAATCAACAAAATATTATAGCGGTTATTGTCTGAATTCACACAGCTTAACCGAAACCCCATCTCATTCACACGGATCATTTGCTCTCAAATCAAAATATCTAGTTATATTTTACAATTATATTTATAGTGCTGTACGTGGTCGGCCATGAATGTTCTTAACCAAATTCCATATTAAAGGAAAGTGTATGAAAAAAATTAGTGTGAAAAATCCAATAGTTGAATTAGATGGCGACGAGATGACCCGTATCATCTGGCAGGTCATCAAACAGCAACTGATCCTGCCATTTCTCGATCTTCCGATCGAATATTACGACTTAGGTATCGAACAGCGTGACGCCACCGATGATAAAATTACCATAGACGCCGCCAAAGCCATCCGCCATCACGGCGTTGGCATCAAATGCGCCACCATTACGCCCGATGCAGCGCGCGTTAAAGAATTCAATCTGAAACGCATGTACAAATCCCCCAATGGCACGATTCGCAATATCCTCGACGGCACGGTGTTTCGTGAACCGATTATTTGCAACAACGTACCGCGCCTTGTGCCCAATTGGACGCACCCGATTTGCATCGGTCGCCACGCCTACGGGGATCAATACCAAGCGACCGATTTTGTCGTAAAAGGCAAAGGTATCTTAAATATTAGCTTCACGCCGGATGATGGCAGTCCGGCGCAAAGCTTTCAAGTCCATCATTTTGAAGACGATGGCATCGCCTTGGCGATGTTTAATACAGATGCCTCAATCAAAGGCTTTGCTCACAGTTGTTTCAAAGTTGCTCTCGATCGCGGCTGGCCACTGTATCTCTCGACAAAAAACACGATTCTGAAACAATATGATGGGCATTTTAAAGACATTTTCGAACAGATTTATCAAACTGAGTATAAAAGCCAATTTATTGAAAAAGGCATTCATTACGAACACAAACTGATTGATGATATGGTCGCCAGCGTTTTAAAGTGGCATGGTGAATTTGTCTGGGCTTGCAAAAACTATGACGGTGACGTCCAGTCCGATACCGTCGCTCAAGGGTTTGGCTCGCTCGGGCTAATGACCTCAACCCTGGTAACGCCGGATGGATTATGTATGGAAGCCGAGGCCGCCCACGGTACCGTGACTCGCCACTATCGCATGCATCAACAAGGTCAGAAAACCTCGACTAACCCAATTGCGTCAATTTTTGCCTGGACTCGCGGCTTGGCATTTAGAGCCAAACTTGACAATAATCCTGATTTGGCGGTTTTCTGCAAAAAACTTGAAGAAGTGTGCGTTACTACCGTTGAAGCAGGTCAGATGACTAAAGATCTCGCCGTATGCATTTACGGAGATCAACTTCAGGATTCTCATTATCTAACTACCGAAGCATTTTTGAGCGCTATTCAAGGCAACCTTGAACAGCGCCTTCGGTAATCTAGATTACTGGGCGTGTCTCTATTGAAGATGTGAAGAAACGTAAAGACGCGCCCTACCCTTAGACTCTGACATCAATCGTCGTAGCCGGAACAGAGGCTGAATCGAGCAACTGCAACACCGCTTCGCCTTGCTGTTTTTGAACATCCTGAACTTTATTAATCACCGCAATTTCTACATCTTGAGCGGTTTTTTGCTGGTGCATTACCATCGCCAGATTGGCAACACCTGAAATTGAGTCAATCATCTTATCATCCTCCACGTTTTCCATAGCTATCGGCATGGTTAACGTATTCTTGATCGCACTTGAAAAAAAAGAGCTGAATCGTTGATATTCTCAAACGTTGGAAAGCATCGTCAAATATTCGGCTTCGGTTAAAACCGTAACGCCCTTTTCGCGCGCGGCAGTGATTTTCGCCATACCGACCTTATCACCCGCGATTAGGTAATGCGTATTACCCGTAACAGACGTCGCCACCTTTGCCCCCAAAAGTTTGGCCTGCTTCTGCATCGCTTCACGCGTTCCCTGCTCCATGGTACCGGTAAAAACCAAGGTTTTTCCGGCAAATATACCTTGAATCGCCTGCTGTTCGGACAATAGCGGGGTTTGTTTTAGGGTAAAGCCTAACGCATAAATTTGCAGAAAATCCTCTTTAATTTTTGCCAGACTCACTAACATTGCTTCTGCAGTTTTTTCGGCAAAACCTTCAATCGCTACGATCTCAGTGCTCGTCAGCGCAAAGATGTCCAGCAAGCGATGATGTTGTAACAGGCGTTCACAATTACCAAGCCCCATCCGATGAATTCCGAATGCCCCAAGAAAACGCCAATCTTCAATTGCTTCGGTTCGACTGCGTTGTAATTGGTCGAGCAGGTTTTGCGAGGTTTTATCGCCAAAGCCCATCGCTTGTAATTGCTCAAAACTCAACTGATAAATAGCATAAACCGAGGCAATGCCGACGGAATGAAGTTTTTCGATGGTTTTTTGACCGAAGCCGTCAACATTGGCCAGGGTTCGAAAAAAATGTTCCATGCTATTTTCGATTTGCGCCGGACAATGACTGGTATTCAAACAATAAAGATAATCACTATCCCAGGTTAATTCGCTGTGGCAACTGGGGCAATGTTCTGGAATCTGCGGCATCTGCGGCACGAGAACCCGTTCGATTTTCGGAATCACCAAACCTGAACGAGTCAGCTCTATTAAAGTACCGGGACCGATACCCTGTTCTCGTACCATGCCGTAATGATGCGCGGTTGCTCTTGAAATTAACGCGCCACTTAATTTAGTCGGTTCAAGTTCCGCGACTGGGTTAACCCGACCGGAACGCGATGTTTGCGGAGTCACGCTGAGTACGTTGACTTCAGCCATTTCAGTATTGTTTTTGAAGGCAATCTGCCAACGATGATGATGCCGTGTCGCACCCATCGTCTGCTTGATGCGCACATCGACGACTTCCAGCACCACTCCATCAACATCGAACTCGACTGCTGCCAGCATACGCTCAACAATAGCCTCGAATTCACTGATTAAGGTGCTGTCCACGCCCTGCCATGTCGGCAACTGAGCAAAGGGATAAAACACGGCAGCCTGTTGCTGGATCGCCGCCAGCGCGTGTTCGTCGAGGTCTTTCTCTTTGATGATACTAGCTTGAAAATTCCGGGCATTTTCAAAATGCTCAGCAAGGTGACTGTTAAAATAGTTCTGATTGACGACAATCTCACCGGGTCCCTGACCACGTTGACCATTGCCGGCGACTTTCAAGCCACGCTCAAAAACTCGGCTGATATCGGTGCCGCGTCGTCCATCGCCGCGCGTGTATAAGGTCGTTCCGTCGTCAAAGGCCGCATAACCGTCAAGTTTAGGCGTCATTCGAAATTGTACTTCACGATAATCAATGCTCAGTTCTTCGGCAACTTTCGCAATACGCTGCAACCAGCGTTCAATTTGCTCCAGCGTATAAGCTTTCTCGGTTGAAAGCATTTGCTCGGGTAAATCAACAGTTTTAGCGTTAAGCAGCGGTTCCGCTTCGACGCTATGTAAAAACGGATGCTCAGGTTGACGCTCTGCCAAAGCAGCCAAAAACACATGATCGTAAAGGTGGTCGCTGATTATCGGCAGGCCACTCCGATAGAAGAAATTGGCGATTTCAAGAAAGGCAATCAGTTCCGAATCATTGAGTTCACCGGCATCACCTGATTCGGCTAGGCGATTGATCTGGGTAACACTTAAATTATCTGCGAATGGACTATCCGCCAATAATGTCAACTGTTCGGAGTTTAGCATTAACTCCCCTGCAAGCTCTTACGAATCTGCTTCAAACTGAAATCATTTAGAGGCTTGCGCTCGGCGTCCCATTTCTGTCCATCCAGTTCTTTGGCAATTAAATTAATCGTGCGCACCAAATCATCAAAAACCAAGATCGGGTCCGGCAATTCGCGTGGCTGCATGAAAAAAGTAATGCCCGGCGTATAGAAACCTGCCATTTCCGCATCGCCTTCAGGAAAAGTGCCTGGATTGACGATATTGGCGACCGAAAAATCCACCAGCCGGTTGATATCGAGACGTTCATAAATTTTAACGCTGCCGTATTCAAGACCCACCATGCTAAAAACTGCCGAGAGGTCAGCACCGTTAAAACCATAATCATTTTTAGCAACAATGCTAAATTGCACCAAGCGCGGTAAATGTTCCCGCAAATTCACCTCTGGCACATGATTGACAGGTGTAGGCTTATGTTCCTGAACCGGCGTTGCTTTGACTGACCCAGTCGGTTTAATTGCAGGGTCGGCTTGAGAATGACTATCATCCTGCTTTTCCTCGGCATAACGCGCCGAACCCAACGGCACGATCTCCAATTCGAAATCATCTTCCGCTTCGGGATAATCCGTCATCGAAAAGTTTTGTTTCGATGGACCAGGTGGGCTTTCGTTGTCATCAAAATAGCTCATGTCACGACTGACACGCTGATTCCTGATATAGCCCCACAACAACATGCCCATGATCACAACCAGACCAGTTGCAATAATTACAATTCTTAAAAGTTCTTTATCCATTATTGTTCTGCCAAACTCACCGCTTCTTCAATATCTACCGCTACCATTCGGGAAACTCCCGGTTCTTTCATGGTAACCCCAGCCAACTGTTTTGCAATTTCCATTGTCGCTTTATTATGCGAAATGTATAAAAACTGTACGGTTTCCGACATTTCGGCCACCATTTGCGAAAATCGCCCGACATTCGCATCATCTAAAGGCGCATCGACTTCATCCAGCAAACAAAAAGGCGCCGGATTGAGTTCGAAAATTGCGAAGACCAATGCAACAGCCGTCAACGCCTTTTCACCGCCCGATAACAGATGAATTGAACTGTTTCGTTTTCCGGGGGGTTGGGCGATGATGTTCACCCCCGATTCTAATACATTCTCATCGTTAAGTTCCAAATATGCCCTGCCGCCACCGAATAATTTCGGAAATTTTAATTGCAGCCCGCTATTGATCTTATCGAAAGTTTCCTTAAAACGCAGCCGACTCTCTTTATCGATTTTACCGATTGCCTGTGTCAGAGTTTCCAGAGCATTCATTAAATCATTATGCTGATCGGTCAGAAACGCCATCCGCTCTGATTGCGCTTTAAATTCATCAATCGCCGTCAGGTTGATTGAACCTAGATTAGCAATCTGCGTCGTCAATTTTTCAAGCCGCGCTTTCCAAAGGGCTTCTTCAGCATCTTCGGAAAGTTCTTTTAAAATTTCCGCCACATCAGCGTCAAGTTCCTGCAACTGCTCGGTTACCGTTTGTTGTCGGACTTCCGATTCTTGTTGCTCAAAACGGATTTTTTCGAGCTGGCTTTTAAATTTATCGAGCTCCTGCTGGGCTCTGATCATTTGTTCCTGAAACTCGTTCACCGATTGTTCGGCTTTCTGCAAATTATGCCGCTGCCCCTGTAAAGTATGTTCGGCACTTTGCTTCTTCTCAACCAGTTGTTCCAGCTCAAAGCGCTGATCATCCATCGGCAAGAGTAAATCTTCGAGAGTTTTTTTCAACTCGGTCCGGCGCTCTTCCGTCTGTTGTTGAACTAATTTTAACCGTTCTATCTGTTTTAAGGTTAAATTTTCTGAGGCCCGTAATGATTCTTTCTGTGCGCTTTGCTCATGCACCAATTGTCGGGAGGTCTGGAGAGCCTGCTCGGCAACACTTAGCTGCTGTTGAATGTGCTGACGCTGATTTTCCAAAACCTGCTGTTGATCGGTTAAGTTGGCTAAAGCTGCATCAGCATTGTGTTTTAGAGTTTCGGCAGTCAGTAGCGATTCCGCATATTCGCTACTCTCGGCCATTAAATCGTCAATCTCATCTTCAAGTTGCTCAAGGCGGCGTTGTTGCTGTTGCATTTTAGTCGTGCACACATTCAACTGTGACTGCGCTTTGGACAATTCGACGACTACCGATTTTTCTTGTTGTTGCAGAGAGTCGCGCGACAGTTCGGCAGCCTTTAATTGGTTTTCAAGCGAATGAATGGTCTCGGTCAAGCTCTCAATTTCGTTGTCAAGTTGCGCTTGTTGTTGTTTAAAGGTGCGCAAATTTTGCTCACGCTGCAAAACCCCTTGCTTGGCATCTGGTGCACGTACTATTTTTGACCAACCGCGACCAATCCAAATCCCGTCGAGCGTAATGATCGATTCATGCACCGCAAGCTGGTTCAACGCTTGCCGGGCGCTATCGAGATCCGCTGCGCAGTATATGCCGCTCAATAAGCCTTGGAGCGGAAACGGCGCATTGATTTTCGTTGCCAAAGCCACCAATTCTGCCGATATTTTAGGCGATAACGGCGCTGAATGTGCCGTTTCAACGATACTGACCGATTCATCGGTCAGTTGATTAAGCCCTGCCAGCAAAGCATCGGCGCTTTCAATGCAGACCGCTTCCAGAAAACTGCCAAGCACGGTTTCAAGCGCAAGCTCCCAACCTTCCTCAACAACAAGGACTTCCGCCAGCCGTTGTTGGTCGTTAAGCCCCAAATTTTGCAACCAGAGCAATAATTTTTTATTATCTTTACCCATCGCGTGTTGCTGCAACAGTTCGAGTGAAGTTATTTTGCCAAGCAAGGCATGGGCGCCGGACTGTTTGTCACGCAACTCGGTTTGAGCAGTTTTTAATTGCTCGCGCTGCTGCGCCATTTGCCCTAACAGCTCTTGGAGATCCAACTGTAATTGCGCCTGTTGCTCGTGATATTCGGCAATCCGTTCATCAAGCAGTTCTTGCTCTTCCGTCAAATCGTTGGCTAACAGCTCGTTACGCTCAGACTGCAAGCGTTCAAGACGACTTTGCAATTGCCGATTTTGCTGTTCAAACTGGGCAATTTTGGCCTGCTGGACGTCTTTTTGACCGCTATGGCGCGCAGTTTCGCTCCGAAAATGCTCCCACTGCTCTTGCCATTCTCGATGTTGCTGTTGAATTTTTTGCAGGTCTTCGAGACTACTTTCCTGCTGTAGCTTTGCGGTTTCCAACGTTGCTTCGAGCGATAACAATTCGCTACGGATATCTTCAAGCGCTTCAATGTCGCTTTCCAAATCCGCAGAAGATTGTTCAGCCTGCTGTTCGAGACGCGAAATTTCGAGCAAGGTCTGTTCGTGATCCTTCTCATGATGCCGAATCGATTGTTCAAGTTGCCCGACTTCGGCAGACACTTCGTAATAATCACCTTGGCATTGTTCGAGCTGTTGTTGCAACTGTTTGTATTCACTGCGTTCTTGTACAATACGTGCTTCGAGGTCGCGCACAATGACGAACAGCTGATTATGTTCCTTAGCGACAATCTGTAAGTTATGTTCGCGCTGTTCAGCGGCCCGGTGATGGGCCTGCCAGCGCATCGCCAGCAATTCGAGCTTAAACCGCCGTTCCTGCTTTTTAAGTTCGGTATATTGCTCGGCCTTTGTAGCCTGCTTTTGTAAGTGCGTGAGCTGTTTAGCCACTTCGTCGCGCAAGTCGGTCAGACGTTCGAGATTCTCGCGCGTTGCATTCATGCGCGTTTCGGTTTCCTGGCGTCGTTCCTTGTACTTGGAAATCCCCGCCGCTTCTTCGATATGAATGCGCAAATCCTCGGGTTTGGATTCGACCATTCGCGAAATCGTCCCCTGCTCGATAATTGCATAACTTCTAGCGCCCAAACCCGTGCCGAGAAATAAATCGGTGACGTCTTTGCGCCGACAGCGGGAGCCATTGAGAAGATAGATCGAGGTTCCGTCCCGGCTTACTTGCCGCTTAATAGAAATCGAGTCATACTGCGCATAAGCGCCGCCACGTTTGTTATTGGTATTATTGAAGACTAATTCAACCGTTGCGGTACTGACCGGTTTTCGACCGACCGAACCGTTAAAAATGACATCGGCCATGCTACCACCGCGTAGATGCTTGGCAGAACTCTCGCCCATCACCCAACGAATCGCGTCTATGATATTCGACTTGCCGCAGCCGTTTGGCCCGACAATAGCGGTCAAATTACCGCTGATGGGGATGACGGTATGATCGACAAAAGATTTAAAACCCGAAAGCTTGATTTTTTCCAGCTGCATAACTGGTAGAATACCCGATAAAAGACACAAGCAAATATTATTCCCGATATTGACAATATATTCGACTTTTTTATTCATCAGGAGCGTTTAATAATTATGACTACCCGCCCAAGTTCCGATCTGGAAACGTTTGTCAATCCACAACCCGCGCGCGATTACACAATTCGTATCGATATTCCCGAGTTTACCTGTCTTTGTCCAAAAACCGGGCAACCGGACTTCGCCAAGATCATGATTGAATATGTTCCGGGCGAACTTTGCGTCGAACTGAAAGGATTAAAACTCTACATGTGGACCTTTCGTGAACGCGGCGCGTTTCATGAAGCTGTCACCAATGAAATTTTAAATCATTTGGTTGAGGCGATTGCGCCCAATTTTATACGCGTGCGCGCCGAATTCAATGTCCGCGGCGGCATCTACACCACGGTGATCGTTGAACACCGCGCTGAAAACTGGCAGCCGCCGGTACTGGTCAATCTACCGTAGCCGGAACTGACCATGGCCAAGACTTACTACCATACCGATATCGCAGTCGCTTTAAAGTATGATGGTAAGAATGCGCCGAAAGTTACTGCCAAAGGGGCAGGACTCACCGCCGAACAAATTCTGGCGATTGCCGAACAACACAACATCCCTTTACAAACCGAACCGGAATTGGCTCGAATCTTAGCTCAGGTTCCGCTGGGCGAAGAAATTCCGCGTGAACTTTACCTTGCCGTTGCCGAAGTGATTGCTTTTGCCTATTGCTTAAGCGGCAAAACACCCGAATCAAAAACCGATCTATGAACTTACTGACTCAACTTCAATATGTATTGCCGCACCACAGCTTATCTCAAATGATGAGCGTATTGACGCATTCCAAAAACGTGACCTGGAAAAATCTGTTTATCCAACAGATTATCCGGCATTACGGAGTCAATATGAGCGAAGCGGCCAACCCGGATCTTAATGCTTATCCGAGTTTTAACGACTTTTTTACCCGCGCGCTTAAACCCGGCGTGCGCCCGATTGATCAAGCCCGAAACTCGATCACTTCGCCTGCCGATGGCGTAGTCAGCCAAGCTGGTGCGATCGTCGAAGGTGAAATTTTCCAGGCGAAAGGCAAAAGCTTCAGCGCGATTGATTTACTAGGCGGTGATGCCGAACGCGCCCAACCATTCCATAACGGCTTATTTACGACCATCTACTTGTCGCCCAAAGATTACCATCGCCTGCACATGCCGCTCGGCGGCTTGTTAACCGAAATGGTCCACATTCCGGGCCGTCTGTTCAGCGTCAACCAAGCGACCACTGAAAATGTGCCGGGCTTGTTCGCCCGTAACGAGCGCGTCGCCTGTCTGTTCGATACCCCGGCAGGCCCTATGGCATTGGTTTTGGTGGGCGCAATTTTTGTTTCCAGCATCGAAACCACTTGGCATGGCGTTGTCACCCCGCCGACCATCGAAACAGTCCGGAACTGGCGCTATTCATCAAATAGCGAAACCCCAGTCGCCGAATTCGAGAAAGGCCAGGAAATGGGCCGTTTCAACATGGGTTCGACCATTATCGTTCTGTTCGGCAAAGATGCAGTGGAATGGCAAGCAGATTTTATTGCCGGCAAAGCCGTGAACATGGGTGAAGCGATTGGCCGACTCGCCAGCCAATAGTTCATTTTCTGATTCGTTCGAGGCCGCTTTCGCGGCAGGTGTCAAAGCCTGCAATTTTCAAGCTTCACCGCTCCAGCGCATTGAAGACCCGTGGCTGGAGCCCTATCAAATTGAACTCTGGCTCAAACGCGACGACTTACTGCATCCGATCATCTCCGGCAATAAATGGCGCAAACTCAAATATGCCTTGCGCCATGCCTTAGCCCTTGGCTGCGACACGCTGATCAGCATGGGCGGTGCCTACTCGAACCACCTTCACGCCCTAGCTTTCGCAGGGTCTCAGTTCAACCTTAACACGCAAGCTTTTGTGCGCGGTGAGTTGGTATCCCCATTGAATCCAACACTCCAAGACCTACATGACTGGGGTATGCAGCTCGAATTTGTCAGTCGTAGCGAATATCGACAACTTAGGCTTTATCAAGACTGGAATGCTTTACCGAAGCTTCAGGCAGGACACTATTGGTTACCGGAAGGCGGCGCGGGAACTTATGCACAGCAAGGCGTCGCAGAGTTGCTTGACGAAATTACTCTGAAGTTTGATTCTCTGTGCGTGGCCTGCGGCACGGGTGCGACTTTGGCCGGTTTGTTGACGAAAAAGCCCAGCTCGGCCAAAGTTATCGGCTTTGCAGCGCTCAAAAATGCCGGTTTTTTAAACAGCGATGTCGCTCGCATGTCTGCAAACGCCGAAGGCAATGATTGGGAGATTAATCACGCTTACCATTTTGGTGGCTTTGCCGAAGTCAACGACGAATTGCTGATGTTTATGCACCGCTTTGAAACGCTGACCAGCATCGCTCTCGATCCGCTCTATACCGGGAAAATGCTCTTTGGTGTCTACGACTTAATTGCCCAAGGATATTTTAAAAAAGGCCAGCGAATCATTGCAATTCACACCGGGGGCTTACAAGGCCGCCGCAGCGGCATTTTAGCTCAATGCGGATCGGGTGGCGTATAACGCTGGTCGAGCTGGCCATCGATTTTGACCGTCAAGCTTTCAACAGCTTTCAAGGTGAGTTTTTTATCGCCGCCCTTAGTCTCAACAATATAGTTGCCAATCACCTGCCCATCCCGAGTTCTCACCAAATGTCCCATTAAATATGCAAACAGGAAACTCGGCTTATGCAGACGCCCAACCAAAACATATTCTGCACCTACAGCTTTCCCAAGCACTGCCGCGACATCAGCATGATCGAACAAATAACCAAAGCCCGCATTAGCCTGATGTTGCGCCTTCAAGTCAATGTTCACCATGCGATAACCGGCCCTTTCCAACTCGCCGACCAATATTTTTTTAATCGAAGCCGTTCGTTCAATTTCCTTTGGAATACCTGGATCAAGCGTCAAATCACGCAGTTCAAAATCTAAAACAGCGATACTGGTTCCTGCCTGAACGGGTGCGACCAACCACAAAGCTATACACAGAAAAATCAAGTGCGACATGCGACATTCCTCTAACTAAAGTTTTTTCTGAACGCGGTAATGAATGCAAAACACACCCGAGCATCATTGGCTAATTCAAGAAAGCTGATGGTGCGTTTTTGCCAAGCGCTGAAATAATGCTCATCCCCAAGAATGGAAACCGATAAATCCCTGAACCCCATACGCCATTCCGGAAACAACTGGATGAAGTTTAACATTAAATAAATCGTTGTGAATTGTCTATGAACTAAGAATTACGGCTTTGCATCGAGGTCATGAAAACGACGAGTTTGGTTGCGACCGGAGTTTTTGGCCGTATAAAGTGCCTGATCCGCCAAACTAAGCAATTCATCTAAATTTTGCTCTTTGGATTTTAGCGATGAGACCCCAATTGAGATTGAAAAATTCAAAGGCAGGCCATTTTCAATCGGGACTTTAGTCTGGGCAATCGTTTCTCTCAATCGCTCAGCAACTTCAAAGGCTTTATCTTCATTAGTTTCAGGGAGCAATATTGCAAATTCTTCACCACCTAGACGGCCAATGATGTCAACCTCTCGAAGAATTTGCAGACATATTTCTGCAAATTTCTTTAGCACTAAATCACCAGATTTATGCCCGTGAGTATCATTGATTTTCTTAAAATGATCCATATCCACCATAAAGATGGCTAACTTACTGTTATAACGGATCGCTCGTGCCAACTCTAATTCTGCCAACTGCATGAAATAGGCCCGATTATTGATCCCAGTCAGGTAATCGATGTGCGCTTGTCGTTCGAGTTCCTGCAATAGAAGAGTGCGCTCGGTAATGTCCCGGACCACTGCTTGAAGAACGGCTTTACCGTTCAAATTCATTGCATTCAGCAAAACTTCGGCCGTAAAAAGCTGGCCAGTTTCACTACGTTTATGCACCCACTCGAAACGATCACTACCCTCACGCCAAGCCTTTTGGATATGTTGAGTTGCCAAGGTAAATGAATCATCGCCATTTGGCTGCTTGAGTGGAGATAAATCAGCAGGGTGCTTGGTCAAAAACACTTCTTTACATGAACACTCAAACATCTTTAGCGTTGCATGGTTACAATCGAAGAAACCTTGCTCATCCAAAACCATAACCGCATCACTGGTCATTTCGAACAGCATACGCATCCGCGTTTCCGATTCTATCAGAGTATCTTCTTGCTTTTTACGTTCGGTAATATCTCGAACGAGTGCGCAGTTATACTCTGTTCCCGCGTATTCAAAATAATTGGCAACGACTTCTATCGGCGAAATTTTTCCGTCACGACATTTTTGCAATGATTCAAATCGAAGCGTTTTTTCGCGCTTTAAGGCTTGCCAGTGTTCAGGCCATATTTCGAAAGGAAAATTTGGATCAATGTCCGAGACCGTCATCGTAAGTATTTCTTCACGCGAATAACCGATTCTCCGACAAGCGGATTCGTTAACATCTAAAATTCGGCACTGACTATCAATCCAAAAGACATTCTCTTCGACATGATCAAAACTAAACTGTCTAAAAAACATCGTCTCTTCCAACTGCTTACGCTCGGAAATATCCGTATGTGTCCCGACCAGTCGTAATGGCTTGCCTTCAGCCGTGTAACTTACCACCTTACCACGCGCATAAATCCATTTGTAACTGCCATCTTTACAGCGCAAGCGTTGTTCAACAGCATAGACAGAAGATAGGCCATCGAGATAGTCATGCATATTTTGCAAAACGCGCGCTTGATCATCGATATGAATACGCTCCAGCCATTCACTTGCAACCGGTTTCAGTTCACCCTCTGCAAAACCCAGCATCTCCTGATAGCGTTTAGAAAACACGGTGATTTGGGTTTCCCAATTAACATCCCATACGCCATCGCCCGCTCCTTCAATCGCAAACTGCCACCGCTCTTCGCTTTCAAGCAGTGCCACTTCGGAACGTTTGCGTACTTCAATTTCTGCCGATAAGGCGCTATTAGTCGCCCGTAATTCCGCATCGGCTTTTGCGAGGCGGCGATTGAGTCGATGCAAATATTGGGTAACTGCTAACACTACGACCAATAGACAAAAACTACAGATCAGAACTGGAATCACCCAATTAGGTAAACGGTTAGGCATCGGATTGTAAATGAAGCCCTCTAGCGAAAAATTTTTATTACCCATTCCAACGTCAATGAAAGCATTGGCCATCCGCTGCCAACGCCCCTGACTCATGTGCCCTATCTCCACCAGATCAGGCAGAATGAGGGTTTTCATGGTTTCGGCTTCAAATTTCAGATGCGCTCTCGTCTTAGGCACATGATATTTAGTAATGAGTAACTCTATAATTTCATCGGGATGCGCCATCGCATATTGCCAACCTTTTAAGGTCGCACGCGTGAAGGCCTCAACCCTTTTGGGATGCTGTTGAATTTCCTGCTCGGTCGTAAACAGAATATCGCTGTAGAAGTCGATACCATAGGTACTCGGGTTGATAACGGTATAGTCAATACCACGTTGCTTTAAAATAAAAGGCTCGTTGGTCAGATAAGAATTAAACGCCGCGACCTTACCCGAAATCAAATCTTCAAAATCATAACTACTAGGCATAATTTCGATAGCGTCGGGCTGAATTCCCTCATGCAAAAACATCGCGTGAAAATCGGCATCCGTCTGCGCATTTAACAGCATCACTTTCTTAGCGATCAAATCGTGAGCCGAATAGATACCGGTATCTCGACGCGCCAATAAAACCGACGCGGAATGTTGAAAAATCGCCGCTAACGCAACGACCGGCTTGCCCTGAAGTCGTGCATATAAAATTTCGCTATTTGACTCAGCGTATTGCGCGCGTCCCAACAGTACTTCTTCAACAGGCGTTTTCCCCACATCAGCTTCATGCACATGAACCTCGAAACCTTCATCACGGTAATAACCTTTTTCAAGCGCCGCATAATATCCCGCAAATTGGAACTGATGATGCCAACGCAGTTGAAAGTCGATCACTTCCAAAGCCTGATCAGCAATCGCAGTTGTGCTAAAAACAAGCAACAACATCAACAAAGCACCGATGTATCGGCGCTTTTTCGCTTTGACTAGGTTTCGATGTGTCATTAACGCAGACCTCGAAAAATTTCAAGGTTGAGACTTAGCATGGTTTGTGATCCACTATAATTTCTAAAAAAAACTTTCACCCAAAAAACTGCATAGAGACCACCATACTAGAAATTCAGATTGAACGAATTAGTTATTCCTTAATACAAAATTATAGTTGCTAAAAGATTTTTTGGGTTTTACAAAGCGAATTTATATATGGTAAGTTCAGTCTTAAAAGTGTAAAAATATTTCATTTTTCTATTTTTTATGATGATCAAGTTCAGTCAATACCACTTGCGAAGTTCTAACGTTATTTAATAATGCCGCTTGGATATTGCTTTCCGGCAAGCTGAGGATACACTTGAAGATCTATCAATTAACTGGGTAAGGGAATATACCCCATCTAAAGATTATTAAATGCCAACAACCTCTATCCCTAAAGTAACCTGTTTCCACGATGGTGAATGCCCAATTTGCAATCTCGAAATCAATACCATGAAAAAGCTTGATAAAGCAGGTAAGATTCGTTGGGTAGATATTTCGAAAGACCAAGAAGCGTTGAAAAAAGCCGGATTGACCTACCAACAGACGATGGCTCGCTTGCATGTGCTTGATGAGCAGCAACAAGTGCTATCAGGCATCCAGGGCTTTATTCAAGTCTGGAAACAATTGCCATTTTATCGACATCTTGCCATCATGGTCGAACGAATTCCTTTATTGCTGCCTATCATGGAATATTGCTATCAAATCTTCGCACGCTATCGATTGACCTTGACTGGCAAACAACCCATCAGAGAGTGATCGTGAATCGCATCAATCCAAGTAAGTTATTACTTTCGAAATGGACCGCTGTCGCACCTAAACAACGGGAACGTCACTTTCTGGTGACCAAATTACTCCTGGCGGAGGATAATTCCATTATTGCCTGCGAACTGGAAGCGGTAATTAATCATAAAATTTATGCAATCAATTGGCGAGATTTGAAAGATTCATCTTGCTGGTTGATGGGCTGGCAGTAGCCAGATAATAAACCTCCAAGGCATTTAGGTTTTTCAATTACTGTTATTGATAAAAATGAAAATATTTATTATTTGATAATCAACTAAATCGCCCCTAACAATCACTTGGCTTATACCTGTGGACGAGCTAAACTAACGAAAATCAATATTTTGAGAAATTGTAACCAATATGCTTAAACGTACGCCACTATATGACCTCCATGTGGAACTAGGCGGGAAAATGGTCAGTTTTGCCGGTTACCAAATGCCGATTCATTATGTGAAAGGAACTATTGAAGAGCATCTGCATTGCCGCAATCAGGTCGGTTTTTTTGACGTTTCCCACATGGGACAGGCTTTAATCATTGGCGATAACACTGCCGCCGAGCTCGAGAAATTAACCCCGAGTGATATCGTAGGCCTAAAACCTTGGCAACAAAAATATACGGTATTGACGAATAAACTGGGTGGAGTCATCGACGACATCATTGTGACGCAAACCAACCTAGGCTATATGCTGACCATCAATGCGGCCTGCAAAAATAAAGTGTACGATCACTTAAGACAAAACTTATCTCATGATTGTGAGTTTATTGAGCTTGCCGACCAGGCGCTCTTCGCAATTCAAGGACCGAAAGCCGCCAAAGTCATGCAAAATTTTGCGCCAGTAACCGCCGAATTAAAATTTTTACACTCCTGCAGCACCGAAATAGCCGATATCCCCTGTTTCATTAGTCGTAGTGGTTATACCGGTGAAGATGGTTTTGAAATATCGGTTGCCCAGCAATTTGCCGAACGCTTGGCTCGGCTATTGTTGAATTCACCCAATATCGAACCGATTGGACTCGCTGCGCGTAACAGCCTTAGATTGGAAGCCGGTCTTTGTTTATATGGACATGAACTCTCAGAAAATATCTCTCTGGCACAAGCTAACCTCACTTGGCTGATTAAGAAAAATCACACTCATTTTCCAGGAGCCGAAAAAATCTTGAATCAGCTGAATCAAGGGCCTAACAAAATTCTGGTCGGGCTTAATGTTGCAAGTAAGATTCCAGTCCGCGATGGCGCGATTCTCTATAATGAAGATACCGAACAGGTTGGGGTAGTCACGAGTGGTTGCTTTAGTCCCAGTCTCCACAAACCGATTGCCCTGGCCTATGTTGATCGGGATTACGCTAAACCCGGCACCCTAATACTGACTCAAGTTCGCGAACATAAAATTTACGTCAGTGTTACTTCCCTCCCCTTTTTACCTCATCATTACCGCAAATGAACCGCAAATCGCCCATTAGTCTCACCGAACTCGAAATGCGTGGTAATTTTATCACCCGCCATATTGGTCCTACGACTGAACAAACCTCTGCCATGCTTGCTGAACTGGGTTTACAGGAACTAGATGACATCATTGAACGGGCGATTCCAACCAGTATTCTGAATCAGGAATCATTAAAACTGACTGAAACTGTTAGTGAAAACGCGATTAATCTATATCTGCGAAAAATACGCTCACGTAACAAAGTTTTTACCTCGCTGATAGGCATGGGCTATTACGACACCTTGATGCCATCCGTTATCAAACGCAATGTGCTTGAAAATCCGGGCTGGTATACCGCTTATACACCTTATCAGGCCGAAGTCAGCCAGGGACGTCTTGAAGCAATTCTGAACTTCCAGCAAATGATCATGGATTTAACCGGCATGGAACTGGCGAATGCTTCGCTTTTAGATGAAGCAACCGCGGCAGCCGAAGCAATCAGCATGTCCAAGCGCCTATCAAAAAACTCAAGCCACACGGTATTGGTCGATCAAAACTGCCATCCCCAAACGATTGCGGTTGTTGAGACCCGCGCCAAATCGCTGGGCTTTAAGGTCATCGTCACCGATGTCTATCAAGACCCGATTCACCTGGATTTTGAGTTCTTCGCTGTGTTGACCCAATATCCCAATTCTACGGGCGAAATACCTGATTTAAGCGCCTTAGCGCAATTTGCCCACCAGAAATCCGCTTTGGTCACCGTAGCGACCGATCTGCTGAGTCTGGTCTTGCTTAAAGCACCGGGCGCGTTTGGTGTCGATATTGTCGTGGGTAATTCTCAGCGTTTTGGCGTTCCGATGGGGTATGGGGGTCCACATGCCGCGTTTTTTGCGACCCGCGATGAATATAAACGCTCAATGCCGGGTCGCATTATCGGCGTCTCCAAAGATGCGCATGGTCGAACTGCTTTCCGAATGACCCTGCAAACCCGCGAGCAGCATATCCGTCGAGATAAAGCGACCAGTAACATCTGCACATCTCAAGTGTTACTCGCCGTTATTGCAGGTTTTTATGTGGTATATCATGGCGCTGCGGGACTTCGCCTGATTGCAGGTCGAGTCCACCGTTATACTCAAATTCTAGCAACCGGTATCAAACAATTAGGCTACTCGGTGTTGAATACTCGTTACTTCGATACCTTATTGATCCATACTCCCAATCGCGCAAAACAAATTACGGCACGCGCCAGCGAAGCCAATATCAATTTTCGATTTATTGATCAGGATCATCTCGGCATCTCTCTCGATGAAACGACGACGCGTAAAACCTTACGCGAAGTTTGGCAAGTATTTGCCTCAGCGTCCGCCGAAATTCCCGACATTAATCGACTCGACGCCGAAATTGACGAATGTCTGCCTGAATCGCTCTTGCGTTCAGATCCGATTCTTGAACATCCCACCTTTAATTTATACCACTCCGAAACTGAAATCATGCGCTACATGCGCCGACTGGCGCGTCGGGATATCGCGCTTGATCGCTCAATGATCCCGCTAGGCTCCTGCACGATGAAACTTAATGCGGTTACCGCTTTGCAGGCGATTTCCTATCATGAGTTTAATGGCCTGCATCCATTCGCCCCCTTGTATCAAACCTTGGGCTATCAGCAAATGTTCACCGAACTGGAAGACATGCTCTGCGATTTGACCGGCTTTGCGGCTTTTTCCTTGCAACCGAATGCTGGATCTCAAGGTGAATATACGGGCTTGCTGGTGATTCGCAAATATCATGAGGTCAACGGCCAAGGTCAGCGCGATATCTGTTTGATTCCAGCCTCGGCACATGGCACTAATCCAGCCAGCGCGATTCTCGCTGGCTTGAAAGTCGTGATTGTCGAGTGTGATGAAAACGGCAACATCAGCCTGAGCGACTTGCGCACTAAAATCCTTGACCATCAAACGAACCTCGCCGCTTTGATGATTACCTATCCTTCTACGCATGGGGTTTATGAGGAAGCATTTCGGGAAATCTGCGCCTTGATTCATGAATATGGTGGCCAGGTTTATCTCGATGGTGCAAACTTCAATGCGCTGGTCGGTTTATGCCGTCCGGGAAAAATCGGCGCCGATGTTGCCCATCTCAATTTACACAAAACTTTTGCAATTCCTCATGGCGGCGGTGGACCGGGCGCTGGCCCGATCGGCGTTTGCGCTCATCTGGCTGCTTTTTTGCCCGAGCATCCGGTGGTTGCCGGGGTGAATCCCGCCAAAGGACCACACGGCACTGTAGGGACGGTTTCGGCAGCCCCCTGGGGGTCAGCCAGCATCTATACCATTTCCTGGGCCTACATCGCCATGATGGGTGCTGCCGGCTTAAAACGGGCCACTTTGACCGCCATTTTGAATGCCAACTATATTGCTAAGCAATTAGCGCCGCACTACCCTATTCTCTATACCGGCAAAAATGGTTGGGTGGCTCATGAGTGCATTATTGATTGTCGGGAATTCAAAAAGACTTGTAACGTCACGGTCGAAGATATTGCCAAACGCTTAATCGATTTTGGCTTTCATGCCCCAACCGTGGCGTTTCCGGTTCCTGATACCTTGATGATCGAACCGACCGAAAGTGAAAACAAGGCAGAACTTGATCGGTTTTGCTCGGCATTGATTACCATCCGTCAGGAAATTCAAGCGATTGAAGACGGTCTTGCCGACCCTCACAATAATCTACTGCGCAATGCGCCGCATACGCATCATTTACTGATCGACGAGTGGAAACTTCCGTACTCAAAACAACAGGCATTTTTTCCGAATCATGCTCAGGATGATGACAAATATTGGCCTCCTGTTGGCCGAATCGACAATGTTTATGGCGATCGGCATGTGGTGTGCTCATGCCCACCTATTGAAGATTATCAAACGCCTTAATAGTGCTCAAAGACGACGAAGAATGAGACGAAATCAATTCCCAGTCGCTTTTGTCGTTGGGGCTTCCGGGGGTGGAGACTGTGGTTGTGATACTGGCTGAAGTTCTGACTGCGTTTGTGCAACTGGCGCTGGCTGTTTTTCAGCCTCGATTGCTGACAATGTCCGCGTTAACCAACTCTGAATCCGTTTCGCCAACAGTCCGTTCTGATTCAGAAAATTATGATCTTCCGCCAACAAGGTCATCTGCCGGGAATTTGAATTATCTTTTATAGCCAAACGCCTGAACTGAGCACTAGCGATCACATCAGGCAAATCTTTTTCGGCATAAATATCTAACAAAGGTACGTTGAGCTTTTTCAACATGGCCAAGGTTTGTGCGTTAGGATGCTCACTTTTAGCCACAGGCAAACTAATCGCCACTAAAGCTTTCGCCTCTATATTTTGTTCACTAACAGCATAAACGGCCATAAGCGCGCCAAGACCGTAACCCACCAACACAATATTTTGCAGATCAAGTTTGGTTAAATAGTCGATGCCGACCTGAATTCTCTGGACCGCTTCAGGAAATAGCGCGTAGTAATCTTCAACCGAAGTTCCGACTTCTCGCACTGGCATTTGTAGCGACAACGTGCTCCATTGGTGTTGCGGGAGTTCGCTACGTAATTCACGCACGACTAACTGCTGATCAGGATAAGCACCCATGTCATGAAGAATTAACGCGGCATTGTGATTGGAATTTTTTGGTGCGCCCGTATAAATGGCGCTAAAGTTTTGCTTATTGGCTTCTAAACTGACCAATTCGCCAACTTTAAGAAACTGCATGTCTTGTTGATAGCTTTGTTCGCGTTTCTGATCTGAAGCTAAGCTCAGACTAGTTGCAACGATGCCAATGATTAGAACATAAATCTTAGCTTTGCTTAGGGGCAAAACACAAGTTTTGCCCGGCATCATGATTTTGGGTATGGTAATGCGTTTTTGAACTGACTTCCTCGTCGAACATTTCATGAAAGTAGAGGTAACAATTGAATTTCAGGAATGTTCGCGTTGGGCAGTTATTGTTATTTTTCTCTGTCAATAATGACTTTATCATCGACCACTAATTTTGAAACACCGATACCGCTAGTTTGCAATCTTAACGTGCAAGAGGCGGTTTTAAATTTATCGTCGTTTTCGCCTTTCCAATTCATAGTGACAAACGTATCTTTGTCGCTATCGACAGTTGTTGGAAAGAACACTTTAGAACCTGTATGCTCTTCAATTAATGGAGGACATTTTTGGTTAGCCATAGTTTGCATTGAGGCGTAAGTAATCAGTTTTGATTTCTCGGGATTGACTTCAGACTCTTGTTCTTTGCTAATCCCAACTAATAAAAATCCAACGACAAATACCCCGATCACCGCCGCAATAATTTTTTGTGATTCACCCATTGCATTTCCCCAATAGTTATTTAATTGATTTGTGCTTCAACAATGTCATGCTCAAGCAGCGATGATTCTATGCTACCCCGATCATTCAGGCAAGATTAAAATTCTATCCCTTGTTCAGCCTTGATTCCCTGAGAAAACGCATGCTTGACTAGATGCATTTCCGTCACGGTATCCGCGATGTCAATCACTTCAGGAGCAGCAGTTCTCCCGGTCAGAATCAAATGCATCCAATTCGGTTTTTCTTGAGTAATAAAGTCGGCAATCTCCTGTCCCGAGATCCATTGATACCCACAACAATAGTTAATTTCATCGAGTAGGATCAAATCATAGGCTTCAGAACGAATTTTTTGTTTACTAAACTCCCAAATTTCCTGACTGGTTTTAATATCTTGCTCAGGATTTTTAGTATCCCAGGTAAAACCATCGCCTAACGAGTGCCACTCAATATTTTCAAAGCGCGCTGCGGCTTTTTGTTCCCCGGTTTGCCATTGCCCTTTGATAAATTGGATAACACAAACGCGCATTCCCCAGCCAGCGGCGCGGAACACCATGCCTAAAGCACTTGAGGATTTCCCCTTTCCTTCACCGGTATGCACCAAGACCAGACCATGCCGTCTCGCTTTAGTTTTCATGTCTATTCACTTTGTATTTTGTTAGAAATTTTGAAATTTTATTCGCACGCAGCAATTCTGAATTTGAAACCACTATAGACTGTCCAAAATTGAGAATTCCTGATACGCACGATCGAAAAATTGCTTGAAATGATCGAATGGCTTTTATGCGCATTTATAAATAAAGCCAATGTTTAAAATAGGCAGCTTGTCCGCATTTGTGTTGTTCACCATCAACCAAATTCCACACCACTGCATCACTGATTTGAAAACGTCGACCAGTGCTGGAAATCCGAATGCCTTGATAGTTTTTAATATAACCATCTCGCGTGACATTTTCCAATAACTGAGCTCGTTCATCTCGGTTAATAGGTTCTGCCGAATAGCGCGACGGCAGAGCCAACAAGCTCTCCCAATCGAGCTCGAACAATTCGAGGGCTTTACTATTGGCATAATTAAATAGAGGGTCGGAAGCGGTATTATGCGAAAGCACCGCAAATGGCGCATAGAACAGTTGCTCTGCAAACGCTAAAGCATCGAGTTGTCGATCTAATAAATCGTTACCCGTCCACTGCAAAAAGCTGAATCTGAGTAATTCGGCATGGTGCATCTGGAAATGATTGGCACGAGAAGGAAATTCCATAAATAAAAGCTAAAAGTCTATAAAAAATTCAATGCTGCTGATGTTAAATTGCAGTATGCAGCACAGTTATTTTTTTGACTGCGGGTTGCCATGCAAACGGATTAATAACACCGCCTCATCTCGACTTAATCCTGAGTTTTGCATCAGATCAGCAACAGTCGCACCCGCGCGTATTTTTTGGATGACACTATAATAAGGTTGAGCCGTTGATTCGGTGCGCTGTAGATCATTGATTTTTTGAAGAGCGGCGTTTAATTGATCAGCACCTTCGGTCATCCGAGTGTCTATCGTGATCGCAGCCGAGCAAAGCCCTGAAATATCCCTATTATTCCGATTCACTGAATCAGTCAGCGCGTCAATCTCCTTTTTGAGCTTGAATCGATCGTAAACCAGCCAAATCAGAACAATCACTACAAGAAGCAAGAGTACGCTGTATATGCCTAAAAAAATATCAACCATTATACAATTTCATCAATATGCTGAATTTGTTGATCATTTTCAGACTCTGGCGTCTCTGGTGGTGATTTTTTTGATTGCTGTGATAACGGTCGATTCGAAAGTGGGTACTTCTGCTTTTTAATGACTTTAAGCACTTTATTTATCGCAAATAACGGGAATATCGGCTCTACATTAACCATTTGATAATATCCCCATTTTTATTCAGAATTTAGACCCATAATAATGCCAAAGTACTATCAATTAGACTATCTCTAAATAAGCTTAATTTAAAGACAATTCGACCAGCGCTGCTTTCCCTGAAACATCCGGCTTGGACTGCTGATATTCCGACAGTCTAAAACATATCTAATTCGACTTTTTCCTCATCACTGAGAAATTTATTTAGATCCACTAAAATCAACAATTCATTATCTCGACCTGTAACGCCCTGAATGTATTTCGAGGTTTCTTCATTACCGACATTCGGCGCGGTTTCAATTTCTGAAGCCCGCAACTCAACGACTTCCGCAACACTATCTACCATAATGCCAATAATGTGATTTTCAGTCTCAATAATAACAATTCTTGAAGCATCATCGGTTTCCTTAGGCGGCAAACCAAAGCGATTGCGAGTGTCGATTACCGTCACCACATTACCACGCAAATTGATGATTCCTAAGACATAAAAAGGTGCGCCAGGAACCGGTGCAATTTCGGTAATTCTGAGGACCTCCTGTACCTGCATGACGTTAATTCCATACTTTTCGTCGCCTAACCGAAAAGTTACCCACTGCATTACAGGATCATTTTGTTTTGATTCCATGGTGTTATTCCCGAGTACATAGCCATTAATGTTAATCCACTATTGAGCAATAGTAGCCCAAAATCATGATTTTTTCGAATTTTTAGTTCGATTTTTTTCTTGGTAACAACTGAGTAATATCTACCACAGCTGTTAATTCATCAATCACGGTACCAATTAACCAAGGTCGATTTTTACGGAAAGTTCTCCAACGAACCTTATCCGGAATAATTTTACTGATCGCCAACACTTCATCACAGGCCAAGCCCCATTTGCCGTCACCACTGATCAACAAGCTGGTAAAAGGACGCTCCTCCAAATCCCGATTAGCGCCCCGTAATTTGCCAAAAATGAGTTGACCGGTATCAAGAATCCCGATTTTAGTTCCCTGATGTTCCAATAATCCCAAGAACCATGAAGGTTGAATAGGAATTTTAGTCGGTTTACGATTAAAAAGTATGGTTCTGGATAATTCTGTTAAAGGCGTTGCCAAAATCAAATGCTCGACGCGAAAAAACAAGGCTTGAAATTCTCCACGAGACCACTCCGGCATGATTGATAAAGGCCTAATCGGTTTAACTTCCGGCACCTTGACAGGAATCGGTTTTACGATCGGTACAGGCGTTATTATTTCTTCTGGCGGTGCCTCAATGATTGTCGTAAGCGTTAGATCCAGAGTTGACAACGACATCGATGGTTTTTTTTCGACTGCCAACGTCGTAAGCGTCGATGGAACCGGAAGTTCAAGAGGTTTGGGGCTTATTGAGGGCTTGATCAATGGCTGAACAACGACTATCGGTTCGGTGAGAGTCGATTTAGACGCAGATCTGTATTCAGGTTCGGACTCAAGCTCCGGTAACGGTTCAGGCTCATCTTCGATTTCTTCGGTTTCTTCGGTCAAGAGCAACTTAAGATACAATTCCAGAGCAAGACTCTGCTCCAGAATTTCGTTGGGGGGCGTTATCGCACTCACACCGACATCCCGAGTTTATGAGACGGCGTCTGGATATCCTGTAACAGGAATTCCAACAAATCGGCGTAAGCTTCGGATGCTTTGCTAGTAGGAACATACAAGGGGCCAGGAATTCCCAAACGACTTGCATCCCGATATTTGGTATCAATCGGAATGACTGAAGGCCACAAAGATTCAGAATAGTGGGTATGCAAATGCTGCAGACTCTCTCTTGCTTCGATAGTGCGTTTATCAAACATCGTGGGCACAATGGTATAGCGCGGTGCGATTTTGCGTGAGTTAAAAACCATCTTTAAGGTTTTGTACATCCGCTCCAGGCCTTTCAAGGCCAGAAATTCGGCAATAACTGGCATAATCAAGCGTTCGCACGCAGCCAACGCATTAATCATCAGAACACCCAACATGGGCGGACTATCGATAATCACATAGTCATATTGATCCGAGACTTTTTTTAGCGCATTGGCGATGACCAATCCCATCCCTACCATCGAAGCGACTTGTCGATCCAGGGTCGCCATTGCCGTTGATGCCGGCAAGATCGACAGGCCCGCAAATTCAGTCCGCACGATATAGGGTTCAGGCGTTACCGGTGATTTTTTAACACTGGCATCGTGAAACAGATGATAAACACTACCCTCAATTTCATCGGGATTCATCTTGAAATAACTAGTTAATGCGCCATGGGGGTCAAGATCAATCAATAATGTTCTGAATCCCCAGGAGGATAATAATCCTCCCAGAGCGATCACGGTGGTCGTTTTGCCGACGCCGCCTTTTTGATTTGAAACAGCCCATATTTTCATAAATCAGTCCGTTTATTTCAAGTTAACTTCAGTTTGCTTCTGGTTATTTTTTGGAAAATCGACTGACGTATGCGCCCGGCATTTCCTGAACAGCTTGTTTGTCAATAGGAAGAACCATTTTTGCCTCCGATGGCTTGACCATACCTATAGGTAATTCAGACTTGGGATTAGCGTCCAAGTTCAACATTCTTGCCCGTTCCTGATCATTGGTGCCATAACGTGAAATTACGCGTGACATCAATAACAAGACCACGCGCCGATTTTTAAAGCGTCCCTCTACTGTTTCGTTATCGGCTACAGGATGGAATTCTCCATAGCCAACCGCAGATAATCTGGTCGGATCGACGCCTTGGGCAATTAAGGCTTTTACCACGCTACTTGCCCGTGCCGCTGCTAAATCCCAATTGGAGGGAAATTTGATCGTGTTGATCGGCAGATTATCGGTATAGCCTTCGACACTCAACATATTCGGTAAAACCCGCACTACTTGCGCTACTTTATTCACAATCGGTAACGCTTGTTTTGACAACTCAGATTCACCACTGGAAAACAATAACTCGGAATTCATTTCCAACTCGATCCAGAAATCATGCTTTTTAACATCCACCAATTTTTGTTCAATAAAATCAGTCAACACTTCCTGTAATTGTCCGGAAACGGCTTGAAGAGATTCTCGCTCCTTCAATATTTCCTCACTCAAGGCGTTGGTTTGTTTATCGACGGGCGGCTCATCCAATTTGATCGGCTGAATATCGATACTGTCTTCAGAATCCAAACCAAGTGGATTATTATTTTTTGGAGTCCGCTCATGTTCGGAACCTACCGCAAATGCCTCCCCCAAAGAATCGGTTAGGACCCGGTATTTGCCTTCATTCACGGAAGAGATGGAATACATCACCACAAAAAACGCAAATAATAGCGTAATAAAATCAGCATACGACACCATCCAACGTTCGTTGTGCTCCGCTTCTTCCACCGATTTACGCCGTCGTTGCCTTGCCACATTTAATCCCGGTATTCGCTAGATTCAATGAGAATCGTCGGTTAAAAAACCCGTTAATTTGAGTTCAATATTACGCGGATTTTCACCCAACGCAATCGCCACGATCCCTTCAATGATCATCTCTCTGGCCTGAGACAAGGCATGCGCTTGACTCTTTAACTGTTGAGCAATCGGTAAAAAAATCAAATTCGCCGAACCTACGCCATAAATCGTCGCGACAAAAGCGGTGGCAATCCCTTGCCCTAACAGCGCCGGATCGGATAAATTCTGCATGACGTGAATTAAACCCATGACTGCTCCGATAATCCCGATGGTTGGCGCATAGCCGCCCATAGCTTCATACACTTTGGCTACTTGCAGATCGGAATACTCCTTGATTTCCAGTTCAATCAACAGCGCATCCTTGATCATTCCTGGTTCATTACCATCCACCAATAATTGTAGGCCTTTTTTAGCCAGACTATCCTTTTCCTGGTCTACTGCACGTTCCAAATCAAGTAAGCCGTTTTTACGAGCAATTAAGCTCCATTTCACAATTTTTTGGATTTGTTCTTCCAGCATCAACTTGGGCGGAAAAAAAACTCGCCCTGAGATTTTCAAACTTTTAAGAAAAATACTCGGTGAAAATTGCAAACATGCCGCACCCACCGTACCGCCGAACACAATGATCAAGGCAGGCCAGTTGATAAGAGCACTCACATGCCCACCGTCCAGCATATTTCCGAGCAAAATTGCCCCGAAAGCGAGAACGATCCCTATAACACTTAGAAAATTCATGACGTTATTCTTTTAAACGCCACAGCGATATCATCCAGATCATATACTTTATCGGCTAATCGAGCATCGATGACCGCTTTCGGCATCCCATAGATAGTGCAACTGGCTTCATTTTGAGCCCAAATCGTAGCACCGCCTCGTTTAAGCATTGCAGCTCCCTCTTTACCGTCAGCGCCCATACCCGTCAAAATAATGGCCAATGATTGCCCCGGAAAATACTCGGCAATTGAGGTTAAGGTGATATCCGCACAAGGGGCATATATATCACTTGAACTTTTTGGACGCAATTCAACCCGACATTTACCAGAGCTGGATTTAATTTCCAATTGCATACCACCAGGGGCTAACGCAGCGCTCCCTGGTTCCAAAATATCGCCATGTTCAGCTTCTTTAACCCGAATTTGACAGACATTATCCAAGCGTTCCGCAAAACTACGCGTAAAATTTGCCGGCATATGTTGAATTAAGAGCACAGGTACTGGACATCTTGAGGGCAATGCGACTAATATTTTTTGAATAGCCACCGGCCCACCGGTTGACGCAACAATCACTAACAGTTTCATATTGGACAACACTAACGGAGAAGCATACGGACTATTTGAAATCGACTTTGTCGCTTCCGGTGTAAAATTCCGAACGCCATTTTTCAATGAAAGCGAGACAGAATTAAACGGAGGATTAAATGAATTTACCATCATCGAATTCGATGAGGTCAAGATTTTGCGTTTACGAACCACGGATGCCGTCGCTGCAACTGTCCGCACACGGAGTCTTAATTGCTGCTTAGCATTTTCATGATTGCGGTCAATATCGTCTAGTTGCTTGGGAAGAAAGTCAATTGCCCCTGCATTCAAGGCATCAAAGGTAGCTTTAGCGCCCACCTGGGTCATGGCCGACAACATTAACACCGGAGTAGGACATTCCGCCATAATCCTTTTCACCGCATTAATCCCATCCATGATCGGCATTTCAACATCCATCGTGATAACATCGGGTGCCAAAGAAGCCGTTTTTACAATTGCTTCCTGACCATTAGCGGCAAAACCGACGACAGAAAATTCGGGATCTTCTTCGAGAATTCTTTTGATTATCTTACAGACAAAAGTCGAATCATCAACGACTAACACCTTAATGGTCATTTTGAGATTAACTCAATTTAGTTTACATATCGTTTCATCAATCCCGGCACATCCAGAATCAGGGCTATTTTGCCATCACCTGTAATCGTAGCACCTGAAAGCCCATCAAGACCTTGTAATTTGGCACCCAACGCCTTGATCACCACTTCTTCCTGGCCGACGAGATGATCTACCACAAAACCTACCTGACGCCCCCCTGCATTGACAACAACGATATGCCCCATGCGTTTCTTATCATTAGTATAATTGGGATCATTAATTAACCAATCACTCAAATAGAAAATCGGCAGCGCTTTTTGTCTGACCATGATCACTAACTGCCCATCCACGACATTGGTATGATTGAGATCCAGGTCCAGAATTTCTAAAACACTGGCTAACGGCAGAGCAAATGCCTGATGCCCAAGTTTAACCATCAGCGTAGGCATAATCGCAAGGGTTAATGGAACCTTGATAATAATTCTACTACCAACACCCTCTTCGGAATCAACCTCAACCATGCCGTTCATCTGATTAATACGCGTTTTCACCACATCCATGCCGACACCTCGTCCTGAAACATCGGATATTTCAGTTTTAGTTGAAAATCCGGGCATAAAAATCAGATTAAAACATTCTTTTCTGTCTAGTCTGACCGCGCTATCTTCATCCATTAAGCCTTTTTCGACGACTTTTTTACGTAATACTTCAGGATTCATCCCCTTGCCATCATCACTGATCGATAATTGAATATGATCACCTTCTTGGGATGCTTTCAAAACCACCACACCCTCTCTAGGTTTACCAGCAGCAACACGTGCTTCGGGAGTTTCAATACCATGATCGACAGCATTTCTGACTAAATGCACCAACGGATCAGCCAATGCTTCAACCAGATTTTTATCCAGATCGGTTTCTTCACCGATCAAATCGAGTCTGATTTCTTTGTTCAAACTACGCGCCAAATCCCTAACGACTCGTGGAAATCTGCCGAAGACTTTCTTGATCGGCTGCATACGCGTTTTCATAACCGCCAATTGCAAGTCAGCGGTCACTAAATCAAGATTCGCCACCGCCTTACTCATTTCCTCACTGACATCAGCTGAAACTTTCAAAGTTTGAAAACGGTTACGCACTAACACCAATTCACCAACCATGTTCATTATGTCGTCCAGAACCTGGGTATCGACACGCACGGTATTTTCAGCCTGAGGAGGCGTCGCTTTGGTCGCCTTTTTCAGATTTATATCATCAACCATGTGATCATCGCTCACTCCATGCTGGACTGGCTGATGAAGACTTGGCTCAGGTTTTGGAATAGCTTTAGAGGTACCTGATAGCGTTGAAGATGGAGAAGATGATTTGGAATTATCCTGAATCGACGCAGCTGTCGATTGTTTAGCTTGATGAGCGGTTTCAACCACTGTATTTTTTTTGCCGATGGGAACGGCAGTCTTAACAACTTCCGGATTAAACTTCCCTTTACCATGCAGCTGATCTAGAAAATCATCGAACTCCGCATCAGTAATATCATCCGAAGCATTTGGTACCGGAGTTTCATTTACCTGAGTTGCACGAGGAGGTACGCCCTTTCCATTTAAAGCATTCAACAATTCATCAAATTCCGCCTCGGTAATTTCATCGGAGTCAGTTTGTGTCTGACCTAGATTGAGGTCAGGATTCACTTCCAACATTGATTCAAATTCCTGTTCGACAGCGTCAGCAATATTTGTTGGCGCGATGATACCGGTTTGAGCATTGCTGGATTCCGGGTCTGATTTTGCCTGTACCGCATCTTCTTCAAATCCCTGGGGCGATGCAAAGGCATGCAAATCTTCTAATAGTTCAGGATTGGCAGGCTCAGGATCTTCTCCGACACGGACACGATTAAACATTTCGTGGACAACATCCAAAACTTGCAAAACAACATCCATCAGATTTTGAGTAACTTTCCGATCACCCTGTCTCAAAATGTTAAAGACATCTTCTGCCTTATGACATACGGCAACCAGAGGCTCTATGGCTAAAAAACCTGCTCCACCTTTAATCGTGTGAAATCCACGAAAAATCGCATTCAACAAATCCAGATTATCAGGAGATTGCTCAAGCTCAACGAGTTGCTCACCGAGTAATTCGACAATTTCACCCGCTTCTACTAAAAAATCTTGTAAAATTTCGTCATCCAAGTCAATCGCCATAGCTCCCTACCTTTTTAAAAACCTAAACTAGACAATAAATCATCAACATCTACCTGATCACTGGCCACATCATTTTGCTTATCATCAATTCCGGGCACGACAGGCCCTAATAATTCATCTTTGTTGGGAACTTTCTTAGCACTAGAGACGCGGATAATTCCGACCATGTTATCTTCAAGATTTTTAACTAAATCAATAACTTTACGAATAATTTGTCCAGTAATATCTTGAAAACTTTGCGCCATCAAAATATCATTGAGGCCACTTTGGATCTCTAATAATCTTTCATCCGCTTGTTTGAAATGTTGAGTAATTTCCTGACTCATTTCTTTGAATTCTTCATAGGGCATTTCTCGCGCCCGGAACCGCTCCCATTTACCCGACAGAATGCAGGCCTCAGAATCGAGCTGCTGAGAAACCGTCAATAAATTTTCAACTGCCGTTAAAGTTTGGTTTGCGGCTTGTTCTGTCATAGAAATAACGTAATTTAACCGTTCTTTAGCATCTGGAATATCATTTTCCGTGATTGAGGCAATTTTTGCATCGAATGCAAAACTTCCTAACGCATCGTGTAACTGCCGAGTCAGTTTGCCTACTTCTCTAAATAACTGGGTTTCACGCACCCCGGCAATATCATCCAATAATTGATCGGTTGACGCGTCATCACCTTGTTCTAATGCAATCACTAGCTGTTTAGCTAAACCCAAACGTGTATCATCACTCATGCATAAATTCTCGCCAGATTAACCATCGATACGTTCGAAAATCTTTTCGATTTTTTCTTTTAAAGTTGCCGCAGTAAATGGCTTGATGATATACCCATTGACCCCTGCTTGAGCCGCCATGATAATTTGATCACGTTTAGCTTCCGCCGTTACCATCAACACCGGCAAATGAGCCAGTTTAGGATCTGCCCGCACCGCTTTTAATAAATCTAAGCCGGTCATGCCTGGCATATTCCAGTCCGTTACCAGGAAATCAATTCCTCCGGCCTGTAATTTAGGAAGCGCTGTTAAACCATCGTCTGCTTCTACGGTATTAACAAAACCGAGATCTCGTAATAAGTTCTTAACAATACGCCTCATTGTCGAAAAATCATCAACAACGAGAATTTTCATATTTTTATCCAAGGTTATTCTCCAAACCTATAAAATTTAAAAAATAGACGTAAACATTCAAAAGTCAAACTTAAATGCAAAAATTAATTATTTTTTTTCAAATCTTCTACGCTGATCTTTTTTATTCTAACCAATCGGCAAGCCGAGCACGTAAACGAAGCATTGCTTGACTATTGATTTGACTGACACGCGACTCACTTATATTGAGTACTTCACCGATTTCCCGCAAGTTAAGTTCGTCATCATAATACAATGATACAACCAATCGTTCACGTTCAGGTAAACTTCTAATCGCGTCAGCCAGCGCGTTTTGAAAACCCTGCTGTAACAATTCTTCTGCCGGCCCCTCACAATCAGGCATTAATTCATACGAATCACCATCTTGCGCAAGCTCTTCAACACTAAAGGTCCTACAGCAGAGCGAATCTTGCAAAATATGCGCGTACTCGTCCATGTTGATACCCAGACATTCAGCTATTTCAGAAGATCTAGCATCACGTCCGGTTTGGCTTTCAATCGTTCTTATGGCACCGGCAACCTCGCGCGCTTTTTTGTGTACTGACCGAGGCGTCCAATCCGAGCGTCTTACTTCATCAAGCATTGAACCACGAATTCGAATACCCGCATAAGTCTCGAAACTCGCGCCCTGAGCTGCATCGTAATTTTTGATTGCCTCAAGCAATCCCAACATGCCAGCCTGAATTAAGTCGTCCAGTAAAATCGAATCCGGTAATCGACTCAACAAATGATAAGCAATGCGTTTCACAAGCGGCACATAAAGAATGACCTGCTCATCGGTACTACCCGCCTGGATTGAAGTATAGGCGGCAATTCCACTCATGCAGCATCCTCTTGAGCGCCATATTGAATCATCCGCTCAACAAAAAACTCCAGATAGCCGCCCACTTGAGTTTTAATAGGTCTGGCATCCACTACCCGCGCTATACTTTTGATCGCTAATGCCGATTTACATTGAGGAAAAGCTTTTATCACCGGCGTTTGTTTTTGTACGGATTTACGTAAGTATTCATCAAACGGAACGCCGCCCAAATAAGTTAGCGCAACATCCAAATATCGATCAGTCACCTTGGTCAGCTTGACAAATAAACCTTGCCCCTGCTGCGGAGATTGCACCATATTCGCAACGATATTAAAACTACTTATTCCATAGTCGCGATTCAATAATTTTATAAAGGCATAGGCATCGGTTAACGAGGTCGGCTCATCACAAACTACGACGATCACTTCCTGGCATGCCCTTGCAAAATTGACCACGCTTGATGAGATGCCGGCTGCCGTGTCTACAATCAAGACATCGGTATCGCGGTCAATGTCGCTAAATGCGCGAATGATCGCCGCTTGTTCGACTGATGATAAATCGGACATTGCCTGTAAACCAGAAGCACCCGGGATAATTTTAAGTCCGGAAGGCCCCTCAAGCATCACTTCATTCAAGCTCTTTTGACCTTTCAACACATGGGAAAGATTGAATTCAGGATACATGCCTAACAGAATATCGACATTCGCCAGACCCATATCGGCATCCAGCAACACGACTCGCCTACCGATTTCAGATAGCGCAATACCGATATTGGTAGATAAATTGGTTTTGCCGACGCCACCTTTCCCGCTGGTAATCGCCATAACTCGCACTGGTTTCATTTGTCTCATTTTCCGTAGTCCAGAGGCTTGATCGAATGGTTTAAGCATAACCTTCAGCCACCCATTCTTCGTAATTTACGCTATCAGTATAGTCATTTTCTTGATCAATATCGGCGACACATTGATTTATTAATCCTTGAGCGCGTGGAACATGAATATCTTCAGGCACTTGCTGACCATCAGTCACAAACGATACCGGTAATTGTTGTTCAATCAGTGCCGAAATTGCCCCACCGATTGAAGAAGCTTCATCCATTTTGGTCAGAATACACGAAGCAGGCCCAGCTATTTGAAATGCCCGCATAATTTCCTGCATGCCTTTATATTGGGTAGTCGCAGAAATGACTAAGTAGGTCCGAATGGGCACATCATTTTTTTGCAGGGTTCTAAGCTGTTCAACTAAGCGCATATCCCGTGGCCCCATGCCGGCGGTATCAATCAGAATTAGTTTTTTATCACCAAAACCGTTAATTAAACTTCTTAATTCGTCAGCATTGGCTGCACTTCTGACCGGCACATCCAGAATTCTGCCATACGTATTCAACTGTTCATGGGCAGCAATACGATAATTATCAGTGGTAATTAAGGCGACCTGCCTTGATCCGTGTTTCAAAATAAATTTTGCGGCCAATTTTGCAATAGTGGTCGTTTTACCGACGCCAGTGGGGCCAACTAAAGCGATCACGCCACCGTATTCAAGAATATTGTCATCAGCAATCGGCATCACCTTGGTCATCATTTCCTGAGCTTTTTCAAAGGCATAATCACTATTAGCGTGGGTTCCCAAACGATTTGCCAATTTTAGACTTAATTTTTTGGAAATACCCATACCGGCAAAACGTCTTAATAAATCAAGACGAACTGGATTGGTAGAGGCAACTTGAGCAAAACCGACTTCAGAAAGCCGCATTTCCATGGACAATTTTAATTGTCTAAATTCCTTACGCATTTGATCGAGCAGTCGTTCAGACTCAAAATCAGTTTTTTCTGGCGAATTTTTCACAGGAGTTGCTTTAAAATTTACCGTTCTAACTTCAGGTTTTACTTCCCGTTTAGGAGGCATCGGCCGAACACTGTCAGCATAAAAATTAGAATCTGTGGAAGCAATTTGATTCAATTTGTCATTGAGCGGTTTAGTAGCTTTGGGAGCGTATTCACTTTCGGCGCTATCCATGCGTTTTAAGGGCATTTTTTCGGCATATCCTAAATATTGGTCAACTTCCCGTCGCGCCGCACGTGGTGGTGTCTGATTATTGGCGTCACGTTTTCTAGGACTTTGAACGATATGTAAACGCTCTTTTTCAGCAGAATAATCAGGCAGATCCGGCATTGTTTTAGTCGGCCCTTTATTAAGTGGTGCATGCGTTTCAGCCGGAATTTTCTTTTCCAGCACTTGTTCGTCGAAATCACGGGCAGCAATAATTTCAACCCCGCCATCTACCGACTTGTTTGACATGATAACAGCATCTGAACCTAACTCATCTCTGACCATTTTCATGGCTTGACGAATATCTGCTGCAAAAAAACGTTTAATTTTCATCGTGCGACTCCACTCATGTTATGCACGCTGGCCAACGGTTGACACCACTTTGACTTGCCGATCTTCAGGAATCTCATTGTAGGCTAAAACATGTAATCCTGAAATCGAATGTCGTACAAATCTTGCCAACCAAGGTCTTAGGAAAGATGACACCAGGAGCACCGCCACTTGTCCATCCATTTCCATTTGTTGCGTACTTTCTTCCAATGATTTATGCATTTGTTCAGCAAGACCCGGTTCAATACCTGCACCGCCTTCACCAGCTGTATGCAATGATTTATGCAACAACTGTTCCAATTCAGGGGCCAAGGTAATGACCGGTAATTCCTGATTCATCCCGTTGATTTCATGAATAATTAGTCGCCCTAAGGCCGCTCTGACCGCCGAGGTCAAAACGTCAGGATCTTGACTCTTCAAACCAAAAGTTATCAAAGTCTCGGCAATACTCCGCATATCCCGGATCGGTACGCTTTCTTGCAACATATTTTGTAATACCTTGACCAAAATACCCAACGGAATGGTTTTTGGCACTAAATCTTCGACGAGTTTTGGCGCTGATCTGGCTAAATTATCAAGTAATTGCTGAGCCTCCTCATAGCCGAATAATTCATGAGCATGCGATTGCAGAATATGACTTAAATGGGTCGCGACCACCGTGCCTGGATCGACGACGGTGTAACCTAAGGTTTGCGCATGATCTTTTTGCGTGGGTGAAATCCAGACCGCTTCCAAGCCGAACGCTGGATCACGACAAGGATTCCCCTGCAAACTGCCAAAAACCCGGCCCGGATTAATCGCCATTTCCATATCGGGCATGATTTCAGCTTCACCTACCGATACGCCCATCAGCGAGATGCGATAGGTCGTTGGAGATAAATCCAGATTATCGCGGATATGCACCGAAGGCACTAAAAAGCCTAATTCTTGAGAAAGTTTTTTGCGCACCCCCTTAATGCGCGTCATTAATTGCCCACCCTGATTTTTATCGACTAGGGGAATTAATCGATAGCCCACTTCGAGCCCGATACTATCCACCGGCATAACATCATCCCAGCCCAGCTCCTTGACCTCCGGCATCAGCTGTTGAGGGAGGTTACTGATTTCGCGCGTAACACTGGGAGACATCGACGCCTGTTTTCGTTTATTGATCATCCAATAAGCCATGCCAAACAACATTGAGGCAAGCAGCAGAAAGACCAGATTAGGCATACCGGGAATAACCCCCAGCATCGCGATCACTCCCGCCGTAATCATCAGGGTTTTAGGGTTTTGAAAAAGCTGAGCGCCAATCTGTTCACTGATATTGACGCTGGTACCGCGCGCCTGAGTGACGACTATCGCGGACGCGGTAGAGAGCAACAGCGATGGAATTTGAGCAACCAAGCCGTCACCAATGGTTAACAAGACATAGATGGAGCCGGCATCGGAGACCGTCATTCCATGCTGGGTGACGCCGATCACGAGTCCGCCAATCATGTTTACAAATAAAATGACAATACCGGCAACCGCATCACCACGCACGAATTTACTGGCTCCATCCATTGATCCATAAAAATCTGCTTCTGACGCGACTTCAGCGCGTCGCTCACGCGCCTGATCCTGAGTGATCAAACCCGCATTCAAATCGGCATCAATGGCCATCTGTTTACCCGGCATCGCATCGAGGGTAAAACGCGCCCCGACTTCCGCAACCCGTCCAGCACCCTTGGTAACCACAACAAAGTTGATGACCACCAAAATAGCAAACACCACAATCCCGACGGCGAAATTGCCGCCAATCACAAACTCACCAAACGCTTCAATCACCTTGCCAGCCGCAGCTCCACCGTTATGACCATGAAGCAAAACAACACGGGTGGACGCGACGTTTAACGCAAGACGTAACAGCGTTGCAATCAAAATAACTGACGGAAAGGCGGCAAATTCCAATGGTTTAACCGCGTTGACCACCACCAGCAGGATTATTAGCGAAAACGCAATATTGAAAGTAAAAAATATATCAAGTACAAAGGGCGGAAGTGGCAAAATTACCATTGATAGAATCATGATAATGACCAACGGAGCGCCTAATCCAGCACCGGCTAAGGACTTTAAAACTGATGTAACGCGAGCAAGTTCCATATCAGACCATCAAATTTTTTTAATTTTTAAAATTAAAATACCAAAAACTGGCTTGGTTTATAAAAAAGACTCTTTTGGCGACTATTGACCGACAGAACCAGAATCGTTATTTAACTTGAACTCTATGCAAGTAATACACCAGTCAATCATTATAAATAATGATTTCAATATCTTAAATAAGAAAGCGAACTTTATTTCCGATATTCTTTAGGTATGGGTATTTCCTGAGGCGGCAACGGAGCATTCCAACCTTGTTCTTTTGCAGTTTTTAACTGGAAAATATAAGCTAAAACTTGTGCCACTGCGATGAATAATCCCTTCGGAATTTCTTGTTCCAATTCGGTAGAATAGTACAAAGCACGCGCCAGCGGCGGTGAGGCGACGAGGGGTACCTTGGCGCCTATCGCTAAATTACGAATTTCAGCGGCGATCAAATCAATCCCTTTTGCCGTCACTTTGGGCGCACTTGACTTCCCTGGATCATACTTCAAGGCCACCGCGAAATGCGTAGGATTAGTTACAATAACATCAGCCTTAGGCACTTCTGCCATCATGCGACCTTGAGCCATTTCCATCTGCATGCGACGAATCCGCCCTTTTAGCTCAGGACTCCCCTCAGACTCTTTAGACTCATCACGAATTTCCTGCTTAGTCATTTTCAATTCCTTGCTATGACTCCACAGTTGATAAGGTACATCAATCGTCGCCACGACCAGTAATGACGCGCTTAACCATAAAAATCCCCATGCAATAATTTTTAAGGCATGAAAAATCGCCTGATCCACAGGTTCGTCACTTAAATGGACAAATTCAGGCAAATACATTTTGAACAATAAGTAAGCAATAATAAAAATTAACGTGACTTTGATAATGGCTTTAATAAGTTCAATGACGCCCTTGATTCCAAATAATCGCGGAATACCGGAAATAGGATCGAGCTTGCCAATATTAAACTCAAGCGCTTCCCAGCTAAAGTTCCACCCCCCCATGGAGAGCGGACCTACAAAAGCGCTCACCAACAAAACCCCTATAAACGGAGCAACCAGTAATAAAGCATCCACAACAGAACGTTTTAAGAAAATCAGGGTCGTAGCTGGATCCATGATAACCACACGCTCAAGAGAGAAGTTATATTTCATGATTGCCAAGAGATCGCGTCCCATCTGAGCGCCTAACATTAACAACAAGGTCGCGCTAACCATCAGCATCAATAGCGTGTTGAGTTCTCTTGAACGCGCAATTTGGCCCTTTTTGCGAGCATCCTCTAGGCGCTTACCGGTAGGTTCTTCGGTTTTGTCATCTGAATCTTCTGCCATGCTCTTTCACCTATCAAATATGCTGAATAGGGCTATAATTTGAGCAATTGCCCAATAAACTCATAAGCATCGGTTAACATATCCTCTGAAATAAAAGCCACTACATCGGGCAGTGTCATCCACATCAAAAACAGCCCTAACGCAATAGTGACCGGAAAGCCCACCGAAAAAATTTGTAATTGGGGTGCAGCCCGCGTTGCCACGCCAAAACTAATATTCACAAACAATAAGCTTGCAATCATCGGCAACGACAATAACAACCCGACTGAAAATAATTGTCGACTCCACTCAAGTAACATCCACAAGTCAGCTTTATCGAAACCATCCAGGCCAATCGGAATGGTTTTAAAACTATCAACCAACATCTCAATAATCAAGAGGTGAGCATTCATCACGAGAAAGAGCAAGGTGCAGATCACAACATAAAACTGTGCAATTACAGGTACTTGCTGACCATCTTGAGGATCAACCATTGACGCAAAACCCAGCCCCATCCCGGATGCAACCGCCTGCCCGCCAAAAACCACCGCCGCAAACGTAATCTGCAAAACAAAACCACTCATTAAACCAATCATCAATTGCTGAATCGTCACCATCAAGCCATCGTAACTAAATATTTCAAGGCCGGGCGGAATCTTGATCAGCGGAGCCACAACCAAAGTAATCGCCAACGAAAACAATAGTCGGATCCGTGCCGAAACCGCATTGATACTAAAGATCGGCAAGGAAATGAAGAGAGAGCTGATTCTAAGAAACGGCCAGAAAAAAGCGGCTAGAATAGCGTGTAACTGCGCTTCGGTATAATTCAAGCGGCTAACCAATCAGAGAAGGAATATCGCGGATTAAATCCTGGAAATAATCAAGAAACATCTGCAACATCCAGGGACCTGCAAACATCAGGACCAATCCAATCACAATTAATTTTGGGATAAAGGTCAAGGTCATTTCATTAATCTGCGTGGCGGCCTGAAACATCGCAATCACTAAGCCCACAATCAATGAAGGAATTAACACCGGAGCGGTGAGTTTAATCGCCACAATCATCGCATCCTGACCGACTTGATACACTGTTTCCGGTGTCATAAACGTACCGTGTTATTGAGTAACATAGAAACTGGCCGCAAGCATCTCGATAATCAAAGACCAACCATCAGCCAACACGAATAACATTAATTTGAAAGGTAGGGAAATAATCATCGGTGATAACATCATCATCCCCATTGACATCAACACACTTGCAACAACCAAATCGATAATAAGGAAGGGCACGAAAATCAAAAAACCGATTTGAAAAGCCGTTTTTAATTCACTGGTCACATAGGCAGGTAATAGAATAGAGAACGGCACATTGTCAGGTCCTTGAAGATCGCCCTTTCCCGAGATTCTGACGAATAATTCAATATCGGCTTCGCGCGTCTGCTTTAACATAAACAGCCGAAACGGCTCTGATGCTTTTTCGATCGCCTCGGTCACTGAAATCTTTTCCGCCAGATAAGGCTGAACAGCGTCATTATTCACTTTATCCAGGACCGGCATCATGATAAAAATGGTTAAGAATAATGACAGGCCGAGCAAAACCTGATTACTTGGCGCCTGCCCGGTCCCTAACGCCTGCCTGAGCAAGCCCAGAACAATCATGATGCGTGTAAACGAGGTCATCGTCAACAACATGGCGGGCAACAAAGTTAACATCGTCATCAAGGCCAGTATTTGGATGGTCACCGTATAGGTTTGACCACCATCCGCATTAGTGGTGACTGTCACCGCCTGAACACCGGTAGCAGCGAATACTGGACACATTAATTGCCCGATCATTATCGCCAGAGTTCCAAGCATTAATATTGACTTAGACATCGGACGAACCTTTAAGAATTCGATTTAATTGTTCAGCAAAATTAGGACTTGATTTATTCAAGGTGTTCGCAAATTTATGTGGCAAACAATCATCCCCTTCAAGAATCGCAAGGGTTTCGATATTACCGGGAGTCACCGCCAATAGCAGTTGTTTACGCCCTACCTGCAATAGAATAACTTTTTCGCGCATTCCCAGCGACACACCACTCACGACCCGCAAAGACCTGCTATCTATTGAGTTGTTTAACGTCCCTAATTTACGCAAAAACCAGATACAGAGCAAAAATAACCCTAAAACAATCAATAATGCCAATACCCACTGAAGCCTATCGGTTAAGGAGATGGTCGGCACCGATTGTCCAACCGCCTGCGCGAGAGTGATGGGGGACCATAGAAAGCTTGATATCAGTGCTATCGATACTTTAGAACATTTCTTGAACTGCGCCATGGATTCGCTATCCTTTGGAGTAGCAAAGCTATGCATAAATTTAATTTTAGAACCATCAACCAAGTTTTTTAACCCGTTCAGAAGGGCTAATCACATCGGTTAAACGAATGCCAAACTTGTCATTAACAACAACCACCTCGCCGTGAGCGATTAAGGTGCCATTAACCAATACATCCATCGGTTCACCGGCAAGGCGATCCAGCTCAACCACCGATCCTTGATTAAGTTTGAGCAAATTCCGAATGCTGATCAAGGTTCGACCGATCTCCATGGAGATAGTAACCGGGACATCCAGGATAACATCCATCTTGATTTCATCCCCTTCAGGGAAGGAACGTCCTGCGCCACTTTCAGAAAACTCTTCAAACCTAGCGGTTTGGATTCGATCAGCATGTGCTTGTTCACGCAAGGCATCTCCCCAATCTGCATCAATTTCGCCACCACCGCCTCCGGCTTCTGCCTGCTCTTTAAGGGCATCACCCCAATCATCGGCTAATTCGTCATCAGATATATCTTCACTCATGGTTTATGTCCTATTCTTGTAAATATACTGAGATAACATTAATCTCAGATAACAGATTCGCGCCATTCATATTTCAGAGCTGAACGTCATGCTCACAATTAGTGTGATGCTTAAAGGAAGGTATCTTGAGTAATTTTTTCAGTGATTTGAATGGCATAATTGCCATCCGATAGACCGACTTTTCCAAAAAACACCGGCACACCTTCCGCCCTTAAGACAACTTGATCCGGCATATCTATTGGAATAACGTCGCCTTTTTTTAACTGCATCAAATTACTAATCGACAATATTTTTTCACTTAATATACTATTGAGAGTCACTTTCGAACGCATAATTTCTTTTTTTAACGAATCTTGCCAGCGTCCATCAACCTCTCCTCGATCACTTCCAACCGCATCCAAAAGATCTCGAATGGGTTCGATCATTGAATAAGGCAATGTAATGTTGATATCACCGCCCCCACCCTCAAGCTCGATGTGGATAGTCGATATCACCACAATCTCGGTTGGACTCACAATATTAGCAAATTGCGGATTAACTTCGGAATTCAAATATCCGAGCTCCACATCCATCACAGGACGCCATGCCTCAGTCAGATCCTTAAAGATCATATTGACAATTAAGGTAATGACCCTCATTTCAGTCGGGGTAAATTCCCGGCCTTCTACTTTGTTATAAAACTGCCCACCACCGCCAAAAAAATTATCGACGGCGGTAAAAACCAGACGGGGCTCCATCACAATCAAAGCCCGCCCCCGCAAAGGAGAAAAGCGAATAATATTCAAATTAGTCGGTACAAATAAACTCTGAACATACTCCGAAAACTTTAAAATTTGGATACCGGAATTAGAAACCTCGGCGGTTCTGCGCAAAAAATTAAATAAACTGATCCGTAAATAACGCACAAACCGTTCATTAATCATTTCCAACGTAGGCATACGCCCACGCACAATCCGTTCTTGACTATTAAAGTCATAAGGCCGAGTGGCTAGCGCATCGACGACATCCGCGTCAGTCTCAATTGCGCCATCGTCAACACCATGTAAGAGCGCATCAATTTCGTCTTGCGAAAGTAAATCTGCAGCTGGCATAACTTATTGCATCACAAAAGTAGTGTAAAAAACCTCTTTTACGCGTTTACCGTGTGCCATCTTATCAAGGATGGAATTTACCTCATCGAGAATGATTACGCGTAAAGCTTCTTTTCCTTCCTTGGTTTTCAATTGGTCGGGACTTTGAGCATTGATTTTCATCATCAGATTGTTACGTAACATAGGTTCGTGCTTTTTAAGTGCCGAGGTAACCGCTTCACTATTTGCCAGAAACGATAGCGATATTTGCACAATCGTAGCGCCACTTCCTTTAGGGAAATTGACATTCATAGGTTGAGTCATATCAAAATAAATCGGCCCTTTGGCACCCTCTTTTTCATCGCCTTCCTCTGATTCAGCTTCATGCTCTGATTCAGCTTCATGCTCAACCTCATGTTCGGCTTCAGCATTTTTCTTAAGCGATTTTTTGTCGGCACCATGACCTTTTGCCTTATCTTCCCCGGTTGATTCTGCCTTATGGATAAAAAAATAATATCCAGCACCTCCTCCACCCAATAGTAACAGCACAACCGCAATAATTATGATAATAAGCTTCTTGGAAGATTTTTTCTCTTCGTGGTTAGCTTTTTGTTCAGCCATGTGAAACGATCCCGTTAAAATTCAATCAAAAAATAATAAGCTTTTAAACACAGCTTTAGCGACTCAAACCTAAGAATTAAGCTAATTCAAAGTTTAATAATTATCAACAATTGGCTTTGACTTGGTTCAAAGAATCAGCAACAGACTATTATAGTCTCAAGTTTTTTTATTGTGAGGATATTCAAACGACGTTTTCCGTATCTAAATCGTACGCTATACCATCAAATCATAGTTTGGCCTACTTAGTCATTTAAGCAAACTTTAAAATCAATTGATATGGAAAATTTCGCACCAACTATCAAAATAGTCATTTCAAGGAAATTTAGTAAAATGAGACGATATTTATTGCGAAGAATGAAAAAAAACGTCATCACACATAGACGTCAATTGTTACAAACATTTTTAATCATCTATGTCTATGGACGATATGCTCTGATAATATTCTAAAACTTTACATTTATCCGAAGAAACCGCTCAACAAACCCTTTAAAAACTAAGCAAAAAAACATTAGTTAATTTTATTTAAGATTTCTTGGGCTGCTTTTTTCTGCTCAGCAGATCCCTTGAATAACTCCTCGGCAATGCTTCTGGCAGTATCAATATCGCCCATATCAATATAGGCATTCGCCAAATTAAGCTGAGTTTCCAATGTATCATCACTATCAGCTAAATCATCTACCTTAAAGTGCTTTGAACCGGTATGTTTCTGTTCAATCAAATCAATTTTTGGCAAGCCGAAATCAAAATCAAAATCATCGGTCGCCAATTCTGAATCAATTTCTGTTGATGGTTCTGGTGAAGGTTCTTGCTCGATCTGAAAATCCGGCAATGAAAAATCATAATTTTCGAGTAATTTTTCATCATCGATAGACAAATCAAAGGTTTGTTCAGTGAGATTATCATTCTCACCCTCAAAATTAAATTTTTTCAAATCATTCTGTAAACTCGTTTCCAGATCTGAAATAGTCGCTGACATTTCATAATCGATTGTATTTTCGGATAATTTCAATAAATCCTCATCATTCGAATCAGACCGATTCTGTTGTTTGGAGTTTTCGTTAACAGGTGAAACTTCGGTTTTATCAAAGCCGGTAAGATCAAATTCCAGCATGTTTAGTTGATCCGACTCCACATTAAATTTCTGTTCAACTTGAGCCTCGTCATGATTACTAAATGCATTCAAATCAAATGCCACATCGTGATTATCCTGGGCAGATTCCGAAAAAGGCGCTTGTGGTTTATCAGTCGAGAAAGAACTCAAATCGAAATCTAAACTGTTATCATCGGAGAAACTTGAATCTGGCGTTTCCTTCTGGGCGGGAGTAGATTTTGGCGAAAACGCATCTAAATCGAAATCGATACTGTTAAAATCTTCGTTGAAATTGTTTACCGAAACATCCTTAGCAGTAGTAGTTGTATCGCCAGCAAATAAATCCAGATTAAAATCAAGCATATCATCAGGAGCACCAGTTGAACCTGAGGAATATTCATCACCCTTCTTGCTCAAATCAATTGAGTGAAAACTTGGTTCATCAACCGAAATCGAAGTCTCACTTAACTCAGCTTTTGGTACCGGAAAAGATTCCGTAGTGTTCGTGTGATCGGTACTTGAGTCAACATCACTAAACCCTAAATCGTCATCCACCGAAAAAGTTGTCAAATCAAATTGAAGTGGATTGCCGACTGCTTTAACCTCGGCTGGGAGGACTGGCGGCGTTTCAGCTATAATAGCCATCGCATCAGTCGTGATTGGGGTATTGCCCGCCTGACCAATTAGTACCCCGGAACCTGGACTAAGCTCTTCGGCCATTTCGATCACTTTGTTCCAAAATACTTTGTCGTTATGCTTACCTTTATTGATTAAATCTTTAATAAAGTTATCAAAAGCGGCTTTATTTTCGTTTGCTTGAAAAATTTCCAATAATTTTAATTTACAATCATCACGACCGGGATAATCTTGAATTGCTTGACGCATCAAATCCTCTGCCTGTTGATAACGACCATATGCTAGATATACATCAGCCTCGGAGATTGGATCAAGCTCAGTTTGATGCGTTTCGAAGGCGTCAAACTCGCTTGGCGTAAACTCACTTAAAAAAGCACTCTCTCCGACCATACCGACATTGTAAGCCGAGCTGTCATCAACCAACGCTACGGAAAGTTCTTTGTCTTCTGTAATGTCTTCATCAGGCAAAGTAATCTGACTTGATGCCGCAAACATATCGGTATCTAGCCGTTCTTCAGTCTTGCGTTTACGCCACCAAAGCAGTCCCAAACCACTTAGAATACTGACGGCTAAGCCACCGAGCAATAAATAATAATCGGAATACGGATCACTGATGTCGGCAGGAGTAGCTTCGGGTTGACTCGGTTTAACAGGCGTTGGTTTCGCCGGAGGCACTGCGTTTTCAGGCGCTTTAGCCGGGGCAACGACTGTTGGAGCTGGTTGAATAGGTTCAGAGGTCGGATTATTTGAATCAGCAACAACAGGCTCCTTCTGACCCTCCTGAGGAGATACGACGGGAGTTACTGGGGCAGCGACCGGAGGTGCATTGACCACAGGCTCTTTTAATTCATCAGACAAGGCCTCAGGCTTAAAAGTCTGTTGATTTTGCAAACTAGCCAATTGCTCATCTTTGAGTTCGAGCATCTTCTGCATCATCGATAATTGCTGCTCAATGCGCTCAAAACGCTCCTGCAAACCTTTATTTTCCAATTCTAATTGGTTTTTCAAAGCATTTGAAGAAACATCGTCACCATTATTCAGAGCCTTCTGGTTGACTTCTTTACCACCATTGGCCGAGACAACGGCTTTTCCATTTACGACATCTTCTACTGGTGGCTCGAGTGTCAACTGAGTATTTGCTTTCTCATCGACACTGGACTCGGACGCTGATTCTGGTGATTTTTGCTGGGAATCAGCTATAGCTTGTACTGATTTCTTGACCTGTAAAGCTTTTCTTGCCTGTTGTTCAAGAGCTTGCTGCTCCCGCCAATCCCTTTTATGTTGTTTAAACTGTCGTAAAGCTTCAACCTGAGATAATTTTAGTATCGTTTGAGAATCAGGTATTTTAAGGTTTTTGCCAGCAATCAAGTGATTAACATTAGGCTTGGCAAAAGCATCGGGATTAGCTTCATAAATCGCCATTGCCATTTGAGCGACAGAGACATCCTGTGTTTTAACACGACTTGCTATACCCCATAAGGTATCTCGCTTACGTACCGGCCCATAATCGGTTACCGGTTCATTGTCGGCAAATTTATCCGAAGGTGCGAATTTTGGCACTGAAGTTTCAACATTCTGACGGTATTGAACTTTCGGCTTCTCTTCAACATTCTGAGAAATAACCGGCACTACTGCCTGTTTATAGGTGGCGGGAGGATCAACAAGTACCGTAAATTCACGATACAAACTTCCCTTTGGCCAACTGACCTCCAAAAGAAAATTCAAAAAAGGTTCTTTTAAAGCTTCATTAGAAGACAGTTTGATCACCACCGATCCATTAGGTTTCACGGAAGTCGAAAACTTGATCTTGGACAGAAAATAGCTCCAAGGAATTCCAGCTTCATCAAATTTAGCAGGAGACGCAAGCTTTACGCTGATATCCTCAGGCGTTTCGCCGGAAGTCACCAACGCAATTTCAGCATTCAAATTTTGATTCAGAGCCGAATGCAACTTAATACCGCCAATCCCTAAAGGATAAGCGCTAGTGGCTGTCAATAATGAAACAGCAACTAAAGTTTTAGTGAAATTACGCATTTGCTCTCCTGTATGCGAGTAACCAAATTTATAGCCATGTATAGTCAAACATTGTCTAAAGCTTAGCTCAAATGTAATTTTTTACCAGAACTTCTGCAATTTGAACGCTATTGAGCGCAGCACCCTTGCGCACATTATCACCCACCACCCACATATCGATACCGGTTGGATGAGAAATATCCTCGCGAATACGCCCAACAAATACATCATCATGGCCAGCGGATTCAGTAACGGCCGTCGGATAACCACCATTTTCGCGCGTATCAAGCACAGTCACCCCTGGAGCTTTACTCAACAACTCCCGAACTTCTTCAGCTGAAATCTTGGCGCCAGTTTCAATATGTACCGCCTCGGAATGACCATAGAATACCGGAACTCGAACTGCAGTAGGATTGACTTTAATCGAGGCATCACCCAAAATTTTCTGAGTCTCCCACACCATTTTCATTTCTTCTTTAGTGTAGCCATTTTCTAAAAACACATCGATTTGTGGTAAAACATTAAAGGCAATTTGTTTAGGATAAACATTTGTCTCAATCGGTTTGAAATTTAACAATTGCGTAGTTTGTTTTACGACCTCTTCAATGCCTTTTTTACCGGTTCCAGAAACCGCTTGATAAGTGCATACATTAATCCGGGTAATCCCAACAGCATCGTAAATAGGCTTTAAAGCTACCAGCATTTGAATAGTTGAACAATTCGGATTCGCAATAATGCCGTGATTTTTATAATCGCCAACTTTTTCAGGGTTGACCTCAGGAACCACCAAAGGGATATCATCCTGATAACGAAAATATGAGGTATTATCGACTACGATACAGCCCGCTGCAGCAGCTTTAGGGGCATATTCGGCAGATACTGAGGCTCCTGCTGAAAATAAACCAATCTGGGCTTTACTGAAATCAAATTTCGCTAAATCTTGTACCACTAGGGTACCACCCTTGAATGAAACTCTTTTTCCAACCGATCGCTCACTCGCCAACGCAAAAACCTCACCGACCGGAAAATTTCGTTCTTCCAAAATAGCCAGCATTGCCTCACCAACAGCACCGGTAGCTCCTACTACTGCAACGTTATACAATTTCGTCATTATTTCTTTCCATTTATACTCAATTAATACTCTTTAAAATACTGTTAAAAGCCGAGCTGTCCGTTATTTAAGACTACAACACTCAAGATTTATGTAATCGATTATTTCGAGCATTTTCTACGCGCATCATGAGTTCGCCTTTAAATAAAGCTCTTAATAGTCTAGTACAACAAATTGATTTTAAATAAAATCACTAATCTGAAGTTGCGGATAATTTCAACATAAACCAGGCATTTGATCCAGTCACAATTCTTACATTAAGCCAAAATTATTCACCGAGTATGGTGAAAATTTTGGCAGTGATATCCGCTACCTGACCGGTTCCGACAATTGAATTAAATTGAATGCCTTGCCCAAACGATGAGTAAAAATTTACCAAAGGCTTGGTTTGAGCATGATAAACCTCTAAACGCTTACGCACGGTTTCCTCTTTATCATCGTCACGTTGAATCAACGACTCACCAGTGACATCATCCATCCCTTTGGTTTTTGGAGGATTAAATTCAATATGATAAGTCCGACCGGAACCTGGATGGACTCGGCGTCCCGCCATACGTCTGACGATATCTTCATCCGGCACCACAATTTCAATTACATGATCCAGAGTCAGCCCCATACCTGCCAAGCCTTCCGCTTGTGCAATAGTGCGGGGAAATCCGTCAAGAAGAAAGCCATTCGCACAATCGGCTTTAGTGATTCGCTCTTTGATCAGGCCGAGAATAATATCATCGGAAACCAAGCCACCAGCATCCATAACTTGTTTAGCTGCGATACCCAAAGGCGTGCCCTCTTTAACAGCAGCTCGCAACATATCACCGGTCGAAATTTGTGGAATAGCATATTTTTCGATGATGAATTGTGCCTGTGTACCTTTTCCAGACCCTGGGCTACCTAAAAGAATAATGCGCATGAAACACTCCAAAAAATGATAAAAAATAAACTTAGTTCAATTTAACAACCAGTTAGCAAACACAGGGTGAAGAAATTATCTACTGTCGATGTACTTGCAAAATAGCTCAATAACTGGATATTTTATATCACTTAATTAAACTCTTGTAAAAATAGCGCAACTTCCCTATCCTTGTCAGATTTTGTATCAATCAGGAGTTATAAAATGCGCGTTGAAGAAATAATGACTACAAAAGTTTTCACAGTAGAACAGCACGATTTAATAGATCGAGTATTCTTTTTGATTAATTACGAAAAAATTCGCCATCTACCCGTGGTCGAAAAAGGTAAAGTTATTGGTATCGTCTCGGATCGCGACTTATATAAAGCATTAGGCCCTAAAAGTAATTCAAATGCGATTGAAAGTTCTGTAAAAAACAGTGAATTACATGTGGTAAGTACCCGCGTACAAAACATCATGCGCCGCGGTGTGATTACAACAACCCCTGACGCAAAAGTTTCAGAAGTCGCAGGCCTGATGGCGGAACATAAAATCGGTGCTTTACCGGTCGTAAGCAATAGTAAATTGGTGGGTATTGTCTCCGCTACCGACATTCTCAGAGTATTTTCAAAATTAGAACAATTACGCGAAAATCGCGAAAAAAGAATTGCTGAAGGCACAGGTCACAGCTAATGAGTATTGCTACCCAAACAGTGTAATGATTTTAAAAGCCCCAATATCGGGGCTTTTAGTTTCATGGTAAGTGATATTTCTCTAACTCCACATACAGCGTTTCAATAACTCTCATCGAAATAGGCCGCAATAATGGATCAAGAGCCAGTCATCCAAGCAACCATGGCTTGGTTAAGTAAGTTCGTGATTGCACATAACATTTGTCCATTTGCAAAGCATGAATATGACAATAAAACTATTCGCTATTGCGTCATTAATTCTGAAGATGACATGGAATGCCTCACCTCATTAATTATGGAATGCTTTCGCCTGGATTGCGATTTAGAAATTCAGACCACGTTACTTATTTTGCCGATCGGCTACCAAAACTTCGAGACTTATCTTAATTTTCTATCAATGGCTGAAAACTTGCTGATCGAGCATGGTTACGAAGGTATCTATCAACTCGCAAGCTTTCACCCAGATTATTATTTTGATGGCGCACCACCAGATGACGCAGCCAATTACACCAATCGATCCCCGTATCCAATGTTGCATTTATTGAGAGAAAGCTCAATCGAAGCCGCACTAAAATCCGTTCCCAATCCTGAGCACATTCCAGAACGCAATATCGACTATACCCGACAGATCGGCAATGAAGTGTTAAAAACTTTATTGCTGAGCTGCTACCCAACCCGTTAATCAGCTCATTTCGGCCAGGTTTGTAAGCGCGCTTTGGCATAAAGCGCGGCGCCCACTATACCCGCTTGATTTAAAAAAGTTGCCGGAATAACGGGTGTTACGATCGTCAAGCTTTCTTCAAATTTATCGAATTTTTTACTTGCGCCTCCCCCCAAAATAATCAGGTCAGGCCAAAATAAAGCTTCCATCGTCAGCAAGTATTGATTGAATCGTTTTCCCCAGCGCTTCCAACCCAAATCTTCATTTTTTCGAACCGCATCAGATGCATAGTGCTCAGCTTTGTAACCATTTGCCAAATAGATATGACCCAATTCGGTATTCGGCAATAATTGGCCCTGAGTGAAAATGACCGATCCCAGCCCAGTGCCAATGGTAATTAACAAAACCACGCCCTGATGATCAACACCCACACCAAAACGCATCTCAGCCATACCGGCCGCATCTGCATCATTCAAACAATAGCACGGGCATCCTGTCGCCTCGGTAAAAAGTTGATCAACCGGTGAGCCGATAAACAAGGGCGAAATATTCGAAGCAGTTCGGGCAATGCCATGCTGAATAACGGCAGGAAAACCACAACCAATCGGTCCGTGCCAATCAAAATGTTCGACTAACTGAACCAAGCTACCCGCAACAGCTTCCGGAATAACCGGTTGCGGTGTCTCAATCCGAAAACGCTCGGTGAGCAATGCACCGGTATCGGTATCCACAATCGCCCCTTTAATTCCAGAGCCTCCAATATCAACACCTAAAATTTGCATATGAATTCCAAAAAAATATTTAAATTACGTAAACTTGCATTACCCTAAAAAGCGCCGTTCAACGCATAGAAAACAGTTCGTGCTGAGCCCAGTCGAAGCATGGACGGTTTTCTATGCGTTCACCCAGACGGTGGTACATTAAAATCCCGTTCAACCCTTCGATAAACTCAGGGCGAACGGAATTTTAAGGTCTCAACTGCTCTTTTTAGGATTACTCAAGTTCATCAATATTACTTATCCAAGGTTTGCATTAATTTCGTTAATCCTTGTGCCGAAAGATCAACACCCAACACTTTCTCCAACGCTTCCAGCGTTTTAAACAAATCAGCGCCCGATAAATAAGCCAAAAGTTGTAACAAATCCTGCTGCGGCGCTTTTGCTCCAATGGTTTTTGCCAAAGGTGCCAGACGATCCCAACTCGCCATAAAAATGCTTTTTAAGGCATCCCGATCGGTGGTCGTTTTTTTTAATTGTTGTCGCGCATCCTGCAGCACTTCAAGGAGTGCCTCACGTATTTCGGGAGACTTGGTTTTATGAGTCAATTGTTTAACAATAGAACTCAGAACACTATCCCATTCCTGGGCCGTCTCAGGCAATGCCGAGGCTGGATTATTTCGCACAAGAGTTTGGGCAACGGCAGGATTCAATGCCTCCATATCGACATTGATTTTCAAGCCACTCGCTTCGGCTTGTAAGGTTCCAAGATGCACACTTGCCAATGAACGCGCTAATGATTCCGCGGCAGAATGCTCGGTTAATAAAGGAAGAACGGTTTTCGCCCGCGCTAAGGAAGGCTGTAAATCTAATTGGTATTGCTCCAAAAATGGCCGCAAACGCGTTTGCAATGCCTGCTTGATTAAACCACTCTTCATCGGCATTCCGGCGGTATCAAATACTTGAGCATCAACAACTTTGAACTGCACGGCAAGCGCATCTTTTCCAACGACGACAGGAGTTCCTTTAAGTGCGGTACTGCCGGACCATTCACTCAATACGGTACATTTTTTAGCTGAATTAGGTAAACCCAATTTAACCTCTACATTAGCCCGCAATTGCAGCAAACCTTCAATTCCATTGACTTGCGGTTTCGCAAAATTAACGGTGGTGCAACCTAGTTTATCCGCATTAACGGTTGCGCTATGATCAGGGTTTTTAAACAATTCGCGCAGCATCAGTTCACGCAACAAATCATAACTGGCAAAAATAGGCACACTGACAATCTCGGCTTGAGCCGAAAAAGCAATACCACTAAAAAACAACAAAACAAAAAACTTCCGCAAGTGCATGATAATTTATTCCTGAATTTTAAAAATATGCTGCATAAACAGACTGATATGCTCGATTTCTTGGGCACAAACGCTATGCTGCATCGCATATTCCCACCACTGAACCGGATAATGTCGGGCAACGAGTTGATGATAGGCACTTTTCGCTATTTCAATCGGCACGATGGGATCTGCGGTGCCATGCGCCATAAAAATAGGCAAATCCTGATTAGCTTTGGAGGCTTCATTCGCTAATTGCGGTAAAGTGGGTAAATAAGTTGAAAGCGCAATGATGCCGGCGAGTCGCTTGGGGTAGCGCAAGCCGGTGTGTAACGCAATAACGCCGCCTTGTGAAAAGCCTGCCAAGATAATTTGTTCCGGTGCAATTCCCCTGGTCACTTCCTGCTCTATCAGCACGTCAAGCGCTGCGGAAGATTGAGTAATACCCGCAAAATCAACTTGACGCTCCAGGGAACTCCCGGCAATATCATACCAAGCACGCATCCGCATTCCACCATTGATAGTTACAGGTCGAACCGGCGCATTGGGAAATACAAACCGAATCGAGGCTTTTCCAGCGAGGTGTAATTGCGGAACAATACCCTCAAAATCATGCCCATCCGCACCCAAACCATGGAGCCAAATCACCGTAAAACGGTGTTCGGAACGAGGCTCGATAACAATCGTAGATAATGTAGCCATAATGGATTCCGAAAAAAAAAATTATCTTATCATCACTTATCTTAGTTTAAACGATTATAAATTTGTTACAGCAATTCTCAATTTGAAGCCAATAAAGCTATCGGCAGCATGGATGATGGCGTCAAGCCCCCACGGATGAGTTAAAGGCGTTCTTCGATTTACCCTTCCCGACAATAGACTGACCCTATTGAAAATTGCTGAATTTGCTATCGAAATTAAGAGGCCGACAATATAATCATCGTTTTCGGTTAATTTCACATCAAGAACGTGAAATAATAGCCTTTTTACTTCTCTATCAAAAATTTTATGGCGCAGTACATTTATTCAATGAATCGGGTTGGAAAAATCATTCCACCTAAAAAATACATTCTCAAAGACATTTCCCTCTCATTCTTTCCAGGAGCCAAAATTGGCGTATTAGGTCTCAATGGCTCAGGAAAATCGACGCTACTCAAAATTATGGCCGGCTTGGACAAAGAAATCGAAGGCGAAGCCATTCCACTCAAAGGCATTAAAATCGGTTATCTCTCACAGGAGCCTCAGCTAGATCCGACGAAAAACGTCCGCGGTAACGTCGAAGAAGGCGTTGCTGAAATCAAAGCCATTCTGGATCGCTTTAATGCTGTTAATGAGGCATTTGCCGAGCCCGACGCCGATTTCGACGCCCTCTTAGCAGAACAAGCAGATTTGCAGGATAAAATCGAAGCGGCGGGTGCTTGGGAACTCGAACGCCGACTTGAAGTTGCGGCCGACGCCTTACGTCTGCCAGAATGGGATGCCGATGTCACCAAGCTATCGGGAGGTGAAAAACGCCGGGTTGCCCTGTGCCGTCTATTGCTGTCAAATCCTGACATGCTACTACTCGATGAACCAACCAACCACCTGGATGCTGAATCGGTCGCATGGCTGGAAAGATTTTTACATGATTATCCAGGCACAGTGGTCGCCGTCACCCATGATCGTTACTTTCTGGATAATGTCGCTGGCTGGATTTTGGAACTTGACCGAGGTTCAGGCATCCCATGGGAAGGCAACTACTCAAGTTGGCTAGATCAAAAGAGCACCCGCTTGCTGCAAGAAGAAAAACAAGAGTCTTCCCGTCAGAAAGCCATGAAACAAGAGTTGGAGTGGGTGCGCTCCAATCCCAAAGGCCGCCACGCCAAGAGCAAAGCGAGGCTGGCACGCTTTGACGAACTGTCCTCTACCGATGTCCAAAAGCGTAACGAAACCCAGGAAATTTATATTCCACCCGGACCGCGCCTCGGCGACGTTGTCATCAATGTCGAAAATTTATCGAAAGGCTTCGGTGATCGACTTTTGATTAACGACCTAAGCTTTCAACTGCCTCCGGGTGGCATTGTCGGCATCATCGGCCCGAACGGCGCCGGTAAAACCACCTTGTTCCGCATGATGGCAGGACTTGAACAACCTGATTCCGGGTCGGTTATCTTTGGCCAGACTGTCCAATTGTCTTATGTAGATCAATTACGCGATAGCATGGACGATAAAAAAACTGTTTGGGAAGAAGTCTCTGACGGACTCGATATGATCACGGTCGGCCGATATGAAACGCCGTCGCGCGCCTACTTAGGTCGCTTCAATTTTAAAGGCGGCGATCAGCAAAAACGCATTGGCGATTTATCGGGCGGTGAACGTAATCGTGTCCATTTAGCCAAACTACTGAAAAGCGGCGGCAATTTGTTACTGCTTGACGAACCAACCAACGACCTCGACGTTGAAACTCTCAGAGCCTTAGAAGAAGCCTTATTAGCGTTCCCCGGCTGCGCGGTCGTCATCTCGCATGATCGCTGGTTCCTGGATAGAATTGCTACCCACATGCTCGCCTTTGAAGGTGACAGCACTGTCGTCTGGTTTGAAGGTAACTATGCCGACTATGAAGCTGATCGTCATCGTCGTCTCGGTACCGATGCTGACAATCCACATCGCATTAAGTACAGAAAATTAGAAAGCTAAGCCTATAGCAACTGGATGGGATTGCCCATTCCGTCCAGTAATTATCGAAGCTTTCTGGAATTACTGGCAATAACAGTTATACTTAAAATTAACACAATAATTGTCAGTAATAAACCTAATAGCGTAGTTTTCCAGGTTTCACTCGCTATGAGGTAAGACGAGCCAGCGTGATAAAACTGTAACTAAAAGGCACTGTCAGATCATCGGTAATATCTTCTCTGGCTACTTCTTGCCACTGATGGTCGGATATTTCAGGAAAGAACGTATCACCTGAAAAATCTTGATGAATTGCTGTCAAATAGATACAGTCAGCCTGAGGTAATAAGGCGCTATAAAACGAGGCACCGCCAATCACAAAGAGTTCAGCTTCGTCTTGACAATGCGCTAAAGCCGACGCGATGTCATTGAATATTAAACATTGAGACGAGTGGTAATCAGGATCCCGACTGATCACGATATTAGTGCGACCCGGAAGCGGACGACCAATCGATTCGAAGGTTTTTCGGCCCATCAGGATCGGATGTCCCATGGTAATGCGCTTAAATTTTTTTAAATCTGCCGAAAGATGCCACGGCAACTGATTGTTAAGACCGATGACCCGGTTACTCGCCATGGCCACAATAAGCGAAATTTTCATAAATGACTCGTTAAAGTTACGTGTATGGGCAAACTTTTATCAAGGCCTTGCATCATACCCTGTGTCTTCAAACACTGCCATCTCGAAAGTGAACCGATCTATGCATCTTGACAAACTTACTCCAAAGTAAAAATATCATTTATTATGTATAACATATTGCTTATATTTACTGGCGGTACCATAGGTTCGACCATTGAGAAACACGTCATCAATACTGATCCAGCCAATCAGTACACCTTAATTGATCTATACCGAAAAAAATACCCGCGTGCCTCCGAGATTCAATTTCAAACCTTGGCGCCTTATGAAATTCTGAGTGAAAATCTGGTTCCAAACCATTGGGAAAAACTGATTGCCGCTATCGACGAAACTGATCATAGCCTATACGACGGTATTATTGTCACCCATGGGACAGACACCTTGGCCTATAGCGCGTGCGCTTTAAGTTTCGCATATGCTCAAGTCAAATTACCCTTGGTATTAGTCTCTAGTAATTTTACGCTCGCTGATTCGCGCGCCAATGGTCTGGATAATTTTAATGCGGCGATCGAATTCATTATTCAAAAACAACAAACTGGAGTGTTTGTTGCTTATCGCAATCAAAAGCAAAACGTCAAAATTCATCTCGGCAGTCGCTTAAGTTCATGCTTTCCGCTCGACGATACCTTCATGAGCATTCAAGATAAGACTTATCTTGAATTTGATGATCAGAAATTCATTGAACTAAATCCGTTTCCTAATTCGCTGACTGCAAATCCCCATATTTTGCCATCCAGTTTACAGTTTTCATCCAGTATCCTCTTAATCAAACCCTATCCGGGTTTAAACTATAATTTTTTCAATTTACAGGATGTTCAAGTGATAGTGCATGATCTCTATCATTCAGGAACCGCCTGTATTACTGATAACTGGGGCCAGCAACACAGCTTGATCAAATTTATTAGCCATTGTCGAGCTCAAGGCATCTCTTTTTACCTCGCACCGGCTTTGATATCTGAAAATACCTATATTACGACGCAATTAATGTTGGACGCCGGCGCCAGAATGATATGGAATACCTCAATCGAAGCTGCGTACGTCAAGCTTTCGCTCGCGTATGGCGCCATAGATGATACTCAAGCACGTCAATATTTTATTGATCAAAATATTGCTCACGAACAACTCGAATCGACTATAGTTTAAATCTAATGCCTTATTCATGCCCTTACACCGAGAGATCTAAAACATGAAAGTAAACTTTACCTACGTGCATCTTTTTCTTGGCGTTGCAATGCTTGTGGTGCTTGGTGTCTTATTCAATACAATTCGAACCAATAATCCAGAACAAGAGACTTGGTTACGGGATAAAACCCATCAACTGACCTTGATCAATCAAGCGCTGAATCAAAACCTGTTGCGTTACCAGTTCGGGATTTCGAGTAATTTTAATGAAATTGCGGGTAATTCCGAATATTTAAAACAATTGAATGCCGCTCTTACCGAGGGTGACTATGCCGTAAAAAAACTTGGCGTTCCTGAGCTAACCAAACTCGCTGACGAACTCAGTTTAAAGTTAATACTCAAGGAGCAACAGGTCAATAACTTTTATCTTGACAATACCACCTTAAGAAAATCTATCGATTTCACTCGAAGACAAATACGTGACATTTCCGGAAATTCTTCAATAATCAAGCAATTGGAACAATCGCTAAACACCGCGATCACGAATAAAATTACCCCCGGCACCTCCAATCTTCAGTCGCTGAATAATGATTTAAAACAAAACATTAGCCAATTTCCATCAAATCAACAATTTACGGTACAGGAGGTCACAAATCAAACCGATGCCATTATCGAGAAAAATAATGCTATTTTCAAAATGCTGGAATTATCCACGGATAGTAACCAAACTAGCCTCACCCAAAATTTTGAAACCGCCCTCAATGATTATTTTAAAAAACTCCAACAAACGACTTTTTATATTCAAAGTTTTTTGTTCATAATTTCAATTCTGGTCAGTATCTGGGCGATTTATTTGTTGATCAAATTAAGCCATCAACAATCCGAGTTAAAAACCGCTGAAGCCAATATTAGCAACCTTAAATTTGCATTCGATCAACACGCAATTATCAGCTTTTCGGATGCTGCCGGGAATTTTACGCACGTCAATGAAAAGTTTTGCGCACTTAGCGAATACCCAGCGGATGAATTGATCGGCAAAAATCACTGGACCATGCATTCCGGTGAAAACAGTGAAGCCGTGTATTCAGATATCATTGAAAAAACCAGTAGCGGTCAAGTGTGGCATGGCGAACTGCATAGTAAAACCAATACCGGTAAATCCTATTGGGTCTATGCGTCCATTGTGCCGTTTCTGGACCGAGCAGGAAACGTTTATCAGCTGATTTCAATTCGTACCGATATTACCTTATCCAAAAATCTGGAAAAACAAATTCTGGAATCCAGAAACTTCATTCAAAAATTGACCGATACGATGACGCAGGGCGTCTATTCGATTGATAAGCAAGGCCTGTGTTCATTCTGGAATAAACAGGCAGAACATATTCTGGGCTGGTCAAAACGCGAAGTGATCATGCGAGATCTTTTAAATCTGGTGGTATTTATCGATCTCCAAAATAAAGTGATCGATATGCGACAATATTTATTACAGGAACAAACTTTCACTATAGAGGCTCGGGTTCGCTGTAAAAATGGCGTTACCCTCCCGGTGTCGATCACCACGGCGCCTTTACAAGAAAACAATAGAGTCATTGGTTCAGTCGTAGTATTTCAAGATATTTCCGATCTAAAAGAACAACAACGCTTATTGAATGAAGCGATGCAGGCAGCAGAAATGGCCAATCAAACCAAAAGCGCCTTTCTCGCCAACATGAGCCATGAAATTCGCACCCCGATGAACGGCATCATCGGCATGACCGATTTGGCGCTCGAAACCGAGCTCACTTCTGAACAACGCGAATTTCTCAATATCTCCAAAAGCTCGGCCAATGCTCTGCTGACCATCATCAATGACATTCTTGATTTCTCTAAAATCGAGGCTGGAAAACTTGAATTGGATAACATTGAATTTGATGTCCAACAATCGCTGCGCCAAACCATTAAAAACCTAGCCATTCGTGCCTATCAAAAAGGTCTGGAAACCATACTCGACATTGATACCGAAGTTCCAAGACGATTAATCGGTGATCCAGGTCGTTTAGGACAAATCATTATTAACTTGATGGGTAATGCGATTAAATTTACCGAACATGGCGAGATAATTATTCGAGTGCGTTTTTTAAGTCAAAAAGATGACCATACCTGTCTGCAATTTTTCGTCGAAGATAGCGGTATAGGTATCCCCGATGATCGCCAAAAAGATGTATTCAACTCATTCTCACAAGTCGATGCCTCAGTCTTTCGTAAATATGGCGGAACGGGCTTAGGATTAAGCATTGCCAAACAATTAGTGGAATTGATGCATGGCAAAATTGGCTTAAAAAGTCAATTGGGTAAAGGCACCACCTTTTATTTTACGGTTTGGCTGCAAAATTCCGGCACTACGCCAGCCAAGATCACCCCGCTAACGTTACTTAATGCAATGCCCGTGCTTTTGGTGGACGACAACCAACGAATGCAACATCTGGTCTGTGAATCCCTTAATCGCTGGGGTATGAAAGTCTTTGCCTTTAGCCGAGCCGACGAAGCATTAGCCTATTTACAACATCCATCGCCTCAAGATAAACCGCCTGAATTAATGTTAATTGATGAAGAATTACCCGATCTCGATGGATTTTCCTTGATTGAGCAGATTCAAAAACAAAACTTAAGTGAAGCCCCAGTGATTATGCTGCTTTCGAGTATTTATTCGGCGAGTAAAGCTCGAAATCGCGCCGCCAAGATCGCGTGTATTATTTCAAAACCCGCATCGCAATCCGATTTATTGGATGCCATTCATACGGTATTCCAAGGTCCAGTAGCACAGCCGCTTTCAAGCGATGAAGGCAGTCAGCATTTCAAAGTTATCAAGCCACTCGATATCTTGCTCGCCGAAGATAATGAAATTAACCAAAAACTCGCTATCCGACTGCTCGAAAAACAACATCATAAAATTACGATTGCCAATAACGGCGTAGAGTGTCTTGAAAAACTTGCTCAACACACTTTTGATTTGGTGCTCATGGATTTCCAAATGCCGATTATGGATGGATTAACGGCGACTCGGAAATTACGAGAGCTGGGTTTTACAATGCCAGTGATCGCCATCACCGCAAATGCGATGAAAGGCGATCGGGAACGTGCCATAGAGTCCGGTATGAACGACTATTTAAGCAAGCCGATTAAAGCCCAAGAGCTTTTTGAGGTGATTGGCCGTTACTTTTCTGAAACCGAAGGGTCCGAACTCGAAACCAAACAACCCGCTGCAGATGATCAGCAGCGAAAGGCTGAAGATGCCAGCCAATCGTCGGCGCAGAAATCTCAAAACATGGTGATCACCGATAAAAATCGCGCCGGTCAGGCTTCTGCCGCAGCCGAGGCACTTCCGATCAGTAATTGGCACGCTGCACTCGAATTATTGGGCGGCGACCGCGAAATTCTGATCAATATGGCCGAAATGTATATCAGCAACGCCGAAAGCTACGCAACTAATATTATTGAGGCTTTGGAGAAACAAGATGCGGAAGTGTTAACCAGAGCGCTGCATACCTTAAAGGGCATTTTTGCATTATTTCAGGCTTCCGTTCCAGAACAGATCTTGATTAAAGCCGAACACGATGCCCAGAATAAAAAGTTTACAGAAATAACTGCCGTACTCGAAGATATTAAACGCTATACCTTGCTATTGAAGCAATTTCTTGAACAAAAATTATCCTCATAACCATGAGTGTTTCCCTTAAAACCAAGGATAACAAGTAAATGCTCAGACAAATAGCTCTCTAAAGAGCGCAGTGAAATGTTTCTTTGTATTTTACAAAATAGGGTGACAGCTACAATAAGGAAGGGTTTATAAGATAAATAAAAAAAGAC